>CBDUGV010000102.1:0-13573 GCA_965366815.1 uncultured Bdellovibrionales bacterium | reverse complement strand
TTCTGACGCATAGGACAGTGAGTTGACCCGACAGCCCCCGATCGAACTGACCCAGGTCGAACTAACCCAGATCGAAATATCCCAGATCGAAATATCCCAGATCGAAATATCCCAGATCGAAATATCCCAGCGTCAGACAACCGGGAACCGGACTGCAAAGAACTGAGCAAAAGAGAATCTGCCGACTGAGCCTCGACAACTGCAACTCCTGCCTTTGCACTCTGCTCAGCTACAGTTGGAGTAACCAGGGCAAAGGCTAGAAGTGAAAGGGGGATAGGGATCGAGCACAGGACGACGAAAATGCGAATCACAAATCTTTTAGCTACATATTCGAGCATGGCACGCCCCGCGACAGAAGGAATACTGACCAGCCGACAGCGTAACGTGACGTTAAGAAGATGGCAAATTTGGTTTTTTTTCTGGGATCCGAACACATGTGGACAGATGGGATCTGATTCTAGCTTACCGTAAATACAGGAAAATGAAGCATGCCAATACATTTAGAGGATATGTGAACGGCTAATGCGGCGAGAGAGAGAAACCCGCCGAATCAACTTTGATTAACTAGGTTAACTTCATTCGGTTCTGATTACTATGGCGGCGAATACTGCAATTCTTGAGATCGACTCATTCAACTATCCAGCAAATCTTATAACTGACGAAATTCGACAAACTGCATTGCGCATGTCGTTCTCGCTCTTGCGAAGATGGCAATGTCAGATGCCTCCACAAGAAATTGAAGGCATAACTGATTTGGCACTCTGTGAAGCAGCCAAGCGCTACGACCCTGCCAAAGGTTCTAGTTTTAATACCTTTGTCTATTACTACATCAAAGCGGGACTCATCAAAGCGGTAAAGCATGCAGTGACTGCAAAGAAGGCAGTTCATGCGCTTACAAGAAGCGCACACTTAGCTGGGAACACTAGTGTCAAGATCAACGAAGATATCGAAGAAGAGGTCGATGTCGATCCTGATGTATTCGCTTATCGACAGAGTCAATCGCCTGAAACTATGATGCTTGAGAATGAGCGGAAACAGATCGTTCGAGAAGCACTGGAAAATCTCGGCGACCGGCATCAAAGAGTATTGAATTTGGTCTACTTCCAACAGGCGCATCCACAAAAGATTGCCAAGGAGTTAGGAGTGACCAAGAGCGCCCTGCGCAACGAACTCGAGCGAGCGAGAAACGCCCTATATAACGAGCTCGAGTCATCTGGACAGCTCAAAGCCATACGAGTCTAAGAGGCGACTCGTCACGCCTCGCTGAGGCAATTTTCAATGTGCCTGAAAATTAGACAGCTGCTATTCTTGTCGAACACCTTTAAAGCAACACTTTTTTCGGCAAGAAATGAAGATGCATCGCTCAAGAATTCTTATTTTGGCACTTAGCGCTGCATCGGTTGCAATCTATTTCATTTTTCAAGATTGGAGTGCTGAACAGCAGCTAAGCGAGGCTCGAACGAAAATCAGCTCGCTCCTCTCGAGCACAAGTCGATCAATTCTCATTTCCTATAACGAGTCTACGAAAATCCCGCTACTTGGTGCCGAGTTCGAATATGAACTGCAAGAACTGGATAGTGAAGCTCAAATATTTGATGGAATGCAGTTGCAGATCACAGCCACCGGACGACTCGATAGCAAACAACGTGAAATCTTTGAAGGCGCTTTTGTCGACTTGACTCGTCCCTCTGGAAACACCGCATCAATTGGAGAGTTTCTTCTCACCCCAAGCGGCGACCTCCTTACCCCGGCTGGTAAAATAATCTACCATTTTGATACTGCAAATGGTCAAAATCCTTACGGGTCTAAGGTTGAGGAAATTCTCACCCTGCCGCCGATCTCTTTTGTGCGCCATGACAACTTCCTCGAGATTATCGGCCTCGGAATACCGGAGACAATGGCCGAGGGTGGCTCGACGAGTTGGCGAAAGCAGATCGAGTTGATAGTTCGCAAGGATTCAACCGAAGGCTCTAAAGTACTTGCTCAGGAATCGTTCGAAGTCTTGCTCGCAGAGAAATTCGGTCCCCTGAAACAAATTACCCCACTGCCTTGGCACTGTGTAATCACAAACGAGGCGGACTTACGCGACCAACAAGCAGCCTCCGCACCAGTACTTTGGCAAGACTGTGAGCTCTCCTGCACCTGTAAGGTTTCTGCGAAGAAAAAGGCGTGCTTGAGTAGTGGACTCATTGAATTGACTGTAGCTTTACTCGATCCCCTCTGCGGTCACCCCACTCCCGCGGCCCCCGATCTTGCGGAGTTGAGCTGTACCGCCCAAGCGCATCAAACCGAACAACAACTCGAGATTTGTAGCAATGCCTGCACTTCATTGCGCGTGCAAAAGGATATTGAAGTAGAAATTGCCGAAGTCTTGCGCCCACGATTTCTCGGGTGCAAAACGTATCAGCGAAGTCCCGATGAGCGACTTCCGAGATATTGCAATATTCGCCAAAACCGAACCTACCGCAATTGGAAGAGCAAACAAATTGTTCCGTTTAACGCCTATCGCGCACTGCAGAGTGAGCCATCAAAAAACAATCCACTTGCATCTATCGAGGCTTCCCTGGAGACCTGCCTCAAGGATCTAGGGGATCAGAAGGAACAGAAATAGACCAACTATCAGGCCGAGGTAAGCCCTCACGAATTCGCGTTGAAAAGTCGTCAGTCGACGCGGCATCTCGTGCCCGTCGACTAATATAGTATATGGAGCGCAGCTCCTCGAGAGATCTATCCTTACCCAGCAGCCCAACGTCATATGCAAGGCTATCCGAATATCCAGGCAGCACGACCTTTAAACTGAGGGGAACACTCCCAGGTACTATTGCTCGCACATGATCAACTATATTCGTCGTGCAGGTATTTGTCAGGGTATTGTAGAACTCCGGCTGTTCCTGTAGCTGCTTGGCTCGCTGAAGCATATCCAAAAACAATGCCTGGAGCTGCTCGCGTGGAGCGTCAATTGGAAATAGGAATACATCGTTCCCGCGATAGGTAGTCCTCAGCTGCAGCACATCACGTTCATCGGCAATCACATACGTCAACTCGAACTGCTTTAACACTCCTTTGAGGAGCGAGTACTGCTCGCCAACTTCTTTGCGAACCTCTACCGAAATGACCACAAATTGCCCATTTTCAAACTCAAAACTGAGCAACGTGTGTGCAACCCCTTGGAGCGTATCACTCAGTCGTTCAACCATATACCAAACACCGCGCAGATCACGGACATCAAAAGACCGATCGTAGTAAGAGAGCGTATAGTCATCTGCCGAGGTATAGGAGAGATTGCGAATGTTTCTGATATGCACGATGTGTTCGGCAATATCGATTTCCAGCAAAATGCGTTGATCTGCTGACCAGACCCGGTCAGATGACGGAGTTATTCGCATATACATGACCACCGCAATCACCAGCAGGCAAAAAACTAGCAATTTGATTGTTTTGGCTATACGACCTGTTTGCATCGGCGTTATGGCTCCAACGGTTCCTCTGCTCCTCTCTTGACCAAAATCTTCTGGCCACCTGCACGAGTCGGCGTGATAAAACGAACTTTATGAGGGATAACTGGACTAATGGAAATAGGAAGTGACAGCTCTACTTCTTGCCATGCGTTCAGTCGGTGCAGCTCAACTTTTTGCATGACCGGAGTTTTCACTCTTCCTTCAGGCCGGGTCCCCGTTTGCACTTCAAGCACAATTGGCAAATCACTCTCCTCATATCCTTCTAACTGAAACCGAATACGTACGTTGCGTGGAGATTGTAAATCGGGTCGGAGGTAGAGTTCCAGATTGTCAACTGTGAGAAGCGGACGCAACTCGAAAAGATAGTTTCCCCAAGAGTCTTTCTGCAAGAGTTTCAGCTGATCGCCAAGGGCAGTCATACGCTGCTCAAAGTCTTGCTCGTCAAACTGTTCAGCATAGCGACGATCGAACACCAGGTATCTCAAATCTGCAATACGCCCCAAATAGGACACGCTCAGTTGATCGGGAAATCCTTTGGTCTTCTTTTCAAGAAATTGCTGATAGGCCGGCATTTTACCGCTATACCCATTGACCATCCTTCGCCCACTTCGTTGCAAGTTTCTCATATAGTCAGTTTGCAGCAGCGTATAGCGTGGCACGTTCGTGACAATGCCAAATGGCAAAGCAATAACTGCTTCATCACCTGGAAGCGTGCTCAAGTAGTCATAGACCGGTGGTGTTTCAGGTTCTGGTTGAAGCGGAAAATCTGTGTGTTTTAACTCAAGGCAAAGCAGTGCGAGTACAACACATGCCAGAACACGGGCAAGCCAAGGGCGTCTTTGAAACAGCGGTTTCGATTCGAGTATCGAATAACCGTATCCAGTAAGGAGGGATAATCCAAATGCTGCTAGAACGCCAATACGCCCAGCTGCTCGTATCGCATCGAATCCCGGAATATATCTATACAACTGATAGAAAAAACCCGGGCGAACGGCTTTCGGCCAATGACCTCCAATTATTCCTTGGGTCGCAAAAATGAACACAAAAGTAATGAAGCCAGTGAGAATCAAAAGCTCATGGGCAGCGAGTCTCTCACTTTCTCGTGAACCTCGACCGAGGCCACGAAGTGCCAGCATACCACAGAAAAGAATTCCCCACTGAGGTACCGCTATGAGCAGTGCTCGATGGGTATGTTTTTCAGCCAACCACTCACTAAAAACAAAGCTGCTGCCAATAGCAACAAAGGTCGCAGTTGTCGCCAGTACGCCGCACACCGCCAATGCCCGAGCATATTGTTTCGGCAATAACGCAAAGGCGCTTCGCAGCCCACGACGCGAGAATACGAGTATGAGTAGCAAGGCAATCGCAGTAAGCCCCGGAAACAAACGTGACTCATAGTGACCAAACTGATGAAGCACATCACCCCATAGGTAATTGTTCTTGGCTGTAGAGAAAAAAGAGCCGAGGGAGCCTGAGTAAAACTTTGCTTCATAGAGGCTTCGCCCGCCAAATGCGGTGCGGACAGCTTTGTATTGCACGGAAAGCCACAGCACGAGAAAGAACCACGGAAGATTGGCAAACAATACGATGATCACGTTTCGCAGACTTACAATCGACGGCTTTAACAGGACAATCCCAATCCCCAGAACCATAAGAAATAATGCACAGAAAAAGCCGTAGTACATCGAGGTCAAAAAACCGATAGCGACAGTCATTCCTATGCAGCTTGCAGAGAACCAGCTGCGTTTTTCAAAAAAGCGCAACACCGACAAGTAGGCCGCGGGGAACACGAAAACAAACTGCAGTTGCGGATGAACCCACTGAGACGAGAGAAAACAGCAGAATGAAAAAGCCACTGCTGCAACGAAACTTGCAGTCTGCGAGTTCTGTAACGCACGAGCGAGACGAAACGTAAGATACCCATTGAGCACGGTCACCCCGAACAGAATCAGATTATACGCAGCGACAAGTGGAACACCAACGGCAAGCAAGGGCTTTGCAACAAGGCCAGGCAGCAGGAAATTATCTGTATAGGCTAATGACTGACCAAAGGGATGGAAAAAGGAAGCGTCAAAAAGACGAGACGGAATGGTGAAGAATGATCGTGCGTTTTCTTCAAGAAGATACAAATAGATTGCGGCGTCACCGCGGGATCCGCCGAATGAAGAAATGGAGAACTGCTGTGCCGCTGGCCAATTAAGCAGTGCAAAGAGAAGCCCAAGGAGGATTGGAACAACGACGCTATTTCGAAGAATTCGGCTCACGAGCTATCGGTCGTAGTGCCCTATTGTGCGAGGTCGAAAAAATTCTAGAATTGTAGAGCCGGTATCAATTGAATCCCTCGTACGAATTCCTCGAACGCCGGAAGAAGTGCTGCAAACTGCTCGTTTTTCGCATAGCAATGAACGACAATCGCTCCTTTCGCGGTCAATAACGACCCGCTTAAAGCGAATACCTCACCAACGGTTGCCACGCGAGATGAGCTTTTGCTCCAAACAATATGCTGTTCAGCATCATACCCGACTTCTCCAAGCTTCAATCCAGTCAAAACAGTAGCGAAGTCGTGCTCCAGCTTCTTGCCAACTTGAGCGCTCTTACTCGGCAGTTTCTGTAGCTGCGCCAATTTTGCCGCATCAACTCTACCCGTTTCAAGCACTTGTATCATGATATACGGGTAACTAAACCACTGCGACCCAGCATCAGGTTGAAAGGCATACTGAAATTGTTGCTGGGGCATCCCCGGATTCAGGGTACTTACTTTCTTGGCAAACAGTTGTATCGTCTTGTCCGGTATACGAACCCATCCCTCGGGAAGTGGTAGCTTAAATCCACTCTCTGTACAGCAGGATTCCACTTCGGCTGCCGCAACAGGTACTCCTGTCGCAAGGAACCCAGTCGCAAAAAACAACAATGTGAGTACTACAACGAACCAGCCAAGTGAACACTTTAGAGAATACATTACAGTATGAACTCAACCCGCTGTGCTCCGTTTGGAATATTCACTGATCGTTCTCCATTCGAAAGGACAACCGTTCGGCCCTGAGAATCAACAAACGTTACAGTAATATTTCCGCCAAATGCGCCACCCGGTCGATTCGCTCGTGCCGTAGTACCGCGGCCGTTACTCGGTCCAAAGTCAGGGAGGGGTTCTCCATTCACAATCACAGTAATCCCAACCGGATCGACGAGGACAACTAAGTTTCCATCGCGCTCGGACACCGGCTTCCAGAGAAAATTGCGAATCGTCTGTGTTGAAAACTGTTCGTTTGGCTGAATGCTTTGATAGCAGGTCTGCAACAACTCAGAGCCACAGGCATCGGTTCGGGGAAGCACAGCGCCTTCGCGTAACAATGCTTCGTTGACGTTCTCTCCGGCAGGCGAGAAAAGCTGACCGGCTGTTCCCAATCCGCCTCCATCAAACGAAAGTTCACAAGGCGTTCCCACACCGAGGGAATCGATAACATTGCCAGCACGGACAAAAAAAGCGCCACTTGCAGTAAGCTGCCGTATCAAATCGATCCCGGCTTGAAGAAGGAAATTTTGTTGCACGCCAGAACGACTGACTCCATGCAACTTCACAAGCTGGGCATTGCCAGCGTCAATGCCAGCAGTTCTTCGAATAATGACGGTGTCAGGCTGTAATACTTCTACTGTGACCGGCTCCAGATCCGCACTGGCGATCGGATTAAAAAGCGTTCCATCAATCACGGCACCACAGAGTGACGCAAAAGCTATTCCAGGCCCGTTGTCTTCACCGTTGCCAGCGCTGCTTCCTCCACCGTTATTAGAGCTACCACCACTGCTAGTATCTCCCCCGCCACCACTCGAGTCGCCACTGTCAGAAGACTCTTGAGCGCAGGCAAGAGCAAACAGCAACATCGATGCCAGCAAGAGGCGAAGAAGGATTCGAAAACAGTTAGGGGAATCAGTCATAGTTATCTCACTGCTGTAGTGTTTAGTTTGCACCGGCCTTATTTTCCCACGTGATTACAAGAGCGGAAAGAAGTATCTCTGACGAACAGTGCCGGGAATGATTCGACCAATGCGCGAATTCGGCCAGCAGTCGGGTTCGGCAAAAGGCGCTTGTTCTTCGCATGCGAACTGCATGCATGCGAGAACTGCGCCGATCACCGACGGATGGAATAAGTCAGAACGGAAGTTCTAACCGAAATCCCGATCCATTACGGTCTTACGACCTTCGCTTTCTGCGTTTGAAATTGCGTTTTTACACATCTGACGAATACGGTCAGACAATGCAGGCATAACGTTTGCCGAGGTGTTCATACCCGACTCTGCCTTGATGTACTTCTTTAACTTAGAAGCAACTACCAAAGTTTCAGAACCGGAATCTTGCGAATCAGACATATGTTGCACTCCCATGCATAGAGATAGATGAACGAGAACTATGGATAAATATACCAGCGGGCTGGTACGGATGCTTCCTTAAATTAGGCAAAATCGAGGTGGGAGTAAATGAATAGATTTAAGAAAATGAAATTAGTTAAATTGACTAAATAGCTGTGTGAATTTTTTAGCAATTATCCACACGCGCTTTCCTGCCCAAGTACCCACCGTGATGCCTTAAGCCAAACTGCTCTCTGGTCACGCCTTTTAGCTCCATTAAGCTAAGAGCTAGTGCATCACCAATGGCAAGCATAACCGCGATAGAGGAACTCGGTGTAAGTCCGAGGGGGCAACATTCGGCAATCTCACCCATATCGATGACTATATCACTTAATTCCCGCAAAGGTGACTCAGGATGAGAAGTTACACCAATAACCGTTGCAACGCCGAGGTGCCGGGTCAGCTCAAGCATCTCGAGCACCTCACGCGACTTGCCGCTCGTTGAGAATGCGACAACAGAATCTTTGCGATCCACGAGGCCTAAATCTCCATGTGCCGCTTCAGCCGGGTGGAGAAAGTCTGCCGGTGTACTCGTTGAGCAAAGGGTCGCAGCAAACTTTCTGGCGATATGGCCGGCTTTGCCAATGCCAGATGCGATGACCTTGCCTTGGCACTTGCTCAATGCAAGGACTGCTTTCTCAAACTCATCGGTAACCGGAATCGCGGCAATCGCTTTCGCTTCAGCGGTTAAGACCTCTTGAATACGCTTCTTGATATCCATGAGCTGGAGTGTAGCGTATTTTCAATTTATGCAACAGGGAGTTAGGTCATGTTGCGCTTTTCTTTCACCAACTCATAGGCCGTTTGGATTCGCTGGAATTGTTTATTGGCAAGTTGCATAACCTCGTCGGGCAGTTCTCGCGACTTGAGCTTATCGGCGTGAAATACCTTCACAAGGTGTTTATAGCGGCTCTTGATTGCCTCATCGGAACAGTTCGGCTCGACGCCGAGCACAGAGTAGGACTCATACAACTCTTCTTTAATCTTTTGAACCTGCCCTGCACCATACCAACCCTCCGCAAACGACGAAGTTGGCCTCGCATTTCGCGGTTTCTTTCGTCCCTTCGATGAAACCGATCGAGTACGCCAGAATACGAAACCGGCAATCAGCGTAGTAAGCCCGATGACAGTCACCAGTAAAGCAATGATCGCTGGATGAGTTCTGACAAATCGTCGCATTGAAGAAAACGTGCGCTCAAACCATCCGGGGCGATGCCCATAGTCGATGCCTTCATCATCTACCGCTGCCCCAAGTGCTTCTGTATTTCGCTCGATCTCTAAGCCTCCATAGCCGCGATAGGCGAAGTGGTTAATCGCATCGAAATCTGCATCTGCAATCTCTAAGGAGGTTTCGGTATCACCACGACGAGCTTCTACCTTCTGGATGTATTGAGCCGCGGTATTCCAGTGTTCTTCATTTGGCTCTTCTTCTTTTAAAGACTCTTCGAGCTCACTATTCGCTCTCACATGAGCAGCAAGTTCTAGTGGTGGTTGCGTTCGTGCGCGATCAGGATCCGGCAGTCCAATGGTTTCCCGTTGGAGCATGGTCTGCCCACGACCAAGACCTTCGTCAATCGATTCCTGAAAAACAACCTTTAGGGTTTGTTGTTCACGCATGTAGTTCTTAGCAATACGCAAAGGGGCTTCTGATCGAAGACTGAGCTCAAGGCGCAACAAGCCCTGATACGAAGTTGCCTGAAATTGTGAGAAGAGTGGATGCTCCAATGCAACCATGGAAACAGGTCTATTCGCCGCCTCAGACTTCTGGTTGTCAACGAGAAGCGGCACATCAAGAATAAGTCGCTTGGGCTGACTTATCTGTGTCACGGACACCTTCGGTGGAATAGCTGCGTGCTCCGACTCAGCACGAGCGACCTCTAGCTCAAGCCAGACAACTGGCCCGGCTTGTTGCAGACGCACCTCGACACCGACCTCGGAGTGTGTGGCCAAGACCGCGACTTCTTGTGCCCCACAAGGGAGCACGCCGAAGAGAATTGCTATCAGCAAATATAATGTGTTTCTTCGAACCATCTTCATCATGAAGAATCGTCGAAAATGTGGAAAGCGTTGAATGTTCTGAAAAAACGCAGTAAAGCTAGGAGGTTAAGGCCATTTCTACGGCCCTACTTCCCAGGAGCACTACATTGCAATTTTGGATAAGATGTAAGCGCTCTCGGGGAAGACTAAAACGTGCAATCCACCGTCTTGAGCTTGTCGAAAAGACATCCCTCAAGAAATTCCCGAAGCGGCGTAGTTTCAACCTGGCTCAGCACATCTGCTGCAAATCCGTGAATCAGCAATGCACGAGCTTCGTCGACACCAATGCCACGCGATCGAAGGTAGAACAATGCTTCCTCGTCGAGCTGCCCAAAAGTTGCACCGTGCGTGCAACGCACATCATCAGCCCAAATCTTCAACTGAGGCTTGCTGTCAATTGTCGCATCTCGCGAGAGCAACAACGCCTGATTCGATTGTATCGCGTTCGTTTTCTGCGCATCCTTGCGAACAATTATTGTTCCATTAAATACGCCGCGTGAACTATCCGCATAGATACCTTTATACCACTCATTACTCAGGCAGTTTGGCTTCAAATGATCAATCACCGTGTGATTGTCCACATGCTGATCGTTCCTCAAAACACTTAAGCCGTTGAGAGTTGTTTCAATCTCTTCGCCGTCGAGAGACGGGTTTATGTCGTTTCGAACAAGACCTCCACCGAAAGAAAACGAGTGGTTCGCGTAGTTGCTGCGCCCCGCCTGTACTATTTCGGTCGTGGAAACGTGATACGCTTCCTCTGCCTCAAACTGCAACTTGTGATGGACTACCGTTGCACCTTCTTCAAGCACGATTTCAGCAACTGCACTGGTGAAGTAATTCTTCTCATCTAGACCAAAATAGGATTCAGAGAAGGTTACGGAGCTATTTTCAGCGGCATGTACCAAAAGTCGCATATGGGAAACTTCTTCCCCTTCTTCCGAGCTGGACACGTGAAACACCTGCACTGGCTCATCACAAACGACATTCGCATCGACAAACAGATAAATGCCATCATTGAGAAAAGCGGTGTTGAGTGCGACAAAAGCTTGCTCCTCGTACGAAGCATGCTTCGCAAGGTGAGCATCCAAAAGAGCGCGATCAGGGTTACTCGCCTCTTGCCGCAGCAATTCAGCAATTGAACCTACACGCACACCATCGGGGAGCATACTGACATTCGACAGCTCTTGGTCGAACACACCATTGCTGAACACCATGCGTGGCCCTTTGGTGTTGAGCAAGCCGTAGCGAGCCAGCAGCGGCAACCCAGGATTCGATCCTTTCTGAGCAAGCGCAAAAGTCGTGCGTGCTATCGGCGCCACGTTGGTATATTTCCACTCTTCATTCTTGGGAGTTGGAAACCCTAGTTCAACAAATCGTTGAAACGCGGCAGCACGAACTTCCTGCAAAGGTCCTTCGTTTGTCTGCGCAAATGTTTCAAACTGCTCTGCCCAACCACCGCATGAACCGGGGCTAGACTGCATCGGTGCTTCCGCTACCATCGTATTTTCCTGTCGCATACCCAACTTCTTCGCTACA
Source organism: uncultured Bdellovibrionales bacterium (assembly GCA_965366815.1). Classification (GTDB taxonomy): domain Bacteria; phylum Bdellovibrionota_C; class UBA2361; order SZUA-149; family SZUA-149; genus CBDUGV01. The sequence goes on along the minus strand of CBDUGV010000102.1, from coordinate 2,138 downwards.
CACCGTTAGCTACATTCTGCGTTCCATCGCCCGCGTCACGAACCCACCCGTATCCCTTCTCTTCCAACTCTAGCGCAAGTTCCTTGTTACCAGATTTGACGATACGACCATCCACCATTACGTGAACGAAATCGGGGACAATATAATCGAGTAGACGCTGATAGTGAGTAATCACCAGTCCAGCAGTCTCTTTGTTGCGGAAGGCATTCACTCCTTGCGAAACAACCTGGAGCGCGTCGATATCAAGTCCAGAATCTGTTTCATCAAGAATTGCCAGTTTCGGCTGCAAGACCGACATTTGAAGAATTTCGTTGCGTTTCTTTTCACCACCGGAAAAGCCTTCGTTCACGGAGCGAGTCAGCATCGCTGGATCGAAATCAAGCTCTTTCGCTTTCTCTTTAATAAGCTTGGAGAACTCCCGGACTTCAATTGGCTTCTCACCGCGCGACTCGCGCACTGCATTCAACGCCGTGCGGAGGAAATAGCTCCCGTTCACACCTGGCAACTCAACCGGGTATTGAAAAGCGAGAAACATCCCAGCCTGCGCTCGGACTTCTGGGTCCATTTCCAGCACATCCTCGCCGAAAAAGCTGATAGACCCCTCGGTTATCTCGTATCCTTCACGTCCGCTCAGCACATATGCGAGCGTGCTTTTTCCAGAACCGTTCGGGCCCATTATCGCATGGACTTCGCCGGCATTAATATCAAGGTCTACTCCCTTGAGTATCTGCTCACCGTCTTCAATCTTTGCATGCAAATTTCGTATCTGTAACATCGTGTCCTCTATACCGTTGCCTATGTATTAGTTACCCTACGCTTCCTTCGAGGCTCACAGCCAAAAGCTGTCGTGCCTCTATAGCGAACTCCATTGGAAGTTCTTTAAATACTTCCTTGCAAAATCCATGTACAATCATTGAAACCGCATCTTCTGTCGGTATACCTCGCTGATTGCAGTAAAAAATTTGATCTTCTCCAATTCGAGAAGTCGTTGCTTCATGTTCGACTTTGGCCGTCGGATTTTTTATCTCCAAGTACGGAAAGGTATGCGCCCCACATGTATCGCTCATCAGCATCGAATCGCATTGTGAGAAGTTGCGGGCATTTTCTGCGCTCTTCATCACTTTCACCAATCCGCGATAGGAGTTTTGCCCCTTACCGGCAGAGATACCCTTCGAGATAATAGTACTACTGGTATTCTTACCAATGTGAATCATCTTCGTGCCGGTATCAGCCTGCTGACGCTTATTGGTAAGAGCTACTGAATAGAATTCTCCAACTGAATTATCACCTTTCAAGATGCAACTCGGATACTTCCAAGTAATCGAGGAACCGGTTTCGACTTGTGTCCATGAAATCTTCGAATTCTTACCCGCACAAATTCCACGCTTTGTTACGAAATTGTAAATACCACCTTTTCCGTTCTCGTCACCGGGATACCAGTTCTGAATTGTCGAATACTTAATCTGCGCATTCTCAAGAGCAACGAGTTCAACAACAGCTGCATGCAGTTGGTTCTCATCACGCTGAGGAGCAGTACATCCCTCGAGGTAGCTTACGTAACTTCCCTCGTCAGCGATTATCAGCGTGCGTTCGAACTGCCCGGAATTCTGAGCGTTGATTCTGAAATATGTCGAAAGCTCGAGTGGGCAACGAACCCCCTTCGGTACGTAGACAAAAGAGCCATCAGTGAATACCGCAGAATTCAAAGTAGCGAAGAAATTGTCAGTGTACGGGACAACTGATCCGAGATACTTTTTAATCAGTTCCGGATGCTCACGAACTGCTTGGCTAATCGAGCAAAAGATTACTCCTGCTTCCTTCAGCTCTTCCTGGAACGTTGTCGCAATAGAAACACTATCGAACACCGCATCCACTGCAACTCCCGCCAACCGCTTCTGCTCACCGAGCGGGATACCGAGTTTCTCGTACGTCTTGAGAATCTCTGGATCCACTTCATCGAGGCTCTTGAGCTCCGGTTTCTTTTTCGGAGCAGAGTAGTAAATCGTCTCTTGGTATTTGATAGGGTCGTAGTCGACGAAGGCCCAGGTCGGCTCCTCCATCTGCTTCCATTTCTCAAATGCCTTGAGTCGCCACTCCAACATGAATTCGGGCTCTTCTTTCTTGGCAGAAATGAATCG
>CBDUGV010000101.1:0-13665 GCA_965366815.1 uncultured Bdellovibrionales bacterium | reverse complement strand
TTGCCCTGACACCTTCTGGTCCTATTTTTCGGGAGGTAAAGCCAGCATCAGCCACCAAAGATTCGTTTGTAGCGGCACGCACATCACTGCTTGAAAGAGCTCTACCACGTCATGGTTATCGATACGAACTTCTCTTGGAAAATGAAATCATGCGCCAACCGCGCTTACGTAATGCTGAATTCGTTTTGCGTTTTGGTCGATTTCCTTTGGATGTAATTCAACTTGAACGAATTCGTAGAATTCTTGGAAAACGCTCCTTTACGTGGGGCGACGTGCAAAACGGTGCGTTAGGAGACGAAGGTATTCAAGCACTGTGCAGTCTAATTCTCACGGGCGATATACCTGTCGCCTATAACCTTGAGTGGATTGCCAATACACCAGTTGTGGTGGGGGGGTCATTATGACTAAAGCCTATTTCCGATCAGGCACGACGGTAACAATCGACGAAAAGTGCTATGAGGTAGACCGCCAGATATCAGAAACAGAATGGCAGCTTATGGATAAAAGCAGCGGTCGATTCGTTGTGTATGAATGGTCTTATCTTTTGGAGCGATACGCTGCCAACACACTAACATTGCACAATCATGCAAGGCAGGAATTAGCGCTGATCAAAAATCTCGGTGTCCAGAGAGTCAATGCAGATTTTGATCAGCTTCCTGAAGACCTTCAAGAAGAAGCAAAAACCCGATTTGCCTACGTAACCCGTATTCGATCAGAATCCCCCCGATTCTTTACCGATCAGACGCTTTCCCCGATAGCTGAGGCTGTATGGAAAACTCTCCATAAACCAGAGACTATACCACATTGGCATACTCTGAAGCGTTGGTGGGACCGTTTTCAAGAAAGCGGTGAAGATATCCGCTCACTCGTCACCAAACATGATAACAAAGGGAATCGCCAGCGCCGTTACCCTTCAGAAACATTGGCTTTTGTAGAACAGGCCGTAAGCGAAGCATATCTGTCCTCTCAGCGGTGTACCGCCAAAGAGACACTGCTAAAAGCAAAAGAGTTGGTGCAGGCACACAATAAAACACTACCCTCCCCTCTACAGACGCCATACCCGACACTGTCGCTTGTCAAACGAGCGATCGATGCTGTACCGCAGTTTGAGCGGGTAGCCGCAAGGTACGGGTGGACAGAGGCCAAGCGTCGATTCCGCACGGTCCTGGGGGAACTCGGGGCTGAACACCTCCTCCAAAAGGTTGAAATTGACCACACGGTCGCTGACATCGTTGTACTGGACGACTATTCATATATGCCCCTAGGTCGTCCTTATATAACATTGGCGCTAGAAATTTTATCCCGCAGCGTTCTTGGCTTGTACATCGGTTTTGAGCCTCCCTCATTTGCTAGCGTTGCACAGTGTCTCAAGCATGCGTTTACACCTAAAACAGGGCTAAATAGTCTATATCCTAGCGTGAAGAACGAATGGGGGTGTCACGGAATCCCGTTGAAAATCGTTGTGGATAACGGTTTGGAGTTTCATTCAAAACATTTTGAGAATACTTGTCACTCCTTAGGCATAGAAATTGACTATGCACCGCGTAAGGAAGGCTGGAAAAAGCCTCATGTTGAGCGGGTACTAGGTACTATGTCTTCTGACCTACTTCACAATCTTCCTGGGACTACTTTCAGTTCAATTGACGAGCGTGGAGATTACAACTCTCTAAAAGAGGCAACAATAACCCTGTCAATGTTTCGCGAGATTGTTATTAAGTGGATCGTGGATATCTATCACCAAAGAAAACACCGCACTCTTGGACAACCGCCCGCTGTCGTATGGCGCGATCACTATGATCCTAGCAACATCCCATTTGCTCCTTCCATCGCCGAGCTTGATGCACTTGTTGGAGCTACAGCAACTAGGGTTTTGAATCATGAAGGAATTCAAATAAATAATCTGAAGTACAACTCCCGAGAGCTTGGTGAATTGCGCAAACGAGTTGGCCCGGAGGTTAAAGTGGTAGTTCGGTATGACCCCACTGACTTGGAGTTTGTACATGTGATTGACCCTGAGACGAATGCATCAATACGTGCTACGGCCCTAAAACGTGATTATGCAAAGGGCTTGTCAAAATGGTCTCATGATGTTTGTCGGCGGTATGCGAGAGACCACCTGGGGGACCATGAAGATGATGATGCATTGCTACAAGCCCGTGCAGCTATCCAAGATATAGTCAAGGCAGCAATCCGTGAAAAGCGTTCAGTTACTCGCAAACGTGCAGCTCGATTTAGTACTACAAAAAAAGTACAGGATACCCCCCGACAAAGCCCAGCCATTTCAGCCGCTGAACAGATCCCCTCCCAGCCCACAACCCATCTCCCTGAGAAAACGCACACTTTCTCTTCTCCCCCAACTGACTCCGACGACTTAATTCCCATGGAGGTCTCTTACGATGATTGATCTTACCCTCCCTAAAATAGGTTGCGAGGCCTTAGCCACAGTACTAGAGCTCGAAGATCTACGAAAAAAACTATCGAAGCTGGTGGTTCGTCACGCATGGATAATGGATGGCATTTCGCGTCTGGAACGATGTTACCAAGGTGCTTTAAGTGGGGGAGATCATCGCGGTCTAGCCATAATTGGTGATTCAGGCACAGGCAAATCCCGCTTGATCGAGCACTTTGCCAATCGTTTTAAATCGAAACGGGAAGTTACCGGTTTAAGAGTACCGGTATTGCTTGCTAAAACCCCAGCGAAACCAACTACAAAAGGACTTGTTGAACACCTACTATTCCAACTTGGCGATCCAGCATATGACAAAGGCACCGAACAGAAAAAGACTGCAAGACTTTTAAAACTGTTGAAAGGAGCTGAGACGAAGTTGCTACTTTTAGATGAGTTTCAACATTTCGTTGATCAGGGGAGTCACAAGGTACAGCACCATGTAGCCGATTGGCTGAAAAATGTAATTGACGATAGCGGAATAGGACTTGTGGTAGCAGGGCTGCCATCTTGCGTTCAGGTTATGGAAACAAACACTCAGCTTAAGCGACGATTCCAAGCGCCGCTCCACCTGCCCAAATTTGACTGGGATAATCGACATCACCGCAAGGAATTCCGAGGGATCCTCGCCGTACTTCAGAAAGAATGTCGACCTTTACAGCTCCCCGATCTTACGACAGAAGATACTGCCTTTCGAGTATATATTGCGACCGGAGGGGTCATTGGGCGGGTATCAAACTTACTTTTGGAGGTAATTAACCTGGCAATTGAGTCAAGACATGTCGAGGTAACAATGCACGACCTTCGAATTGCAGCAACACTCGCGAGTTTTGATCTAGCTTTTGGTATCACAGATCCATTCGGGATCGACCTCAACACTATACCAGACAAACCCAGCAAAACGAAAGATAGCGATCGATTTTGCTCTGATGAAGCAGTGTGCGAACGTGCTGAAACGGTCCGTTCACGTCGCCGAAAGATAAATGATTCATTGAGCAGGTAGGGAGAAACTAGAATCGTGATGAACAAGATTGTACCGCTAGTGATCACACCGGAACTAATCATGGGTGAATCATTCCATGGCTTTGTACTGCGGACTTCTGAAATGAACGGTTATAGCAGTCCTGGCGACATGCTCCGGTATGCCGGCCTCTCCGAGAATGAAATTCGATCTGTTCGTTTAGCTACTGATAAGCTTGCCTGCCTGTTTGGACGAAGTCAGGATTGCTTCGAGGAGCATGCATACGTAAAAAAAGAAGAATTTACTTCTCTAAATACATTCCACGTTTTTGGACACGAGTTGCCAGCAAGCCATCTAAGCATCAAGGAACAAAAAGTATGTCCACAATGTATTCAGGAGCAAGGCTATATAGACGCTTTCTGGGACCTAAAAATTTCCACAGTTTGCCCGCTGCACGGATTGCCGGCTATCACCCATTGCCCGTCATGCAAGAAACGGCTGTCCTGGTTCAGACCGGGGCTACTGGAATGCAGTTGTGGAGCGAAAATTACGCCTGAAGAATGCAGCCCGATAGTAAATGAGGCCGTATTACCGCTATTGGAGATAGTGTGGCGGAAACTTCATACTCGACCACTACGTTCAGAGAATACGGAAATAGCGGGTTTACCCTTGGAGCAGCTAGAGAGGATGTCATTGCGGACCCTTCTAGGCGTTGTTGAACGATTCGAGCACCTGGGGCGAAAATCAAAATCCGATGATCCTGTCTTTGAAAACTTACCATTTGCTTCCCAAGCATTAGGCAATTGGCCTCATGGTTTCTTTGATTTCCTGGAAACCATTGGCGCTACCTGGACCCCAGGCCAGGGATCAGCAGGCCTCGCCAAACAATTCCTTGGATTTCAGACAGCTTTTTTGAAAGCCGAGCTTCCAACAGAAGAAATTTCGTTCATTTGGAATGCGTTTGGTGAGTTTGGCACAAAAAGATGGAAAAAGGGACTGATCGACCGGAAACTGAAAGGGGTAGAAGGCTCTGCGAGTTCCACAGTAGGGGGCATTACGGAGGTTGCACGCCGAATCGGTGTTCAGCCAGAAACTGTCCGTCGCCTCGTAGAGACTGGGGTACTAGAAGCTATCACAGTAGAGCGAGGAGGTAAGCCAAGATTGTTGTTTGACATGAACCAATCAATGCCACGCCGAACCAAAAAAGGTAAATCACTTGGGCCACGGGAGGCCGCACGTCGGTTGGAAATCCCTATCAGCGTGCTCCAAGCCCTACGATCCAATCGAGTTTATAAAGTTCGTTGGTTAGGAAAGCGACTCGGTTCATTTCATGAATCAGATGTTGAACAGTTCCGGAACAAGCTACTGCAACTGGCTGCTTGTCGTAAACCTACGCAGTTAGTTCAGAGCAGGAATCATCTCGCCACCATTTCCGAGATTATGCGGATGAAAGCTGGAGACCCTGCTGCTAAAGCCCAAGTAATTAAACAAATGCTGACAGGTTCACTAACTGTGTTAGGAAGGGATACCGACGGGCCTGGTGGGCTGTTGGTCAATAGAGATGATGCTGTTGCCGTAGCCACGGAAACTGCTATTAAACGTTCCCGTAGCCTTTATACTTACCAGGTTGCGAAAAAGTTGGGCTGCGATCCACTAGTCGTACCGTGGTTGGTAGAAAACCTACTACTTGAGGGTAGATATTCCGCAAGGGGTCTGAAGGTTACCACGGAATCTGTCTCAGCATTTGATGCTGAGTACATCTCTTGCGCTGGTATCGCTAAAGAAATGGGAACAACCACACGCCGGATAGCAGAGCAGTGCCGAATCCATAAACTACATATCCTCAATGCAGAGAGAGGCTACGGAAAAGCCGCACAACCATTTGTACGCCGTGCTGATGTAAAGTGCATAGGCCACCGATCAGATCTAGAACTCGCAATTTGAAGTAGATAAGAGTACAGGCAAAAATTCTGCTTCCTCGCACTTCTAATCGGGTAGGAGGCGGGATCACCGGCGGTTCCCACATCCCATTTCATTTCTGGGCGAGCTTGGTACTTACTTCCGGTTTCCAATAGCAGACAGTAGCCGGAGTGAACGAAGGACATCGATCCAAAAGAGGTGTTCTCAGCAGTGGAAGTTGCCCGTGCAAGCGGAGAGCCGCCTAAGTAATTAACAGCGGCATAATTGGTCTACCAAAGTACTGGTCGACCTGGCGTTATCGAGCAGATCAATAGAGAGACAGGTTCACGAGCCATCGGTACGTTCGCTAATAGTATATTCACCCAGCTCCATGATGATACTTGATGGGCACAAGCAGACAATAATGGTGTAATTATGAGTACGAAATCAGGCATCTATTTTGAAGAAGAAGCCAACGTTTATTTGTATGAGGAACCTTTCTGGTCTGATAACATTTCCCCTGCGTTCATAGAGGTATCTGGATTTAATAATGCAAAAGTGGAAATCAATTATGACGAATCCATGAAGGTTACGATTGCTATTACTGCTGAGGTTATGGATAAGTTAGCAATAGCATGGTGCAAGAAGAGAAAATTACTTGGAGATTTTGGCGGTCCGGCTGATTAAGAGTACGGGTCGCCTGATTGTTCCTACGGCTAACTTTTTAAATAAAACAAATGAAAAGATAGTATCTTTAAGAAAACAAAGTTTGAGCTTATCTAGGTGGCTATGCTGGCGCTCTAATAAAAGAAATCGAGCGTGTTACAAGAGGAGGCTATTTCTGGGATCGTTCAATAAGAGACATTCCCTGAATCGACCTCCCTGGCAGAAACCATCCAAAAGCTGCCGTTCACATCGACGTCAGTCTTGTCCGTAGAAAACAGATCGACTCTCTTTTCTTGTCCAACGAGTGGCTCAGTGTGCAAAAAGGGCGGTGTGTGATCAATGACTATAGCTCTTTGAGTCTCTAAGTTTTAAAGCTTCCACATCCCCTCAACGACTAACGAACTCGAGCGACCCCGAGATCCAACGTTGCCGCGGCACTTTTAACGTAAATTCTTGCCGCGGACTTAGCTAGCCCCTCATCAACACCGCAAAGCCTTCCAAGCCTATCTTCTACAGAGCTAATCTGGCGTGCCTGCGAGAGTACGTTGATTAGAAATCGCCTTGACCGAAAAAATCCAAGATCTACGTTAAGATAATTGATCAGTTTTCTTAGTTTAGGGGCAGGCAAATTAGTCGAAACTGGACCTGCACCCAATGTGAGTTCGGCTCCCTCCCGTGCATCAATAGCCCGACCAAGTCGTTCTAGTGTTCCCTTTGCCGCCAGCAGGCGATCCAAATAGGCATTTGGATCATCAACTGTCTCGATCTTATTACACCATTCCCGAAAATCTTTCGCGTCCGAGCTCATGTTCGCCGCTATACTGATAGCGCCGGCAACATCATTTGACTGATTCACAATCGACATAAAAATCGCGGGCAGTCGAAGACAGTAGATGTTCGCGTCGCGCCGGATATCAAGGGAGTGTTTACGACTCAAGTCGTACAACGTAGCAGACTCGTGCCGCATGTCGTCGAGTAGAGATACAAGGTCATCCTTTGCGGTTTTTTCGCGTAGTTCATGAACAATAATTGGAACCGAGAGAGCCGGGTTCGGAGTGAACGGCAAGGACAAAGCTTTCGACAAGGCATACTCTGCAAGAGTCGCCTTGATCCCTGGAAGCTGTTCAAACACAAGAGGAGCAAACTCGGGGAAATCAAGGATTTTTTCATAGAAGTATCGCGTTGAATCTGGTAACCGCACCCCCGTACTAAGCTGTTGATCTGACTCAATTGCAGACACGCAAAAGTCTAGGTCAAATTCGGCGGTAGGATCTTTCCAAACAGCCGAGAACACGTCCATTGCCGGGTGAGAATCATTTAGGGGAACAGTCAGTACATTGCAGTGCTTCGTCAGGAGTGAGTACATGAGAGAAATCGGCGGCTTCCCGAAAGATTCCGAGTCACCGAACACCATAATGCGTCCAGACAAGACAATGGTAGTCAACAGATGCGAGAAGCTTGCGATCGCTTTGGCTAGGTGACGTGCAGACGTTGGTGGATCGGAGAGTAATGTACCAGCATATGCGATATCTCCCAACGAAACTACCGTGTCACTAGCGCCAATCGACATCGTTTTATCATCGATCATATTGATAATTCCTCCATCAAGCTCATACGGAACAATCGCAGAGTACACTCTTCGTATCGCTACTTTTCCGCAGAACGTCGGGTAATCGACATCCGATTACCCGACGTCGCGGACTGAAACCATCCAAAAGCTGTCATTCATATCGACACCCGTCTCCTTTTCTCCCCATTCATCTGTTGATCCCAGCGAATGTTTTGACCTCTGACCTGGCGATTGGCAATGAAATAGTACCAACCCATGCGCTCTTCTGACTGGCACGGCTGTTGTCAGCCTTCGCTCTTGTTAGCAAAATAGGTGACAACAGCCGCAACTGCGACTACAAATAGAATAGCGATACTTGCATCACTCATCGTTGCGTTTTCCTGTCTGCTCAAACGGTAGCCCCATAACGGGCAATCACCAGGCTGTCTTTCTTGTCGGTCTTGGTGCGTACGCCCAGGCTATTGCTAAAGATCCTTGATCTGGGCTGGGTTGACCACCGAGACCCTGGCTCCTGCTTCATGCAGCGCATAGGCCAGTGCTTCGTGGTAGACGCCGGTGGCTCCCATCACAAAGTGGATACCTCCAATCGCCTGCCTCGTGTTCGTAATCGACCAGCGGATCAATTGCTCATAGCCTTCCCTGTCGTTCCGGAAGACCTTGCTCTTTACCTTGCCACTGGCCAGATCACGCAACCAGAGGCAATCGAGCTTGGCTTTGCTGACAGGGAGGTCGTAATTTCATCCTTTGGCGTAAATGCTTCCTGATTCACAATGAAACTCTTTTTAGTTTGACCAGTCACCGCTAAGAATAGTGCGAAAGATTATTGGCACTACCCGCCAAGACGTATTTACACCTTCACGTTATACCCAAGAGCCTTCAGACTTTTGCTTGTTCGTCCATTGCGCGGAGGACACATATCTGGTCGTGCCCAGCCAGCAAGTTCAGCTAGCTGATTCGGACCGAGATGAGGGAAATTCCTGCTTGGAGATCTAGCCGCTTCATAAATCCGAGAAGGAAGTTCATCTTTTGTCCCCCCGTCTAAGACGAACTGGAGAAGCTCAACCACATTCTCCCCACGTGCATTCGTTTTCGACCAAAGTAGTCTAGCGAAGGCTTCAGCCCGCTCCTTGGCTCCTAACTGCGCACTTTCATGAACTCCCAACTCGTCACTGGTCATCCTGCGCACTTGGTCCATTGTCGAATGGTTAGCGAAACAAACTTCAGCGAATTGATCCACAGTCATTGTGCTTAGACCAGACGGCGATAAGCGCTCTCGTATGAGCGGAGCCTGGTAGTGACAATTCTCATCCTCTCTTGATGGTGGAGCCGGCAGTTTTGACCACCACACAAGCGTACTCTTTGTTGCACTTGCTGGATCGTTCTTATGTTTTAGATAGTAGTCTTCAAATGGATGTTGAGGCCCATCCACCACTTTATTGTAGTAATACGCGTGCAAGAATTGGTCTGTTTGCCACGAAGACGGAACATCTTCGTCAAGCCAAGAAGGCCTGTATTGTGGTGCTACATCAGCAATAGCTTTTAGAATTGACAATCCTTTACGCCACTCTTTGATAAAGTTGTTCTTATGCCGCTCATTTGCCTTCTCGCGTGTTACAACACTTGCAGGCCCAGCCCACTTTTTAATTTTTCTAAGAGCCTCGGCCTCTTTGTTCAACGCATCCTCACGCTTTGAGCGAAGCGCTGACAGCTTCTCCTGCTCTTCAATAATCTCCTCATTTAGTTCAAAAGCAGCATCACACCTTTCTAGTGCGGAAAAGAACGACTCGATTTCCTCTATCTCTCCATTTCTTTCCAGATCACCTTCTGGTAAGAAAACTCCGAACTCTATATTCGAGTTCCATGCCCGATCGGTGAGGTTTGCAGAACCTATGTATACGCCGTATCCTTTCCACCAAATAATTTTTGTGTGCAGAACGTCGGGGATGAGATAACAGAATATATTCTGACTTGTGCTATTGATAAGCTTTCTTAGCAAAGGAGGTGCGACAGGAACGGTGTGGTCATATCGCATCCAGATATCTAATCGCCGCCGGTTCTGTGTGCAGTTTTCTATTAACGTTGACCAATCACTACCGTATGCAATGGCCGCCTTAACGCAGTCTACTTCTACTTCCTGTCCCGGAAGGACATTACGTAGAAATCCACCATTCAGTTTGTTAGCAAAGAATTTCAAGGCGTGTCTCTCTATATTTCCCTAGCCGCCCAACGCCATTTTATAGAGGCGGACGGCGTAGCCGGTCGTCCCTGAAATGAGCAGAGCGACGAAGGCCTAGAGCTTTGTATTAGGCTTACCCACTTTCTATCAATGACGACAGTTTTTACCTTTTTCAAAGGCGCCTCCACTAACCACTAGACCTTTAGTAAAAACACATTCGGATTGCTTCACCTTACGAAGTTTCTTTTTTCTGACCAATGGTGGAGAACCGATTACCTTTCCCTCTTTCGCATATTTCTTGCTTAGAGCATCGATCTGTTTTGGGCCTTTTCTTTTTCTATCCTTTTGCTCAGCCATTCGAGTCTTGAACACCCTATATTTTTCTTGGCCTCCATGTGTGTATCCACAAGCGGTGCATGCAGATAGAACGTTTTTCTTTTCTCCGCAATTTGGACATGTTTCCGTTGCCATTTTTTATGCCTAATGCCAATGATTTGGGGCCGAGGCGAAGCCGAGGTCCCTGCTCCGAAGGAATGTCAAAAATGCCTTGTTAGACGAACATCTCATTTTTGAGACTCCCATATGGGTGACGGTATCGACAACCGCCCAAATGAGTTCTGCCACATGCTTTTGAAGTTGATGTAAGTATGACATATCAATCTCTGTATCAAAGCGTTCCTATTGTCGATTCACGAAAAATGGTACCGATGCTTCTTCGGAGTTCGGGGTGCGCAATTACCCGTGGCACGAACGGCTTGACCGACTTGTTAGATTGCAGCACCATCATCGTAGGCCACCTGTACTTTTGGTAGCTCACTGATAGCCGCTTTCAGGATTCGGATGCCTTGGCAAAGCAACTCCTCGTTTCTTGCTGTTTCTTCGTGGCTCTGGGCATTGTATTTGCCGCCGTGAAACAGATTGTTTCTGACCCTCCGCACCAACAGCAGCACCTTTTCAATTTCAGTTGCACCTACAGGTGGCGCCGATTCCCAATGTAAATAACCATTCCTCAATACTTGTTTATACGGAGGGTGGCCCAAGTAGTATTAAGCCGCCACCTCAACTTCTTCGCTCGCCTTCAAGTCGAACGACTTACTTACCTCTTTGGCAAAACCGTCCCAATCAGGATTAACCCGCTTTTCATCGCCAACCGCAAATCCCACGAGCTTGAGCGCGAACTCCATTCTTGATAGAACTAAAAAAAACTCCAGTACCAAGTCTCGGTTTATTGTTGTGTATTCCAGGTACGGCATCGTATCTGTTCCTTTTCAATCTGACGATCAATGTTAAGTGGCCGTGAGCTGAACGAAGTGAAGCGATCGGTCCACACCAACTGGTTGTTCTATGTTAGAGGATAATTTTGGAGTAAGGCACCCCGCCCATAGAATCTATTTCCTTAATATTCCTAAGTTTATCAGCCGACAAACTTGTTGAACAACCGCGAAACGAACGTCCGCTTCATGTTGCGGATTCAACTGGTGAACGCAACATCCTGATGCGGCATGACAGCGTCTGTCAGGCCAAACTAGAACCCGCACGATTCCCTTTCCTGTTATCGACTGAACATTTCATTCCGGCAGTCTATCAATCCAAAATCGCCTTGAGACAATTGGATCCAGATCATCTGCTTGGGCCCTAGCCCACTCCGCCCACTTCATTATTTGCCCCTGTTCTTCTGGCGAAGATGAAGTTTCAGTTAACTCAAGAACACGATCAATATACTGCCGGATATCACAGGCCTGCCTATGCTCTGACGCCTCATCTCGCAAACGCTGAATTCGTTCTTGCCTTAATTTTTCAAGTCTTTCTCTTTCTAATCTTTGTTCCGTCTCAATTCTTTGCTTTTCCTTTTCCTCCAACTCTTGTTTTCTCTCTAATGCCCATTGATACCGATACTCCTTTTTCGCCCGATAGTGGCGTTCACCGGCCAAAACTACTTCTTCGGCGATCTCACGAAGCATTGTCTCGAGCTTTTCATCCGCGCTATCTTCCCAGACATGCTGGACTTTCTCGTTACTGAGCCATCCTTCCTTTATAGTGAGCTGAAACCTGTCAGAAGGCCGACCTTGCTTCTTCCTGACTCTTTTGCCCTCATCAATTAGCTCAAGATGCACATGAACACTCTCATCGCCAACTGCGATGTTAACCTCTTTTGCATCTTTGCTGACTACAACCTTTGCTCCACATTTTGCAACCCCCTTGAGTAGACCAGATAGAATTCTGAGTCGACGTTTTTCAATAGGCGCATCAAAATATGGCTTTTCCCAAGAAAAGACATAGCGAGAATTCTCTGTCTTTATTCTTCTTTTCTCATCCTGTTTCAAAAGATTTTTAATCGCACCATGAGCATCTTTAAGTGACCGGGGTTGTACTACTTTTCCTAGCGCTTTTTTAATGCGTTCGCGAACATCTTCTATTGGTTCATCAAATACAGGAGGTTGCGGTACCTGCTCCAAGATTTCGTTATCACTTCGATGCCATCCATTGTCATACCTTGAACCACCCAGTTTGATCTCATCATTTACTCCTGGTGCTCGAGGCGGCAATGGCAGCCTCCTAGCTTTCTTTCCAGCATTCTTTTTAGCCCAATGCCCTGCTGGTGGCATCGGTATTCCTGCCCTCTTGCATGCTTTGCCTATTGCTACATCAGAAATACCAAAGCGTCTAGCCAAATGTGTACGCGGCTCGTTCCAGACAAGCTCATAAAGCTCCGTACGACGAATGTAGTGAGCGTTCCTCGACATATAGTTACCTCATATACCAAAGCATACTTTTGCAGTTATATTCCCGACGAAACTGAATCAGTTCAGCACTATATGATTGTTTACGAAAACGAATTAATCTATTATATAATGGTTGGTTTTCCTAGTGGATAAGACCAAGCAATACTCTATTTATAACTCCATGAAAACTGAAACTCATTGACTAAGGAAAAGACATGATGGCAACAACCAGTCCAATTTCATTACCTCTATCTATAATTTGTAAATTTCTGGTTCACAGATGAAACAACCAGAACCTCGCCTCCTGTATGGTCTGCTCAACTCTGTGTTGATGCATATATCTACAGTAGAAAGTGGACTGGAGTGTCATTGCACATGCCCTGGTTGTGGTGCAGAACTCATCGCGAGAAAAGGCGATGTGCAACAACATCATTTTGCCCATGCCTCAGGAGTAGATTGCACTACCGGTGTTGAAACGGGGCTCCACTTAGCTGCTAAGGACATCATTGCTAAAAGAAAGGAAATCCTACTCCCACCCGTAGAGATCCGATTTTCCGGAGGCAAACGACCTATTGAGGTCATTCCGGAGGGACTTCATACAGTATCGAATGCTCGCTTGGAGACTGGCTTCAGAGGACTGATTCCCGATGTTCTGGTTGATATTGAGGGTTATTCAGTTGCCATAGAAATCTTCGTGACACATCGAGTAGACGAAGAAAAAATTCAACGATTTCATCAGCTTGGTCTGTCCGCCATCGAGATTGATCTTTCTAAAGTCATTCGTGACCTAGATCCAGAACAGTTAGAGTCCATTGTTGTCGATGGCAGAAATCAAAAACACTGGCTGTTCCACACCGATGTAGCATCCCGAGAGAAAGAGGCTTGGGAACAGGCAGATCGGCTTTCTATTGTGGAACGAGGACTTGCAAAACATGTCGATGGGTGTCCGATCCCTGCGCGAGAATATAAGGGCAAGCCCTATGCAAATATCATAGATGACTGTATTGGGTGCCCCCACTCTCTGGAAATCGGCAATGTTGTCGTGTGTGATGCCAACCTAGGACTTGATCCTGAAGTTCTTGATTGGCGCATTTTACTCTGGAGCGGTACTCCATCGTCCGTTGATATTTACATCGATGGGGAATTAGTTCACCGTGTAGATGTTGATACCATATTGAGGTCTCACGATGGCACATTGTTTTTCGAGGGTTATAGCCACAAGCA
>CBDUGV010000100.1:0-13768 GCA_965366815.1 uncultured Bdellovibrionales bacterium | reverse complement strand
CGTACTATGTATTTGATTTTGAAGATTCGTTTTATGAGTCAGTCATTAGTCCCTTTGTGAAATCGTATTTGAACGGATTAACGCCTAATCCCTGTCTGGATTGTAATCGCAAGGTAAAGTTTCACCAGCTCCGCGCCCGCGCCGCTGCGCTGGGGGCTGAGACTGTTGCTACGGGCCATTTCGCACAAATTCGCGTAAAGCCCGATGGTTTACGCGGGCTATACACTGCGCGTGATGGAAACAAAGATCAAACCTATTTCCTCTACACGATGACGCAACACGATCTGGAAAGAACTGTATTTCCCGTTGGTGGAATGACGAAGCCAGAGGTGCGAACCTACCTTGCGCAGCAAGGTTTTACGGTTTCGAGCAAGCCTGAGAGTCAAGATATCTGTTTTGTTGCATCGAGCGTCTCTGAGTTTATCGATGCTGAAGCAGGGCCACAACCAGGTGGAGAGATTGTCAGCACTGACGGAAAAATTCTTGGCTCTCACCACGGCGTACATCGCTACACGGTGGGACAAAGAAAGGGACTTGGCGTGAGCAGTGAGCACCCGCTTTATGTGCTGAATATTGATCCTAATGAGAATCGCGTCACAGTCGGGGGCCGGGAAGAGTTACAGCGCGATAGCTTCGAAGTTGCTGAAGTCAATTGGATTGCTGGAACTGCGATAACAGAGCCTATCGTTGCCAATGTGAAAGTGCGGTATCGAACGCCTGCCATCACCTGTCGACTGGAACCGACGGAGTGTGGAGATAGGATTAAGGTCTTCTTTATGGACGAGTGGACTGCAGTAAGTCCCGGGCAGGCGGCGGTTATCTACCGCAGTGAATCCGAGGAGGATGGTGCGGTTGAAGTGCTCGGTGGCGGCATAATAGTAAAAGGGAATTATGCCGAGGCTGAATGATATTGATCTGAAGGACTCTTCGGATGTTGAACTGGCATCTGAGGAGTGTTCGGAACCTGCGCCCTTGCGTGTGGCGTTTCACACGCTCGGATGTCGAAGTAATTACGCCGATACTATAGATTTACAAGCAGCAGTGCTCGAACAGGGTGGGGTGCCCTGCGATTTTGACGCCCCTGCTGATGTGTATGTTATCAATACTTGCACCGTCACTGATAACGCCGATAAAGATGCACTGAAATTGATTCGGAAAGCACGGACGAGCGCTCCAGATGCAAAAGTTATTGTAACTGGTTGTATGGCAGAGGTGAAGGCGAATGAACTCTTATCGCTTGCCGAGGTCGATGCGGTGGTGGGGCCTGGTCGCAAGCAAGAAGTCGTCGCGGCTGTCATTGGTGATGCGACGGCAGCTTCATCTGCAGCAATCGAACTTCCGAAAGAATATCAAAGTGGGAGACGACCGAAGAAGAGCCTCCCTCAGCGTCGATCGATTTCTCTTGTAGATCCTATTTCATCAAAGGTTGCAGGGCCTGGTGCCGTGATGGGAGAGTCGAGAACTCGGGCTCGATTCCATCTGCGGATTCAGGAAGGCTGCGAGAATTCCTGCACCTTCTGTATTATTCCGCAAACGCGCGGCCGTCTCAGCTCCCGCGCTGTGTCAGACATTCTAAAAGACATAGAGCATTTGGCAGCTGTGGGGTATCGCGAGATCGTGCTGACCGGGACTCATATCGGGGGCTATGGTGAGGACATCGGAAGTTCCTTCCATGACCTTTTAACTGAGCTTGAGCGAAGCTCAGCTATACGCAGAATCCGAATTAGTTCTATTGATCCCAATGACTTAGATAAAAGATCAGTTGATTTGATGGCAAAAAGCTCGGTTTTCTGTCATCATCTCCATATCTGTGTTCAGTCTTTTACTGACTATACGCTGAAGCGGATGAATAGGCGCTATCGCATGGCCGAAGTTTTCGACCTATTGGACTATGTTCAAGAGCGATTGCCCAATTGTTGTCTTGGCTCCGATGTTATTGTGGGATTTCCCGGCGAGTGTAGGCAAGAGGTAGACCAAGGGATAGAGACGTTTCTTACTCTACCTTTTTCCTATCTGCACATCTTCCCTTACTCGGAGCGAACAGGCACCGCTGCAACTCGTTTAGACGGTACAATAGACTACGCGGAGCGTAAACGCCGATCTGCGCGGTGGCGATCGTTGGCTGAGCGTCGACGTGAGTCGTATGCGCGGGACCTGGTGGGGCGCGAGGTAGAAATTATTGTCGAGCAGTTCGACGGATCTATCGCCCGAGGTACGAGTCGTGAATTTGTTACTTGTGGAATCACGGTAGCGAATAGCGAAGACCTACGAATCGGGCAGACCCTTCGAGCCGCAGCGACCCGATATGATGAGGAAGGGAGAATACTGCTATGCGAGTAATCAAACCTGGGAAACTTGGAGTCGGTAGTGTTGCGCGGGCCAAGCAGCAAAACAAGTTAAAGAAAGAGAACAACGCCAAGCAACGCGAAGTCTGGGATGACTACGCTCCTTCAAAGCCATCACGAAAAAAAGAATATCAGAAAGGTCCTGGCAACAGGATGCGGCCCACGGCTGAAAAAAAGAGTGGGAGAGACGCGGAAGGGGTTCGGCCAGCTGACGAAGATGAGAATCCGCCCCACGAGCCACGGAGCGACTATGAAGTACTGGAAGAGCGGTTTGGAATCTCATTTGAAGATAAAACCCTGATTGCTCGAGCTTTGACCCATCGATCTGCTTTGGGAATGAAAGAGCGGGCAGACTATGAGCGGTTAGAATTTCTCGGAGATGCGGTTCTTGATTTGAGTGTGGCTCATTTACTTAGTGATTTGCATCCTGAGGCACGTGAGGGTGAACTCTCGAAGATGCGAGCTGCGCTGGTGAATACACAGGCCCTCGCAGAAATTGCCAAACGCTTGGAGTTAGGGCCGTTTATCCGCTTAGGCCGGGGTGAACTCTCAAGCGGCGGATATGAGCGTCCGTCGATTCTTGCCGATGTGATGGAGGCAGTGATCGGTGCGGTGTATAGAGATAGCTCATATGAAGTTGCCTTAGAGATGATTGAGCGTATCTTTGGAAGCGCGCTTGAGGAAGTGACACCATTTGATCCGAAGACAGAGCTGCAAGAGGCCCTACATGGAGCGGGCTCAGAGCCGCCGTCCTATTTACTAGAGCTAGTTGAGGGCCCGGAGCATGCGCCGACATTCGTGACGGTTGTTACGGTCGATGGCGAAGTCGCCGGTCGAGGGCGAGGAACGACGAAGAAGGCGGCGCAGCAAGAGGCCGCAGCCCAGGCGCTATCGCGCATGCAGTTCACTGCACCGACCGTCGAGCTTGCAGAAGGACAATCTTTCTTACTTCCTGGCGTGATGCTTATGGAACTCCCAGATCTAGCTAAACCGGAGGCGAACAATGACACCGCAGACGCTGAACAAGCTGCCTAATGACCAAATACCGGCAGATCATCGTTCGGGATATGTCGCAATAGTCGGCCCGGCAAATGCCGGGAAATCGACGCTTCTCAATGCGATGCTCGGAAGAAAAGTTAGTATTGTTTCTGCGAAACAGCAGACGACGCGTAATCGTGTGCTCGGCATCAAGAATTCGGAGGCTGGACAGATTGTCTTTCTCGATACCCCGGGATTTATGGCACGCCGGTATCGCGGTGAGTTGGCTCGCTTCATTGGTGATGCCTTAAGTGATTCGATCTCCGATGTTGACTTGATGATGTTGGTAATCGACGGCGAGAAAGCCCTGCAAGACAAGAATTTGGTAAAGCGTTTGGCAAGCTCCTTGAGCAAGCGTGAGCTGCGATCCCCAGGTGTAATTGTAATCAATAAAATCGATCTATTTACGCGAAAAGAAATGTTGCCGGTGATCGGGGAGTTGAGTGAAGTCTTTGATGCCGCAAAGTCAAACGTTGAATTGGTTCCGGTCTCGGCGCTCAAGAGTGATGGTCTTGATGCTTTGTATCAAGTGCTCTTAAAGAGGTTGCCTGAGGGTCCGCCTTTTTTTCCGAAAGATGCGGTAACAGATCAACCGGAGCAATTCTTTGCAAGCGAAGTGGTACGAGAGAAGACGTTTGCTCGGCTTCACCAGGAACTTCCCTACAGTATTGCGGTTCGGGTCATGGGTTGGGAAGAGACTCCCGATTTGTTGAAAATTCAAGCAGCGATTCTGGTCGAGCGAGAGTCGCAGAAAGGTATTGTTATTGGGAAACGAGGTGCGACCTTAAAAGAAATCGGAACTGCCGCTCGTATTGAATTGGAAAAGCTGTTTCGCACCAAGGTCTTCCTTGAGCTTTTCGTGCGGGTAGAGAGTGATTGGACGCGCAGTAAAAAGGGAATGGCGAAGGCAGGCTATCGCAGCGACACTCCTTATGGAGATTTGTTCTAAGTGGGTCGACCCTTGGCCTAACCGCGGAGCTTGACGCTTCGTCGACTGCGCCATCTCTGCTCCATAGAGAGTCTCTCGCCGAGCTAACTAACTATCTAACATTTATAATTAATTGGTCTATATTGCTGGGGAGTTGAAATTCTTTAGCAAAAAGGTATATTTACTCGCCATGGCTCTCAGAATTCCAATAGTTGCTGTTGTTGGTCGTCCCAACGTCGGAAAATCGACCTTTTTCAACCGCGTGTGCGGTAAAAGACTCGCTGTGGTCGAGGATACTCCCGGTGTAACCAGAGACCGCAACTACGCACTCATCGAAAGCTACGAGTTCCCGTTCTACCTTGTTGATACTGGTGGCTTTGAAAAAGCATCTGATGACGAAATGCAAATGCTCGTCTCAGAGCAAGCAGTGCTTGCCGCCGAGGAAGCAGATGTCGTCGTTGCGATGTTTGATGGCCAAACTGGCAGGCATCCCGGTGATGACGACGTTGTGGCGTTGCTGAGAACACAAAGCAAACCAGTCCAATTCGTCGTTAATAAATGTGATGGGAAAGAGCAAGAAGCTCTTGCAGCCGATTTCTATTCGCTCGGAGTTGATAACTTAGCTCATTTAAGCGCATTGCATGGACGAGGTATGCAGAGGGGCATTGAGCAGATACTACAACAGCTGCCCAATTACCAAGCGCTTTGTGATTCTGCCAAAGCGCGCCGAAAGCTTGAAGAAGAGGCTGCGCAAGATGCAAAAGCTGCTGAAGAACAAGCGGCCTACGTAGAGAAACAAGAGGCGAAAGCAGAAGCGGCCAGTGCCCGAGCCGCGCGGCGGCAACTCGCTGCTGGGAATTTAGCTGTCCAAGCAACGCCTGCCTCATTGCCCACTGAGGAAGATGCATCGGTCCCTCCAGGGGAAGAAGCAGTTCCTCCCAGCTTTGCCCCGGTGTTTGAGCCAGGTGATTCAGAAGCAACCGCAGATGAGTATATACGCGAAAACCGCCTCCTTTCTTTAGATGAGAGTCTTTCTAACGAACAGCCTCTCTTCGATGATAGTGAAGAGCCTGAAGCGGGTGAGGCGGAAGTTGAGCCTGAGATACACATCAACAGCATTCGAGTAGCGCTAATCGGGCGACCGAATGTGGGTAAATCGACGATGCTCAACACTCTGACCGGAGAGCAGCGTGCGATAACCTCGCCTGTCGCCGGGACAACGCGAGATGCCTTGGATCTAGCAATAACGAGAGAAGGTCAGGAATTTGTTATTATTGATACCGCAGGCCTTCGGCGCAAGGCTCGAATTGGCGATCGGATAGAGCACTACAGCACTATGCGCTCCTTGCGGGCAATCTCTGATTGCGATGTCGCGGTTGTTCTACTTGACGCTGAGCAAGGACCAACTGAGCAAGATGCCAAGATCGTTGGTCTGGCCCATGAACAAGGGCGTGGAATTGTCATCGTTGTGAACAAATGGGATTTGGTCGAAAAGAACCACCGAAGCGTTCAAGAATTCAAAGAGAAGATACAACAAGCTTTCAAATTTAGTCCTTACGCGCCGATCGTATTTGTTTCTGCCTTGAGCGGGAAGCGGTGTCCGAAAGTTATAGAAACGGTCAAGCGGGTTGCCTATTCTCGAGCTAAGAAAGTACCGACGGTAAAGCTAAACAAAGTGCTTGAAATGGCTATGAGGCGCAGAACTCCACCTGTCATCCGCGGGCGTCCAGTAAAGCTCTACTACGCCACTCAAGTCGAGGTTGGACCACCTAGGATAGTCTTGTTTTTCAATTATCCACAGTCAGTCCATTTCTCGTATCTGCGATTCCTAAAAAACTCTATTCGCGACGCATTTGGCTTCGAGGGAACCGATATTAAACTCGTCTGCCGAAAACGAGGCCAAACCCCGGTTAAATGACTCGGTTAAATGGCCCGGTTAAATGACCGCTCCAGTGACAGAGACCTAAGTCTTGTGTGGCTTATGTTGTTTGGACAACGGTATGAGCGGTGCGTCACTGTAGCTGACCCTATCAGAACTACATTCAGCCAGCCGCAGGCTCACTCAGGGGTGTTGCAAAATTCTTTGAATTTTGCTAGTCATCCGCATGGCACAAGAATCGACAATTCTTTTTCCCCTTCCAACCCCAATTTCTAAAGTATCGCGCGCTTTCGGATCCTGTTGCTCCGAGAGGCGATTTGCTGAATTTCCAACACGACTCATTGCAGGAGGCATTAATCATGTCGTCTAAGTTCGCATCTGTGGATGCAATTCCTATGGCCCTAACCTTTGACGACGTCTTGCTGAAACCTGCGTTGTCAAAGATTGTTCCGCGGGACACGGTGGTGTCCACAGTGTTAGCTCGGGACATCACGCTCAATATACCATTGATTAGCGCGGCGATGGATACTGTAACCGAGTCGCGCTTGGCAATTTCTATTGCTCAAGAAGGCGGTCTTGGAGTCATCCATAAGAATATGTCTCCGGAGCGACAGGCGCAGGAAGTGCAGCGAGTCAAGAAATCCGAAAGTGGGATGATAATGGACCCGATTACGGTGCGTCCAAGCCACAGTATCGCTGACGTGATGAAAGTAATGCAGGAGTATGCGATTTCGGGTCTTCCAGTGACGGAAAAAGACGGCTCGCTGGTCGGAATTGTTACTAATCGCGATCTGCGCTTTGAGACGAATTTCGAACGGCCAATTCACGAAGTAATGACTTCGGAAGATTTAGTTACTGTACCGCCTGGAACCGGTCTCGATGAGGCCAAGCTCTTGCTGCATAAACATCGGATCGAAAAAATTCTTGTCGTTGACTCCGATGGAAAGCTTGCCGGTCTGATAACGATTAAGGATATTGAGAAAAGTCGTAAATATCCAAGTGCCTGCAAAGATGAGCATGGGCGGCTTCGAGCCGGTGCCGCTCTGGGAGTCTCTGATGATTTTGAGGAACGGCTCGAACTCTTGATGGCTGCACAAGTGGATGTGTTGACTGTCGATAGTGCGCACGGCCATTCACAGGGTGCTATGGATTGCGTCAAGCACATCAAGCGACGCTACCCTGACTTTCCGGTCATCGCGGGCAACGTTGCTACCTATGACGGCACTAAGGCGTTGATCGATGCAGGCGCCGATGCGGTGAAGGTAGGAATGGGACCTGGCTCGATTTGCACCACTCGGATTGTCTCCGGTGTTGGGATGCCACAGATCACTGCTGTTTCAGAAGCTGCACGAGCTGTTGAAGGAACAGACGTGCGTATCATTTCCGATGGTGGGATTAAATTTTCCGGCGATATTGCCAAGGCTTTGGCTGCAGGCGCTGATACGGTGATGATCGGATCGCTTTTTGCGGGGACAGAGGAAGCTCCCGGACAAACAGTTCTCTATCAAGGGCGAAGCTATAAGCTGTATCGAGGAATGGGGTCATTGGGTGCCATGGAGAAGGGGTCCAAGGATCGCTACTTTCAGGCATCTGAGTCGGAATCCTCCAAGCTTGTGCCTGAGGGGATAGAGTTCCATATAAAGGTTCGCTCGCTTCTTCAATTTACCAGATGATTGGCGGACTGCGAGCTGGAATGGGCTATTGCGGCGTCGCCACAATCAAAGAGTTACAAGAAAAATCCGAGTTTGTTCGCATAACCTCTGCCGGTCTTGGTGAGAGTCATGTGCACGATGTTTATATTACTGAAGAAGCACCTAACTATAGCGTTAACTAATGAAGAGTCAGTTACTCGTCCTTGATTTTGGTTCCCAATATACTCAACTCATAGCACGTGCGGTTCGGGAGTCTGGTGTGTATTGCCAGATTTTGCCCGGCACTGTTGCCTGCGAGAAGATTAAAGCACTGGACCCCAGTGCGCTTATTCTTTCGGGAGGTCCGGCTTCGGTCGGAGCTGAAGGTGCGCCAAAGATTGATCCGGAAATACTGCGACTGGGATTGCCGATCTTTGGCATCTGTTACGGGATGCAGTTGATCGCAGTTGAGTTCGGTGGAGAACTCGGAGGGTGGGGACGCAATCTCGGAGATGGAGAGGTCGAAGGTGATGCGGAATCTGGCGATGGCATCCGTGAGTTTGGCGCTGCCACCATCGAGATCCATCAAGCTATGGGCCCCTTGGCTTCATTTGCCGCAGGAAGTACCCAAGACGTGTGGATGAGCCACGGCGATAAAGTCATTCAACCACCAGAAGGCTTTGTGACCGTTGCTTCTTCAAAGGGGTCACCGGTTGCCGCATTGGCAGATGAGACTCGTAAAATGTACGGTGTGCAATTTCACCCTGAGGTGCACCACACGCCGCGCGGTAAAGAGGTATTGGAGAGTTTTCTTTTTGACTGTGCCGGGCTTTCGAAGGATTGGGATCCGGACTGCTTTATCACCGAAACCGTTGAAGGGGTTAAGGCAAAGGTGCCGACTGGTAACGTCGTGTGTGGTTTAAGTGGTGGAGTCGACTCCACTGTCGCCGCAGTGCTTGTCCACAGAGCAATCGGTGATCGCCTCCATTGTATCTTTGTTGACAACGGTTTACTTCGAAAAGATGAAGCTCAGCAGGTGATGGATACGGTTGGGCCGCTGGGCTTGAACGTGACCTTGGTCGATGCAAGTGAGCGATTTCTAAGCGAACTCGCGGGAGTTACCGATCCAGAAGAGAAGCGAAAAATCATTGGTCGGGTGTTTATCGAAGTATTTGAAAAAGAGGCTAATCGGATTTCCGATGTGCAGTATCTTGTGCAAGGTACGCTCTATCCCGATGTTATTGAAAGTGTGTCCGTTGTTGGAAAATCAGCGACGATTAAAAGCCACCATAATGTAGGTGGATTAATCGACAACATGAAACTCGGTTTGATCGAGCCGCTTCGTGAGTTGTTCAAGGATGAAGTTCGCAATGTCGGTCGTGAAATGGGCATTCCTGAATACTTCATCATGCGACAGCCGTTTCCTGGCCCCGGGCTCGCGGTGCGGTGTATTGGAGATTTGACTCCAGAGCGTTTAGCAAAGTTGAGAACTGCGGACGCCATTGTGACCGAAGAAGTGCGTGAAGCCGGATTGGAAGGTGAAATATGGCAGTCCTTTGCTGTTTTGCTTCCAGTGCAATCAGTTGGTGTTATGGGAGATGGCCGTACATTCGAGGAATGTATTGGTATCCGAGCGGTTACTTCGCGTGATGGAATGACTGCTGATTGGTATCTTTTTCCCGAGGACTTGCTTCGAAAGATGTCCTCTCGAATTGTAAACGAGACTGATGGCGTTAACCGAGTAGTGCTTGATATTTCAACAAAACCCCCTTCGACAATTGAATGGGAGTAGGTGGTGAGTTGAAGCACGCAAGCGGTGCGCAAATTTGAGATGTGTATTTAGGCACGCCTCGTAGATAGAATTAAAGTTCGTATGAGTTCTGCCCACCGTTTCCAGAAAGAACTTGCCCTCACGGTCGACGGTCAGGAATATACAGCAGTGCTACGTGAGATTCCCTTTCGGGAGGGTGTGGAGCTCAGCTGTTTAATAGATGGTGAAGAGCTCCGAGTCAGTGACAGAGGCTTGGGCGAGCACGAGGCAGTTCGGCTGTTGGAAGAAGAGATTCGATTATACGTTACTCAGGGATGCGCTAAAGGGACACGAGAATGAAATACAACAACCTAGGAACTTCAGGTCTGAAAGTGAGTGAGCTTTCATTGGGATCTTGGATTACCTTTGGAAGTAGTCTTGAACTCGAAGGCGTGAAGCAGTGCATGAGGGCGGCTTATGATCGCGGCGTGAACTTCTTTGACAATGCTGAAGGCTACGCTCGTGGTGAGTCAGAAGTACTCATGGGCGAGGCACTTCGCGATTTTCGTCGCGAGGACTTGGTAATCGCCACTAAGATCTACTGGGGCGGCAATGGCCCAAATGACACGGGGCTGTCTTGGAAGCACTTGGTTGAAGGCACGCGAAATTCATTGCGGAGATTTCGTCTGAGTTATGTGGATGTGGTGTATTGCCATAGATCAGACTCTACAACCCCGATTGAGGAGACTGTTCGAGCGATGGACTACATCATTCGATCGGGGTACGCCTTCTATTGGGGGACCTCTGAGTGGTCGGCCAAAGAGTTGGCCGCGGCATATGATTGTGCAAAAGAGTGCAATTGCCCAGCACCGATTACCGAGCAGCCCCAGTATAATATGTTCAATCGGGAGCGTGTTGAACAAGAATATGAGCCGATCTACAAGCGATATGGCACTGGCTTAACTACTTGGAGTCCTCTAGCGTCTGGTATTCTGACTGGAAAGTACAATGATGGGGTTCCAAAAGGCAGTCGTTTGGATAAGAACGAATGGCTTCAAAAAGAGCTTACTCCAGAGCGACTCGCAATAGTTCGAAAACTCCAGGAAGTCGCTGATGATCTGGATTGCAACCTCGCTCAGCTGTCCATAGCTTGGTGTTTGAAGAACGAGAATGTCAGTAGCGTGATTACCGGTGCGACTTCCGTTGCACAACTCGAACAAAACCTCGAAGCGTCCGTGGTTAAAGACAAATTGGATGCTTCAGTGATGAGCCGAATCGAATCTATATTGTCTTAGCGCTCGTCCATTCACCATTTACGAGGCGCCGAATCCCGCGAGGATTCTCGTCCTGCAACTCGACTGGCAGTTGCTTGTTGGGCCAACCTTGATAGCAGAGTGGTCGGAGAAAGCGATCGACTGCTCTCGTTCCCACAGAGGAGCTTCGCACGTCAGTTGTCGCCGGGAAGGGCCCACCGTGATTCATTGCATGGCAGACTTCAACACCGGTTGGAAAGGCGTTACATATCACACGACCGACTCGACTCTGTAGCTTGGTGATAACCGAGCTAAACTGCTCGAAGTCTTCATCGGTGCCAAAAACAGTGCCCGTCAGCTGTCCCGGGAGTACTTCAACCAATTGTTCTAATTGCTTAGCGTTTCCTTGGGTAAGTAAGGTTGAAGGCCCAAATACTTCCTCAAGTGCATCTGCATTCGAAAGCAGAGTTTCCACGTCGGCTGCAAAGAGCATTGCTTGAGCTGCCAATGCTTCCTGATTCTTTTCGGTGGATGCCGCGAGCTGCTTAACTCCGGGAATTTGAGCTAGCTGTTCTCTCGATTTCTGATAACCGCTGAACACACTGTCGTTAAGCATTACGCCAGGACTGCACTGAGTAATTCCCTCGGTGACTGATTCGCGAAACTGAGCGCTGGTGGCTTGCTCTGTTAAGGTAGCAACGACGCCAGGGTTGGTGCAGAACTGTCCCACGCCAAGGGTCACCGATCCCACTAGGCCCTTTGCCAACTCGTCGCCTTGCTCTTTGAGTGCGCCAGGCAGCATCAGCACTAAATTAACACTACCCATTTCGGCATACACCGGTATCGGGACTGGGCGCTGCTGAGCGGCATCAAATATTGCTTTTCCGGCTTTCAGAGATCCGGTAAAGCCAACCGCCGTGGTCTGAGGATGATTCACTAGAGCCTGGCCGATAGTCGGCCCCTGGCCATAGAGCATCGAAAAGTAGCCTGGATGAATGCCACATCGTTCTACTGCCGCTGCAATCGCATGGGCAATCATCTCGCTCGTCCCAGGGTGTGCTTCATGAGCCTTTACGACTACTGGGCATCCGGCAGCAAGTGCAGATGCCGTATCACCACCAGCAACCGAGAAGGCTAAAGGAAAGTTGCTTGCTCCGAAAATGACAACTGGCCCAATCGGTACCTTCAGGCTGCGAACATCTGGCTTGGGAATCGGGGAACGATCGGGGTCGGCGGTGTCAATGCGTGCATCAAGATGCCAGCCTTGCTCTACCAGCTTGGCAAAGGTTCTCAATTGAAAACACGTTCGCCCGCGCTCACCTTCCAATCGAGGAAAGGGAAGGGCGGTTTCTAAATGGCAGC
This sequence comes from uncultured Bdellovibrionales bacterium, assembly GCA_965366815.1. Classification (GTDB taxonomy): domain Bacteria; phylum Bdellovibrionota_C; class UBA2361; order SZUA-149; family SZUA-149; genus CBDUGV01. The sequence continues at coordinate 1,582 of CBDUGV010000100.1, read as the reverse complement.
GGTCCAACAGCGGTTGGCCAAGACCTTCGATCTCTTCAGCGATGGCGTTGAGAAGATCGCTGCATTGTTGTGCCGAGAGCGGTTGTTCACTTGCTTTTTTTGCAAGGGTGAGGGCTTGGTCTACTTCAGCCACTGTGGCTTCAAAGAACTTCTCGTCAAGCTGTTCGCCATTGATTGGGTTCTTGCCCTGCAATGTGCTTGTGCCTTCGCTCGATCGATGTCTTCCAATGAACTGGGCTCCAGTAAACGTAAATGCGGCAGCCATGCTGTCTCCTCGCTAGTTAGTGAAGCAAAGATTCTATGTGTGCTCGATTCTTGAGTCAAGTTAAGCGGTTACTCTAGCTAGGGCTGCAGCAGGCAGCTACTCCAACTCCCGTCGTGAGCCATTGTGTGGAGGACTCTGTGGTGGAGCCGGGCGCTTCGAGCCTCCCAGAATTCGATCTGGGTTGCCGAGAGACAATAGGCGACCCAGGTGTCAGGGCATGCAATCACTTGGGTTTGGGCGAGTAGTTGCTCTTGGTCGTGATACCGTCTGGTAATCGCTTCTTCGGATTCAGCTGGCGCACTTTGCGTTGTTGCGTGCGCGGTAACTTGGCTCTGTCGGGGCCGCTGAAGAAAGTTGCTTTCAGCTACGGACCTATCACCTAGCGCAATCGTGCCACGAACACGCAATTGTCGTTCTCCTGTATCCCAGTTGAACGTCAATGCCGCCAGTCCTGAGGTAAGGTCTCTCGCTTTTTTCGAACGACGATCCGTGCAGAAATAGAAATGAGTGTTCTCGACTCGGTCGACAATGATAGTTCGACCATCTGGCATTCCATCCGTTGCTACAGTTGAAAGGCATGCAGCCATCGGGTACCGGCAGCTCTCATTTTGTTTCGCTTCTCGTAGCCACTGTTGTAATTGCTCTTGCATGCCTAGGTGCTCACCAAATGTTCTGCCAGAACTTGTGCGACTACCGCGAGCTTTTCTTTTACCTCCTTGGACGAAAACCCTGTCTCCCATGTATCTCGCAGTACGTCGCTGACGACAAACGCTGCGGCAACTTCTATATCGTATTGGATCGCCAACTCAGTGAGAGCTGCATACTCCATTTCAACGAGATGTGCTCCATTCGAAATGAACGATTCAATCTGTTGTCTGCATTCTCGATACGGATTATCCGTAGTCCAAACCCCAAGCAACTCTTTGTATGCGAGATAGTCACTAAGCCGGTTTGCAATCTCGTTTTGAAATTCGGACTTAGCGTTGGTGTCTCGGGGCGGAGCGGCTGCCAAAGAGGTATCTATCGCCTCAATGGCTTTTTCGGCGCAAACGGCGTCAGCGATTTGCAGGGGATGCTCCTTAGTATATAAACCGCCCGCAACTCCAAAAAGCAAAACTCGCGACCCACCCGATGCGAGGAGCGGCTCGATCGCGGTGCGCACTGCCGGACGCCCAAGAACCGGTCCAACCAATGCATAGGTAGCGTTTGCCATCCAGGGAATTGCATCAGCGAGGAATCCTCTACTGGCCAGAGGCTCAGCGCTTTGCGATTCAAACTGCTCTCGCAGAATTCGCTGTGCGGTGTGGGTCGGGGTCA
>CBDUGV010000099.1:0-13837 GCA_965366815.1 uncultured Bdellovibrionales bacterium | reverse complement strand
GATGGGATGGATACATGTTGCATCGGTCGCACTTAATACAAAAGACTCGGCCTTGGTGATGCATCCGATATCGAGAAACAGCCCAATGCGGGCCAAACAAGACCCGGGGATCTCCGCAGTACTACGAGCCAAAGGTGTGAGGCCGCCTGCATTCATGCAAGAAAAAAAACAGCCCAAATAAGTGACTCAGCTCTATAGATACCCAAGTGACCGCAATCTATCGAGCGTCTCCGCGTCTTGCTTGCCGTCGTTTTCAGAATAATTGTTTAATTTCATTCGCATGTGACGATTGAGTCGAATTCGACGGCTGAGTGCTTCGTTCGAGGCTTTGAAATAGTTCTTAGGAGAGTCTACTAAATCCATCTGCTCGCGCGGATCTTTCTTGAGGTTATAAAATTGCGTCGGCTCTCCTTTCTTACGAATGAGCTTAAAGGGGCCTCGAATAACGGCATTGCCATATTTTCCGTCAAGAAAGATTGGCCGCCTCCTATACGAAGATTCATTGCGCAGCAAGCCCGCCGCCGTTCTTCCATGAAAAGATTCTGGTACCGGCAACCCAAGAATGTCGAGCAAGGTTGGAGCCAGCTCCAAATGCGAGACTCTTTTTTTCACACGACGCCCACGCTCAGCGTTCGGCACGCGAAGAATAAGCGGTACACGGAATTCTTCTTGATAGTAGGAACGTCCGTGCCCCCAAGACCCATGTTCACCCATCTGCTCACCATGATCGCTGGTAAATACAATCATTGTTTTCTCAAGCAAGTTTCGCTCCCGCAATACTTGAAGGAGTTCGCCAATACGCCGATCGACCTCTTCTACTTCTCGTATATACAGTTGGCGTAGGTACCAGAGATCGTCCTCCGTAAGCTCTTCCTCAAATTCATGTATCTCCACCTTCTCGCCGAAACTGCGAGTTTTCCAACCTCGAGAGGTAGGTTCCAGACGAGCCAAAACCTCATATGGTTGGCTCAACGTTCTAGTACCCAAATCGATATCCGGCTTCTCAGAAAGGGCAGAACCATAAGCTGAATGTGGATCTATATACCAGTGCAGATGGAAGAAGGGAGAGGTGTTGGGAACTGTTTTTAACAACTCAAGAGACGTTGTTTGTGTCTTCTCGAGATCCGCTATCGCCGTAGGTTGTAGCAGTAGCTTGATGCCACGAAGTGCCTTCGTGTTTGGTAAAAGAAAATTCTCGAGTACGGCCGAGGTAGCATATCCGGCATTTTGCAGTGCTGTTCCAAAGGTTGTTAGTTTTGTACTAACTACATATCTCGAAATACTGGAAGCGGGTCTTGGTTTGACTTTAGATTTGATCGCAATTCGATGCCATGGTGAAGGGGTCCCCGTAAACATCGTTACAACTGACGGTACGGTCCAGGGCGAATTAGAATAATAGTCTTCGTAGAGCGCTCCCTCAGCAGCGAGAGAATCGATATGGGGAGTCCTCGCCTCTCCGCCGTAGGCACCTAAGACATCCGCTCTCAGACTATCGGAGACGAGAAAGAGAACATTACAGTCCGGACAGCGATAGGTCGGAGTCAAGTAACGAATTAGGAAGAACAGCAATACTGTCGAGATTGCAATCGAGAAAAGACGAAGTTTCCACATCTCTAGCTAAGTTTTAAAATCTCTACAATATCTTCAGCGGTGAGAGGACCAAGTGCATTCAATGGCTCTCCACCACCATCAATCCGGATAACAGCTGCGGCGATCTCGTCAAAACGGTCTGGACTGATACCAACATCGGCCATTGACTGCCGACATTCATTGTTTGAAAGCCATTCAGAAAATTTCTCAGAAAATTGATCTCCGTACTCTACGTCAAAGATCTCTTTCGCCAAACGACCGATGCGTTCTCGGCCTCGAAACTCTTTCCAAAGCCAACCAAAATACGCTGGGAACAAGGTCGCCAGGCCACGACCATGAGACAAGCTTGGCTCAATTGCACTCATTGCGTGCTCGATTGCGTGCACTGGGAAAATCGTGTGTGCTCGACCTACCTGCTGCAAGCCATTGAACGCCAAAACCGATGCCCACATCATTGATGCTCGTAGGGTATAGTCATCGGGTTTCTCGCGAAGCCGTGGCAGCAGTTCCAACACGGTCTTTATTATCGACTCTGAATAGCGATCTGTAAGGGGTGAGTCACTTCCGCCAATCAAGTAGTTCTCCAAGACATGACTGAGCGTATCGCAAGCCGCATCACAGGTGTTTTCCCAAGGAACGGAAACAGTAAACGCTGGGTTTAGCCAGCTCGCGGTTGGCCGAATAAATGGATAGGCAATCGGCCTTCTCCCATGCAACTGGCGATTCGCCACAACTGCATAGGGCGTAATAGCTGAGGATGCCGAAGGCGTCGTTGGCACGGCAAAGATCGGAAGGGCGCGACGAAACGATCCCTCTCGCGACTCACCCCGGACAAAGGGCCATACATCTGTCTCATCGGTGCATGCAAGTAAGGAAACCGTTTTCGCGGCATCGAGCACCGAACCTCCCCCGACACCAATTACTGCCGCAACATCGGTCTCGCGGGCACATCTCGTTGCCTCGGCGATCGTCTGCGCATCAGGGCTTGGTTCGATACCGGAGAAGCGTTCCACCCGAACGCCCATCGTTTCAAGATACTCGGCTACTTCTTTGTCGTACCCAAGACGCTCGACAGTTCCACAACCAGTAAGCACAAGAAATGACTGTGCCTGAGCTGTAGCAGATCTTATAAAACCGTCGAGCTGAGAGCTTCCGAAGAAAATCTCAGTCGGAATTTGAATGGAGAAATCGCGCATTTATGCTATCAGTTGTTTAGGAGCCATTATGAGTATTTCTGTTGTCATTTTAACTTATAACTCAGAAGCAGTACTTCGCGCTACGGTAGAGAGCGCAAGACGTGTTTCTGACGATATTCACGTGGTTGACTCCTACAGTGAAGATAGCACCCCGGAGCTTGCCAAGGAGCTCGCCAAAGAGTTCGACCTACATTTCCTACAGCATGAGTTCATCCATTACGGCGCCCAGCGAAATTGGGCCATGGAGCACCTACCCCTCAAGCATTCGTGGGAACTCCACCTCGATGCTGATGAGCGTCTAAGCGAGGAACTCATCCAAGAAATAACTCGGCTCAAAGATAGATTTCCTGAAGAGGTCGTCGGCTATCATATCCCAAGATTAACGGTGTTTCTTGGGAAGGAACTACGCCGCGGTGGACTGTATCCCATTTGGCATATGAGATTGTTTCGTCGCGGACGAGGTCGCTGCGAGAATCGCCTCTACGATCAACACTATTATGTTGATGGCACCACCCGCAAACTCAGCGGCCACCTGATCGATGATCAGAAAATGTCGGTTGCGGAATGGATCGCGCGACATAACCGCTGGTCCGACGCAGAGGTAGATGAATTGCTTGGATCTGAAACTGAAGGGCGAGTGGCAGCAGATATTTCCGGTAATCCGGTGGAACAGAAACGAGCCCTCCGTTCCTGGTATTACAAAGCACCGCTGTTCTTACGCGCTTTCTTATTTTTCGTATACCGCTACGTGTTTCGACTCGGCTTTCTAGACGGAACAGTCGGCCTCATCTATTGCTTCTTACAGTCATTTTGGTATCGTTTCTTGATAGATACCAAGTTGTATGAACGCAAGATCAACCTTCGCTCACCTGAGACGTCCTGATAAATGGCCCAAGTAAAAGCGAGCCACGGTAAAGTGAGCCGAAGTAGTTCGATCCACACTGGAGCAATCCACACCAACCTTAGTCAGGCAGGCAGTTTCGACGTCAGACAACCCGGGATCATGACCCGTCGATTGTTTGACTGGAGAAACTCAATGGTCGTGCCCTACATCGCCGGAGATGTACTGGAGTTGGGCTGCGGACTTGCTCCTGTAAAAGGACTCGCCGACGAAAAGATTTCGCACTACTGCGGAATTGATTCCGATCCTCTGGTGCTGGATCAAGCTCGTCGGGAGCATCCGAATTCAGCCTTCTTTTGCCGCAACATCGAAAAAGACTCTTTGGGCTTCGAGCAAGAGTTCGATGTGGTGTTGATGGTCGCATTGATCGAACATATTTTTAATCAAGGGCATCTGTTCGAACAGGCGGTACAAGCACTTAAGCCGGGCGGAAGAATCGTCGTTACCACACCGACGCCTTTTGGCAACGACATTGTACATCGCTTCGGCGCGGCCATAGGATTGTTCTCGAAACTTGCCGCAGCACAACACATTGTTATCTATGACAAGCGTCGATTCAAGATAGCGGCACAGCAGTTTGGGCTGCAGCTCGAGTCACATGCGTTGTTTCAGTTGGGGTGTAATCAGCTCGCTGTTTTGCGAAAGAATGGATGAACCGAGTACCAACTGAGAAACATTTTTCAATGCACTTCAGCGATGTTCGGCAAGAAATACCGAAGGAGCTCTCTGACCAGAGACTCTTACCTTAATCAGACTCCAGGTTAGTGAATCGAGCAATAAGAAGCCCCGCCAAAAACCATGCAATCCCTATATCTGCAATCGCAACTGCAGTATAGCTCGCGGAAAACCCCCACCAAATCCAATGCGGGAGATGACTAATCACGCCACCGGTCATGGCAATGAGCACCAAAAATTGGACTCGCTTCCAGTAACCACTTATCGAAGCTTGTAACAGTATTAACGCAAATAATGTAGCTGCAATACAGTTGATGAGAAAATTGCCAAGCATCTGGCTCGTCATTTGCGGATCGGAACCTTCTCGCAACACTGACATGAAAACCACCGGCCCACGTTTCATATCTTCAAGCGCCAAGGCGAGCGCCTTGTCACGTTCTTCCGGAGTGAAGGTGGGCGACGCGGACTTGGGGCTTGGCCGATGAGGATTGGGCAAAACATAAATCCCACTACTCAAAGTGTTTTGCTCAATCACTTTCGCAACCGCAGCTTCCTCATTAAATTTGAGTAGCGTTGCATTGTGCCAAGGAAGGACCATCCACGAGATCGCGCCCCAAAAAAACACGATTAAACCACCGGCCAGTCCACTCTTAATCAGCGCGCCAATCATAGTGCCTATCTCTTATTTTTTAGCAGTCGGCGGAGCTCAACGATTGCAACCTGTTGCTTCGCTCCTCGTGAAGTACTTTTCACATTTCCTCGCACAAACGCACCGTCGACGCGCAGCCAGTTATCCCCGCAGCTCGATAAATGATAATCGCCTTTCCCAGACGGTGTCCCTTGGGGCCCAGTTACGGCAAAGATCCATTCAGTGCCAACTGGAAAATTTTTCACACTTGGACGACATTGAAAACCATTGTCTCCCCAAATGCGGATCGGACCTGGAGAAAATGAACCAGACAGAACTTCAGTAATTTGAAAGTCCATGAAGAGCGGTCGATTCGGCTTCTCTTTATCGTGCGCAACAACTTTGCCTTTCAACACCATCGTTGCATTCTTCGCCATCAGTACAAACGGACCGCCCCAGGCACATGAACAGGCCAAAGCAGTACTGGGCAAACTAAAGAACATCAACAGTGTAGCAAAAACGATCGATTTAGCGTGAGTGTGCATGCCCATCCTTTACGAGAGAAGAAGAGAAATCATTACAATAGTAGACAGGCAAACGGTACTAGATGGGCTATATTCGGTCAATTGAGCCTTTGACGCTGCCAAGCAGTTTGTTAGGCTCTATTTTAGGGTATTTCCAATTATACGAGATTTGGATGAGTAAATTAAAAGAACCGATAGACTACCTAGATCTCTACATTCCGGTATCACCTACCGCGGCTGAGAGCTTTGCACGCTTCATTGCGGATTTCATCGAAAACCACCTCTATATTGAAATTAACCCCAAACTCAAAGATGGCGTACTGCTGATCAATTCAACTGACTTGGTTGCGTTTACTGGATATATCGATCCTGAAGAATGTTTTGAGCTCGACTTGTTTCGATTTAAGACCGACTCAAAGAAGCAACTCGAGCAGCAATTATTGAAGAGTCTCTCTTTACAGAATCAAGCACACTACAAATGGTGCTTAGGAGCTATTACGAGCAAAGAGTATGGGAGGTTTCTAGATAAATCTGAGGACTCTGACGACTAAACAATGCCGATGCGAGTAGATCGGGAGGTTCGATTCTTACTTTTATCTTGGTCGACGTTCTTGGATTTTTCCTGAGAATTGCTTGGATTTTGTTGCGAGTCTCGCTGTTGCACATGCCTTCGCCAGAGTTCTATCTCAACCGCAGTCAGGCCACCATCAACTAGTGAAGGACCCAAAGATGCAGCAACATGCATCTGCTCTTCGGCGATCGGATCACCACCATTTCGCAACTGATCTATTTTATTCATGGTCTGGACCATGTCTCCGGCACCTTTTGCCAACGACTTCGCACCAGAGGGCGATGGGCTATTGGCAGCGGATGCAGTAGGAGAGAACGCACTAGACTCAGCGGCGGCAGGCGATCCAGCACTACGATCATAGCCAGAGGGTACGGCCGGCATACTGAGCTGCGAAAAATCCGCCAGATCCTGTTGGGTACTTACAGGATTATTTTGAGTTAGAACTGCCATAAATCAACAATTGAACGTCTCCACTACTCTTATGCAGTATTGAGAAAAAATTGTTGCAATTAAAGAATCGTATGGGATTACAGGCCCTTGAGGCTCTCTCCGACGGTCTTATACACCGACGAGGCGTCTAAAGTAGCTTCATCCGCATGGGGATCGGCATGAGCGCGATAGGTGCCGTGGCCTGAAGGAATAATCTCGGCCACTACTTTCTCGCCAGCTAGGATCTTAACGCTTCGACCTTGAGTCTCGACTTCCGCAAGTATGGAAGCGAGCTGTGTTTCGGCCTGCTTGGTGTTGACTTCAATCATCTCTTTTCGCCTCTGGTTCTCTCGATAGGTACCTGGGTCTCTGATTGTAGCTGAGTACAAAGGATTAACCCAGTGAGAGAAAATGTAGCAAACCCGAGTGTTTTAGTCAATTTTTTGGCTTATTTGCAGATAGGGAGCCGAAAGGAGAAAGTACTGCCCTGCTCAGGGCAGCTCTCGACTTCAATTGCCGATCCATGTGCTTCGAGAATATGGCGGACTGCGGCGAGACCGAGGCCCAGACCGCTTGAGCGAAACTCATAGTCACCAGAAGAGTGAAACATGCTGTCCTGCACTTCGTAGAATTTTTCGAAAATCAGCGATAATTCGTTATCAGGAATTCCAATTCCAGTATCCTTCACGAGCACCTGCACTGCTTCGCCTTGCTGTTTCACTTCAAGCAGAACGGTTCCCCCATCCGGTGTAAAGCGAATTGCATTGGAAATGAGATTTTGAACAACTATCGAGAGAAGTGGAGCTTCTCCTTGCACACGAAGCGGGGATTTCGATAATGACAGTTTAAAATTCAGTTTTCGTTTGGAAGTAGGTTCAGCATATTTGTCTGCAACAATCCTGCACAATTCGGAGATATCAATCTGCTCAGCATGCAATTCCAATCCATTGTCTTGAACGAGAGAAACGTTGCGAATCTGTGCTATCAATCGAGTAAGCCGATCCACACTGCTTTGGAGAAGATTAAACATCTCATCTTTGTTTTCTTCCGTTATCGCTTTCGAGCCGAGCAATTCCGAAGCGTTCTGAATGATATTGAGGGGAGTTCGAAATTCATGGGCAATCACCGTAATAGTTTCACTCTTGCGACGATCTAGTGCCAGGAGCTGCTCACGATGTTTCTCGGCAGATTGAAACAAGCGAGCATTGTCAATCGCCAAGGCCACCTGATGGCTGAACTGCTCGATGAACGCAATATCATCTGGCGTAAAGCCGTCACTTCCCGACGTATTCACTATCTGTAGAGCTCCGACACAGGACTGACCCCGGACTTGTAGCGGCATACAGAACATATTCTTCAGTTCAATACCAAAAACTGGATCGAGCTCTATTCCCGGAAACTCGTCTGAATCACTAAACACGAGCGGGAAACTATTCGTCAGAACCAGGTCAACTGCCTGATTATCTGCCAAGGCACACTCCCCCTCCAGTCGAGTTCGCTGCTCTTCTTTCAGTGCCCAATATTCGAGTTTCTGTTCTTCCGGATCAAACAAATACAACACAGCAAGTTCGGACTTTAGCTCAAGCAGGATATGTTCGAGCGAAATATGAACTACTCGCTGCAACTTCAAACTTGAATTGAGGAAAAACGGCAGTTTCGCAAGGAACGCGAGTCGACCTTCACTCATCGCAACGTGACTAAGCCCGCGACGTATCGTCTGCGTGCTGGCCATCGGATTGCTGTCTCCGTGAAGACTATCTGCTTTTGGTGGCTTTTCCCCCATATCAGAGGATAAATCGGCATTTGCCACGGCAAATATGAGAGTTGCAGAGGACTCCGGCTAAGCACCTGAAATAGTTGAAGAAGCCCCTACGCCGTCCCTTTCCAAAACTGCGAGTAGACTCTCGGCAGCGCGTTGGATGGTGAAGTGTCGCTCAAAGCAGTCCCGTGCCTTGCTTGCCATCGCAGTACGCTCGGCATCACTCATTGAAAACCAATGGTTCAGAAGAGCTTTTGTACCGGCCAATGAATCGGCTGCCGCGAATCCTGCCGCCGATGCTTCAATCTCACGATAGATATTTACTTTGTTCGAAACAAGAACCGGCGTCGAACACGCAAGAGCCTCTGCAACCACAACGCCAAAATTTTCTTGATGAGAGGGAAGCACCAAAGCTTCAGCAGCATAAAGCGCACCCCACTTCTGCGCCCCCTTCAACATACCCGGCCAATACACCCTCTCTGCAACGCCGCGCTCTTTCGCCAACGCCATAAGCTTGGCTTGCAAACCAACTTGATCTGGTCCCGCAATTACCAGTTTATAGTCTTGCTCCTCAAATACCGTATCGGCGAAAGCCTCTAGCAATAGCTCGCAGCCTTTCTTCTCGTGGATACGTCCCAGAAACAGTAGAAAGGGGTCATTCGCAAGCTCTGGCAGTGATTTTCGAAACTCGGCGACGGCTTCTTCTCGCGAAACGGTTGGGCCAGCGGTGCCGTAACAAACAACTTCCTCGTTGCAGCGATACAACCAAAAAGACTCTCGTGCCAAGCGACGCTCTTCCTCTGACGTAAACAGCACAGCGCGTGCATCTCTCAGAACTCGATATTCAGTCCAAGGCCAATACAGCCATTTCTTCAAGTGCTTTAATGGATAGACACGCTTAAACCATGGGTCGAGCATCCCATGGGTAAATACGTAATACGGAGTTGCACTGCCACTGAGCGCAGACCAAGTTCCAAAACTATTAAATCTCCAAATTCCCCGCACGATAACGCAATCAAAGCGCTTGGCATTTGCTCGGAGCCAATCGACATATTGTTTCGAATAGAAATATCCAGCTTGGGAGCCGCTCCCGAGGGCATGTACCGGAACGTCAAACTCTCTCAACCAGGGTGCATCCGCCCCATCCAAACAGGCTATCTCGAGCGAATGCTCCGAGGCCTGGAGTTCGTCGATCAACTGACGAATCGCCTCAATAGGTCCCCCGGCTTCCGGATTCAGTGAGGCTATCGTGTGTAACATTTTCATAAGTAGACCTAGAACTATCGCCGATGGAATGTTCGCATGTTTCCCGTCAAAGAGAAAAGAGTTAAGCTGAAGGAATACCCATGGGAAGCCTCGAGTATTCAACAAATGAGCAAACCTAACAAAAAAGTTGGACTGATTTTTGCGGGCGGCACGGTGTGCATGGCCCACGACCCTAAGACCAATGCGTTACGTCCCGCACACACCGTCGATCTGATCACCAAAGCATGCCCTGGTCTACAACATATCGCGACGATCGAAACCTTTGTAGTGACAGATATTGACTCTACGAATATCTCTCCAGACGACTGGTTGGCTATGGGCGAGATAGTTCGCGACAATATCGATGACTTCGACGGATTTGTCATTACACATGGCACTGACACTATGGCTTACACGGCAAGTGGGCTATCCTTCATACTGCAAGACCTTCCGAAGCCAGTAATTATCACGGGCTCGCAGCTCCCACTGACGGATGCTCCTGGCTCCTATGCGCGCAACAACCTCATTCATGCGGTTATGTATGCGTGCATGGATCTAGCTGAGGTGTGTATTTGTTTTTCTGCGAAACTGATGCGGGGTAATCGCTGTCGAAAATTTTCAACCTTCGAATTTGATGCCTTTACCTCCTCGAATTACCCAGAACTGGGAAAGGTCGGGGTGAAACCTCGACTCTCGGGACGGCAGGTCGATCGTCATCAACGCAAGCTCCGGTATTTCGACCAACTCGAACGGGCAGTCGGCGTGCTCACCTACTTTCCAACCATGCCCGCTTCGATGATCACAAGCGTTGTCGATTTCGGTTTTCGGGGATTGGTAATTGAAGGAGCTGGTCCGGGCAATTTGCCCAACACAGATAATTTCGCTGAGGTCATCGCCGCGCTGTACGTAAAGGGAATTCCTATTGTTATGACGAGCCAATGTGGCAACGGTGGCGTGGACCTCACACTCTATGAAGTCGGACAGCAACTTCTCGATGCCGGAGCGATTTCTGGTGGTGATATGACGACTGAAGCCGCCTATGCAAAGCTCATGTGGGTGCTTGCCCAAACAAAAGATATCGCAAAAATTGCAGCGCTCATGGAACAAGATATCGCCGGGGAGCGCAGCGAATAATTCAGCGTTAGAAGTATGTCGACTATTCCATTCGAATTTTCTTTTCTCTGCACCGCGCTCTCAAGAAAAAAGGACTCTCAGAAAATAGCAACGCTTCGCGCTCAGCTAAGGTCCGACGCCTTAGTTTGGGAAAAAGTGATTCCTTTTGTGAATGAACATTTCCTGGCCCCCGCACTTTACTACGAGTTAGAACAAGCCGGTGTCCTTGATGCCGTTGAGGCCGAGGCTGCTCACTACCTCAAAGGAGTCGCTCAGCTAAACAAAGAACGGAATGAAAGACTCCAACAACAGTTGCTCTCCGTAGCTCATCTGCTCAATAAGAACGAGATTATTCCGGCGGTAATGAAAGGAGTGCATTATCTCGTCCCCGGCACTCAACTTGACTACTCAATTCGAATGATGAGCGACTTAGATCTCTTCGTCCAGCCGAGCGAACTCTATCGCGCAGTAGAGTGCTGCGCCTCTGCTGGGTATAAGTCCTTGAGCGGCCTATGGTATATGGAGAGAAATAGTCATCACTACGCGCCTCTCTTCCATCCCGACGAACCGGCAGTCTTAGAACTCCACGAATCAATTGGCACCCTATTGATACACAACTATGTCAATAGCGAAGAATTCCTGGCTCGATCTGAACTGGTCGCTACAGATTCTGCAAAGCTTCGGATATTGTCGGCAAACGATCAGTTGCTGCATAACATCGTTCAATCACAAGTACAGGATAGATTTTTCTTTCGAACCTATATTCCCTTGCGTCAATTGTATGATTTCACCACTCTCGCCGAAGCCTACGCCGATGACATCGATTGGTCGAAGCTTCAACAAGTTTTTTCTGGAGGTCAGAAGCAAGAACTGTTTGCCTCTTATCTTTCGATGGCTCAACTCCATTTCAACTGGCAGCCTCCTGAGCAGCTGCGTTTCAAATCGCGGTGGCATTTTCCGCTGACACAACTGGGACTAAAGAGACCGAAAGTCGCAGCCCCGCTCAATCTCCTGTTGGGAGTATGTGGGGTACTCGAGCGCCAATCGATACGCGAACGATATAACTGTTCGTCTTCACTGTTTAGCCTTACCTATTTTCGGATCAAGCATGTGCTTCACCTTGCGTCCCTCACCGTTCGACCAACGCAGTTGCGTCGCCTGTTGGAAATTGCCAGACGCTCTTCTAATAAGACTACTGCACGAGAGGAAGTACCACAGCGGTCGCAAGAGATACAAAAGCAAGTTCGTGCTGAGAAAGGAGGTCTCATCTGTATTCCGCTTGAGGATCGCTTTGTCGTGTTCTCACCTGACACTAAGGCAATCCATCTGCTTGATGAGGTTTCGGTTTCTATCTGGCAGGCGCTCGAGGAAGGCGCTCCCCAAGCCGAACTCGCAGAAGAGCTTAGCTCACGTTTTGAAATCCCCAGCGATGAGGCTTACAAAGCGGTAGAGGCGATTGTCAGCTTACAATCTCGCACAGCTGATGGGTCCTCATTAGTGCAAGACGACCGCCATAAACTGCTGGAAGAACCCCCAGCGTTTTTGCTGAAAGCTCTGGCAGATCCGAATCGAGTCTACCACCAGATTATCCTGAAAGTACTGGGTCACCGATTCCGCATCCAGTGTCCAAACGAGCAAGTACTGAAAGAGGTACAGCGGTCGGCAGGCCACCTCGCGATCGAGCAGCCGTCACCCGAAGATTTTCCCATTACCATTGTGAGCAGCTCAGAGACCGACAGCGAGCCTCAAAAGTACGCAATGCAAGTGCGCACACATCGCTACTATCTTATGACCCGTCGAGACGAGGTCGTTCCACGACTTCTCTCAGAAATACAACGCATTGCCAGCTATCGCTCGGAGCACTGGCTTGCGATACATGCTGCGGCTCTGAGCGATGGTGCAAACGTCGTTGTCTTCCCTGGCATTTCCGGAAGCGGCAAGAGCTCACTTACCGCAGGGCTGAGCACACGCGGCTTTGAATTCATCTGCGATGACATATGCCTGATTCAAGCGGAGAAAGGGCAGCGGTCGCACTCGGTCGTGCCGCTTCCGATTCCTATCGGACTAAAGCAGGGAGCCTGGCACCACTTAGAGCCAATTATACCCGAGTTGCGAGAACTTGATGAGTTTACCCATGTGTTCGGCATGCCCATTAAGTTCTATCTGCCAGAGAGGATCGCCGTTGAACAGCCAGGGTCAGCGGCCACTCACTTAGTCTTTCCGAAGTATGCGCCAGACTCCGAACTTCGAGTAGAACCATTGAGTAAATGTGCTGCTTTACTAAAGTTGACCCAGTCGGGCTATAACGCCAACGGCGAGTTCGACGCCGACTTTGTCTCGATGCTCGTTGATTGGATTGTAAGCGTCGATGCCTATTCGATGGAGTATAGCTCCCTTGACGATGCCCATTCTGGCTTAACGCAACTAGTTGGCAAGTCCAGTCAAATTCGATTAGACATTAGTCAGCGAATTTAAACCGAAGTATGCTATGCTTCGTTCGCATTAGGATTTTGCTGCGGAGAAAGATTATGGTCGAAGAAGCCTCGTACTGGCGTAAATGTTCTTCTTGTAAGAAGCCAATCAAATTTGGCAAACCTTATTGGGTATGTAGCGTTTCAACTTGTAATCGCAAACGTAGCACCCTGGTATTTTGCAGCGTCCCCTGCTGGGATGCGCATCTGCCAATTATGAATCATCGCGAAGCATCTACCTTGGAGCGGATTGCGCCACTTCATGCCGAGTCAAACGACTCAAAACCCACTCGCAAGCCCCTGAGCCGAGCGGGCACGCCTTCTAGCAGTTCGAATTCATCAGCAGGCGGCCCAGAGAAGGATATTCTAGTCGTTGCCTCAAAAGTAAAAGCTTATATCAAAGAGGTCTCGGGAATGAATACTTCAGCAAGTGCCTTGGTAGCACTTTCCGATCGACTTCGAACACTGAGTGATGCAGGCATTGGAAATGCCCGTAGCCATGGGCGAAGCACAGTCATGGCTCGTGACTTCGTCGCTAACGATACATCAATAGGTGACTCATTGGGCCAAAGATCTGGGAGCGACGCTCGACGGGGGACTTCCTCGCATAGTTCATCTGCTCGCCCTGGCGTCATTATCCGTCGAAGACCAGAGACAAAGTAGTGGAATCGAGCCCGGTAGAATTGGGGGCTATCCTTTTTTTGGTACTGACAAGCGGTGCGGTTTGCCGTTTCG
>CBDUGV010000098.1:0-13896 GCA_965366815.1 uncultured Bdellovibrionales bacterium | reverse complement strand
CCACCACAAAATGCCACTATTCAAGTAAGCAATATGAGTACACTTCCCAATGTAGATGAGCTTCTTACTCTGGCTCGAGAAAGCTCTGAATCTTCTCAGTGGTCACAGGCAGTACAGTATTCGCGCAACAACGATTTTGTACTTTGTGATGTGTCGAGTTCGCTTATTCGGGTACAGATTGTAGAAGCTGGCAAGGCCGTCTCTCTGATGCTTGAGTTGCAGATTGATGATCTCGATTGGCAATGTGATTGCTCTTGTAGTGACGACCCCTGCATCCACACCGTTGCCGCATTAATTGCCCTCAAGAATAATCTCAACATCAAGACAATCGAGCAAAGCCAGGTTGCGCGACTGGTCTACGAGCTAGAGGAGAATAACGGGCAACTAGTGGTTCAGCGACTCCTTGAGGAAGGTACGACCCGAACTCCCTTTACAAGAAAGTTGCTGGAATACGCCGGTGGCAACCAGAGTGGACGAGTGGCGGGTACGGCTGTCGTGCCCAGCAAAGAGGATTTTCGCTTAGAGGGAATTCTCGGGCCGGACGGCACGTTCACCGCAGGGCAGGCTGTGAAGGTCTTGGAAATTCTCGAAAGACTTCCCGTGGTAGAATATGCCGGCACCCAAGCCAAGATTGCAACGACTCCGGTCCGTTTGCAACTTGAGGTGGTGGGTGAAGGAGAGGGGGTGCGAGTGCGGGCTGTCGAATCGAGTGGGAATAGACAGCTGGCCAATGTGGAGATTGATAACGACTCCTGCATAACGCCACGTACGGAAGGGTTAGTCTCTGAAGGCTTGCGATCTGCGTGCACATTGAATGGTAAGTTGTTTGAAAACGAAGAGCTTGTTGAGTTTATCGAAACACTAAGAGCAAATCTGGAACAGTATTTTGACCTTGTCTTTCACGTCAAGCTACCTACGATCGTACGAGAAGATCCCTATATAGTGTTTCGGACCGAACAGGAAGGAGAGAGTCTTTTAGTAACTCCCCTCGTTGTCTATGGACGCCCCCCATTGCTGGAGCTTGGAAGCGTGGTACATCACTTACACAATCGAGATATTCTTGTTGCCCGATCTGCCACGAAAGAACATCGACTACTAAAGCGGTTGCGCCAGGAATTACACCTGAAGCCGGGGGTATTGATCAGTACGTTTGGCGAAGAGGCAGTTGTATTCGCCAAGAAGATTCGAAAATGGCAATCAGAAGAAGAGGTGACCCATGATTTCATTTCACTTGGAAGGCTCACTCCGCAGGTCAGTGTGGATGTCGATGGAGCCACAGTGGAGTTTTCGCTGCAAGAGGGAGAAGGGCGAAAGGCTGCGAAACATGCGTCTGCAGAGCGAGTCTTCGCTGCCTGGCAAGATGGCGAACAGTTAGTTCCATTATTGGAGGGAGGTTGGGCAGAAATTCCCAACGAGTGGATGAGTCGCTACGGTGAAACTATCCGAGAGATTCAGCTTTTAAAAGACGCTGATTTGGCAAAGAGATCCACTATATCAGAGAAATTCTATCCACTGCTCATTGAAGCGGCAGAGTCGCTCGAAATAGAACCATCGCCTGAGTTGCTCAAGCTCAAACGAAATCTTTCACTCGTTGATGTATCGGTAGACCGGGGGCCGCCGAAGGATGTGAAAGCTGAGCTGAGAAGCTACCAAACTGAGGGAGTGCAGTGGTTGCGGACGCTCAAGGAGTTAGGGGCCGGAGCAATATTGGCCGATGATATGGGGCTTGGAAAGACGCTCCAGGCCATTTGTATCATGGAATCGAGGAGTCTGGTTGTCGCTCCAACAAGTGTAATCGATAGTTGGTGTGAGCAGATTCGAAAGTTTCGACCAAATTTGAGTGTGTGTCGGTATCACGGCAGCGATCGAGAGTTCTCAAATGACTCGGACGTGGTGGTGACCTCTTATGGCTTGCTTCGTGGAGAAGCCGAGAGATTTTCGGAAGAGTGGGCGGTGTGTGTGCTCGATGAAACTCAGAATATCAAGAATCCAGATAGTGCGACTGCGAAGGCAGCCTGTTCGCTCTCTGCTCGCTTTCGGCTGGCGCTCAGCGGGACGCCGATTGAAAATAAACTCGACGATCTATGGAGTCAGTACCGCTACTGTTTTCCAGAGCTACTTGGCTCTCGGGCCCAGTTTGAGAAAAAATTTGCCCAAGGTATTCGTCGGGGCAATAGTCGCGTAGAAGATCAGCTCAAGCGAAGAATTCGCCCGTTCTTGCTTCGCCGTGTGAAGGCCGATGTGCTAAAGGAATTGCCTCCGAAGACGGAGATAGTGCTACGGTGTACACTGAGTGACCACGAGAGGCAACTGTATCAGTCGATATATCTTTCCTCCCAAGAAGTTATACAAAAAGCATTATCTGACAAGGCAGAGATGTTTGGAGTCCTCGAAGTGCTGCTCCGACTTCGACAGGCTTGTGCCCATGTCGGACTCTTGCCGGGGAATACTGAGCTCCGTTCGACGAAAAGCGATCTTTTGATAGAGTCGCTATTAGAATCTAAAGAAGCGGGTCATCGATCTCTCGTGTTTTCTCAATGGACGGGCATGCTCGATCTTCTCGAGACGCCTCTGTCTGAAGCTGGACTCCAGTTTTCACGGCTCGACGGAAGTACTAAGAACAGAAAAGAATTGATTGAAGCATTTCAGAAGGCGGATGGCCCAGACCTTATGTTGTTGTCGCTTAAGGCGGGTGGTGTGGGTATTACGCTGACTGCTGCCGATCACATCTATCTCTACGATTCTTGGTGGAACCCCGCCGTTGAGGATCAGGCGGCAGATAGAGCCCATAGAATTGGCCAATCCAATCCGGTATTTGTCTATCGCCTGATGGCGGAAAATACAGTTGAAGAGAAAATCCTTGAGCTGCAAGAGCGAAAACGCGCCCTTGCTCATGGCCTTCTCGGTGACGAAAGTGTGGGAAGTGCAACACTTACGCAAGAAGACTTACAGCAGCTTCTTGCTTGAGCGTTCATTGACGTTAAACAGTTGCAAAGCAATCTTGACAGAGGAGCGGAGCTTGAAATTCAGGTTGATAGCTTGTCTGCATCTCACTTTGACAACCGGCGCAGTTGCGTAGATGCAGCCTACGTGGATTGAGTTTGGAGGTTCGTCGTTTGTGGCGTTCTGCAAAACAACATCTGGGCAGAGCGATGTTTTTTCGGCGATGAAAATCCAGCTCTTGCTTGGTGATTCGAAACTCTTTAGAGCTTAGCTCGCATGTCCAAATCGAATCTATCTGCGCTTCGCCAAAGTCCGAGAGCTTTGCGGGAGGGGGGTGTGCCATTGTCGCCGGACCGATTCCCGAGTGAGAAGTGGAATCCCAACGCCAACCACGGGCGAGGACCTCTTCTTTCGAGAGTGGGTAGAGTTCATGTGCCTTCGTTATGTTGTAGGGAAACGGCGAAAGTTCGACCGGAAAGTACTCACCCCATTCACGTGTCGATTTCATATGCGCCACTATCTTCTCTTTTTGGACTGCATATTCGGTGGGAGTGTACTGCTTGTTGAGAATACAGTATTTTCGATGACGCATGCCAATACAGCCGAAGAGGTCGTGACTTGATTGGCAATTGTAGGAATACCAAAGGTCGTGTACCCCATCGAAGGAATGGGAGGTAAAGAAAATCGAATTGGCTCCTTCACCTACTGTTTCGCATTCATATAATAGCTGGGCCCCTGTTCCTCCCCAGCTATCGACGTCGTAGGAATCGACGAGTCGCTGGCAATCCGCAATGAATTTGGCATCTCGACAATGCTCAACATGATATGCATGCTCAACGTTTTTACTCCAGCGGATATAGTCTCCAGTGCAATGCTCTGAGGCAATTGATCGTATAGCTTTATGAGGTTGGCTGAAGAGAAATTCTTCATATCTGTGATTCAATTTGTGTAGCACCCCAGCGTCGCTCAGATCCATTTGCGCGACCTGTCGCTCGTATTCAGCTTTACTAAGTTGTTTGTTAAACAAACAATAGCTCTTGTTTCGAAGGTTGACACAGCCGAAACAATGAGAGCAGCCAATGCAGTTTGTAACGAACGTGCACTGTGAGCAATTAGTGCAGTCCTGTGCATATGAGCAGTCATAACATTGTTCTGAAGTCAGGCATTCGTAACAGAGCTCTGAGCGATTTACGTAGGCACAATCAACGCAGTCTGTGTTGTAGAAACAAAAGCTCAAATAAAGGCAGTCCCGGTTATGGTCCGCGTGGAAAGTCAGATAGCAATCTTTGCTCCAGCCAGTATAGGCGCAGTAATCGCAATTTTCGTTTGCACTGCTATTGAGGGCTAAGTGAGGGACAGAAAGTTTGAGTTCATGCCACTGATCAAAAAATGTGCGTGAGAAATCGAAACCACGTCCATAGGCACCGGGGTCCCAGCAATCTGAAAAGTATTCTTTTTCACTGATCACAGCAATGTTGGTGTCAGTTGGGTAAAGAGAAAGTATTTTGCTGCCGGTCGAACTACATTCTCTCCAAAAAAGATTGGATTCATTTCGGTGAGCATTTCTGCGCCGCGAGCGCTCGATTGGGTGCAGCGTTGGAGGCGGCACGTCTATCGCTTGGTAGAACTCCATGTCGCTACTCTCTACGGTAAATGGGCGCTGAGAAATTGTGCAGGTTCGATTGCTCATCCGCAGCTTTGACTACTTTAAATTGATATCACTATGAGGGAGCTTATCTTTGAGATGCTGAACGAGAATATCAGCAACCTTTGCAGAAATTGCTGCATCCGGGTGGTGATCCAGTAGGCCGACCCGATGCTCCCAAAGATTTGCCCCATAGAAATGTTCATACAGGTCGATTACGTCAATGTCGGACTTTATGCAAAACTCACGAACGGCATCGTGATAGGCTTTGTAGCGATAGGACGAATCCACCAGGTTCATTACGGGGAAAATAACAACTGTCAGTGGAATGCTATGCTGTTCACAAATCATCTTGAATTGATGCAGCGAGTTTTGGCCTTGCTTCCAAAGTTCACCGTTATTTTGAAATTGCTCAAGATCTCTTCGACCCTGAGCAATGATCAAATGGTCTCTCTTTATTGACTTTAAGATAGAGTAGGTCACATCTTTTAGGAGAGGACTTACTAACTTCATCAAGGCGGAATGCCGTCGTAGTATCACAAATGATTCCCGGACGTTCTTGATCAGGCGGGAGAGGGGTGCTGTCGTTTCCGGAGAAGCAATGCCTTCTCCGTTTTGAGTGTCGCTAGACTGCTCTTTTGTTTCGTAAAAATTCGCCGGATTTACTGTGTCATTCACATAGGTCTGCAATATGATTAGATCCGGGGAAAAGCGAAGCACTTTCTTTTGTAGGAGTTCAGGATATTGGTCGAATCCGTAGGCGGTAATGCCAAAGTTTAAAACTTCGACTTCCGGAGTGTTGCCGAGCTGTTTGAATCGTTCGGAGAGCTGTGCCGGAAGTGTTTGCTCGTCTGAGAGTCCAATGCCAAAGGCCATCGAGTCACCTACAACGGCAATCCGAAACACTCCCGGCTTTTTCTCGAAAGTTGTTTCGGGCCCTCGGAGGCCGAGTTCATTGATGTGATACTCTTGTCCAAATGTTTTGCCAACACTGTTCGGGTTTACGTCGTAGGTGCTAATACCATACGGTGACTCTTTGGTGTGGAGGGGAGTGGTTTGCACCCACTCTGTTGGCAGAATAAGGCGCAAGGTCAGTTCAGCCAGCCCCAAGAAGACCCCAGAGCTAAAGATAAGGAGCGAGAGGTTGACTACTAGGTTACGTATTTTTCCTGGAGATTTCATCGCACTGTCGAAGGCCGTGTTCTCGCTCCAAGTAAGGGTATCTGAATACGCAGTCGGGGTCCAGGTTTATCGCTTTAGCAACTATCTAAGAATCAGTAGATGCAACAAGAATCCCACATGACGCGGAACCAATTGCGAAAAGCATCGGCAAGCTGTCGGTTCGCAATTACGGTAAATTCAAAATCCCGATCTAGACCTCCGAATTTGATATCAGTCACGAGATTGACCCGGTCACCAAAAATTTCAACTGAGGCAGTGCTCGAGCGTTCCTCGGGAAAGAATCGATAGTTCTTACCTACGTGTTGTACGACTGGGTGCTGGTTTGCATGTACCTCATGATCAAAGAGCACGTAGCAGTTGATGTTTTTTTTCTTTAATTCCTCCAAAAACCATGGGAAGAAATTCATAAGTCGCTCATCCATCCAGCCACCTTTTCCCGCAATACAATAGTAGTCTTCACCAAGTCGGATGACATCACGCATACAGTTCTTCCAACCTTCGATCCCTCGGTAGATAAAGACCGATTGCTCAGCGGGAGTGCCGTTGTACATTTCTTGTAGCTTCGGCATGGTTTTCTCCAACAGCGTTTGCTTCTCCTGCAGAATTTCACTGAGCTTGTTCGGATTTACTGCTTGATATCGACTCTCCCGTTTGAGCTGGACTTCGTACACAAGGCCGCGTGTTTGAAGCTTATTGAGGACGTCATAAACATTTCGACGATGCACTTTGGAAATCGCAGCAATCTGACTTGCTGAGGACTCGCCTTCAGACAACAGGGCTTCATAGACGAGGGCTTCATTCTTTGACAAGCCGAGGGCTTTAAAAAGCTGAGTAAGCATAGGTAGTTAAGGCTGAGGTGGTTAATAGCAATGAGCGGTGGTATTTGCCACTCGTCCTTTGAAAGATACAGTAATCCAGTCGACATTTCAAGGATCATTCTCAAGGCAAGAGGGTAGAGCTACGGACACAACCATTAGCCGCTCGGTGCGACGGGCTAACGGTTGTTGTCCCCCCCTTAGTAAGAAAAGGTACTGCTATGCAAATTGCATCGAAGTTTGAAGCGAAGAAGGTTGCGAGTCTCAAGTTCATCGGCGTCGTTGGTATCGAGATTCCGATACTACTGCGTATGTTGGCGATTGTTGGAGTGCGATTTGCCAAGAGTGATGCGGAGCATCGAGAGGTGCTGCTGGACATGGTTGAGGCGGTCTCAGGGCATTCCGGTCTTTGGACCCGCCGGGTACGTCGAGCTGCGTCGTTTTCTAAACTACAATTCAGTCTCAATGAACGATTTGTCGGCGGCCACTTTTTTAAGCGCAGTGTGTTCATCGATAGTGATACATGGAGGACCTCTAGTGGAATCCAGGTGAATCTACGCATTGGCCCCAGTCCGAATGCAGGACGCTTTGATACTGCTACAATTGAGATCTGCTTTGCTCACGAAAAGGAACAAGAAGAGCTTCGAGGATTGCTCGTCGAGCGGCTTTGCTCAGTTGCCAATCTGGACTGGGACGAGCTGCCGTTTAATCCAGCGCTCGAAGTGAGCGATGGAGAGTCGCGAGAATGCCCGCAGCGAATGGCGATTGACGAACGTTTGTTGGTCGAGTTTTTAGTGTGAAACAGAAGGTCGGCCTGGAGGTTTTGTTAATCATTCGGTTGAGTCGCTAAGGAAGGGGACGCAACCGATGATATTTCGATACATCAACTAGATAGGGTTGCCCTCATTTTGATTGAGGTGGAGTGCCGGAAATCCGGTAATAGAAAGGGGTGTTTCGCTTTAGCAATAGGCTCTTGAAGCGAATGTCGCTGACAACTGCTGAATTTCTTCCTTGCTTTTCCCAGAGGGGTGCTTTGAAAAACCACTGATACTCTTTGCCTGATTTAGAATCTATCAAGTGAGCTATTGTTCGATCCCGCTCATCAGTTCGATAGCTTCGCCGAAACTCTACCGTTTGTCTCAGGGGCTCTATCAAGTAGGAGCGATACTCATCCCCTATGCGTAGTACTCCATGAAATCGCCAAGGGCCAAACGGTTCTGGGAATACGTAGGAGAAAGAGGCCACTTGTGCTGAACGCTTGGCAAAGGAGTGCAGAAGAGAAGAAGAATACAATCGCAGGCTTGCACATAGACCTATGTATCCGATGAGTAGTGCCAGTCCAATTCTGGCGGCACATTGTCGTGATACATTGAGTCGAAGTAACCGAAGGAGTAAGGGAGAGAGTAGGGCTACTGCTAGGATCGTCCAAATGTAGATATCAATTATGAACACCCAGGCCAACTCGAAGCGCTCGTACGAGAGGGGAAACAAAAGCACAACTCCATACGAGTTGATCAGATCCATAAATATATGCACGCCAACTCCAAGCAAAAAAATCTTTACCCAGGTAAGAAAAGTTGTTTGGCGATAACAGAATCGAAACAGGAGTGCGGCAAGGAGCACGAGAAGCGGAGCCGTAAGGAGAGAGTGCGTCCACATTCGCCGGTAGAGCCAACTCGGCTTGTCCCAAAGCAATAGGCCAATGATATCGACATCAACTAAGTTTGAGCCCAACACCAGAGCGAGGAGACAGCCGTTGCCGACACGTTCCCTCAAGCCGGTATTGGCGAGCATAAATCCTGTGAAAGTATGGGTAAGTGGGTCCATCGAGCAGGAGTGTAGCAGAATACCATTGCATGCAATGCAGTAGAAATCAGAAGTAATTACAGCTGGTTAGAGTGAGTGTTTCGCTAATGGTCTGATTTACTTAGCCAATTTGACAGCAGGAGCCGCAAACGCCAGTATATTAAAGAGAAATATAGTCAATTATCAAGTCCGTCATGGACCTCTGTAGACCTCCCTCTGCAGTCACTTTCTCCGGATCTTTCTTAGCCAACATTTCTTGCACATAGGGGTACTCGTGGAAGGACCTGCTGGATGCGTTTGCGTTCAGCCATACCTAGAGCGGTTTTTTGGAAAAGGATGGAACCCCGAATGATTCTCACCGTGTTGCAAGGCGCTTTGTATGTCTTCGTGATCTGGCGCCTCTTGAGGCTCAGTGGAACGATGAGTGGCGCCAGTACGGTGCTCACTTCAATTGATCCCATGCGCTTGGAGAAGCGTGCCTTTGTGGGCGACAAGAAGGCGGCTCTCGTAGCAAAGTTGATCGAGAATCCGCGTGAGTTTGTTGCAACTGCGCAGCTTACGAACACGTTTTCGAACAATCTCTGTGCTTTGACGTGGGGCCTATTATTCTCGTTGCTGATTGGTTTGCTGCAAACTTCGATGAGCCCCGCCTTCCTGACGCTTGTCGGGACTGGATTGGCCGGAGCAATCTCGACGCTTGTGACCTTCCTCTATGGAGAACTGTTTCCAACTGCCAAGTTCCAGCAGGACCCCATTGAAAACGGGGCTCGCTGTGCAGCTTTGTTTCGTCGACTGACGGTGATCGAGTATCCGTTGATTCAAGTCTGTTTATGGCTTGTTCGGCGTCGATACGGTGAAATGCCTGAAATCGAAAAGACAACTGGGGACCAGGCGTTGGCCGTGGAAGCGGAATTCCAGGCATCGAGGAATCCACACATTAGTGACGAGGAACTGCGACTTATCTTCGCAAGTTTGGAGTTCGATGACATGATCGTTCTCAAGATTGCCCAGGAACTGAAGCCGAATAGCGTGATTACCTTGAAGTTGCGCCGCAACAAGAAAAACGTCAAAGAGAATGCTGAGTCTCGGGCTCGAAATGAACGACATGCGTCAAGGTTTCTCGTACGTGAACCGGTCTGGCCGACTGAGTCCACAGCCTGGCGAAAGTTCGTCTCAGATGTGAAGGCCTCGGGCAAGACTTGGATAACTATCGCGACAAAAGGAGGTGGAAAAGGCAATACCGATCGCTTGAACACAGTGCTCAACGCAGATCGCTTTCGCGTTGCACTTGAGATCGCTGAACGAGAAGGCACGAGCATTGATCCCGCGGAATTCTGTCATCGACCGATCCAAGTGGATGATGTGCATGCGACGATGGAATCCGTGCTGGAGCAAATCCACGTGGACCCCAACGACGTGTTCGAACGACATATCATCATCTACTGGAATGGAAAGAGAATGTTTCTCGACGATAGCATGCTCTTAAACATCTACTTGCGGCTTCGGCCACAACTCGAAGAGCTGTATGCGCGCCGACAGAAGACCGCTGTACCCGTCAACTCTTAACAGCTGCGGCTTCGATGGAGGATCCTTTTCTACTCGTTTTCAATGAGAAGAATTTGGGTCCTTCCTCGATCCCGCCACTTACTGTGTCGTGCTATTCTCAGAGGCGTTGAGCCTCTGAACCAAAACAAAAGGAGTCAAATAGGCTCCCAGGAAATCAGGTTGCTGTACATCCAACTCGGCAATATCATCCTCTGCGAGTTTCTTTAGGCCACCATTTTCAAGCCATTGAGCGACGAGGTCGCTGCGATCTTCTGCCACAGCCAATGCGACCTCGATGAGGTCTAGATGCTCTTGCACCATGACAATCGCCTCGTGAGGACATTTTACCTTTAGTTCTGCCCAGCTAATCTCGGCCATGTCACGTCGAATAGACTCTTCTAGCGTTAAGCTCTGTTCGGTCAT
The DNA here is from genome assembly GCA_965366815.1 of uncultured Bdellovibrionales bacterium. Lineage (GTDB taxonomy): Bacteria > Bdellovibrionota_C > UBA2361 > SZUA-149 > SZUA-149 > CBDUGV01. The sequence continues at coordinate 3,537 of CBDUGV010000098.1, read as the reverse complement.
GTCGTTCTGAAAAATCCAAATAGAAGTTAGTTCCTGCTGGAAAAGATATAGCGCTATTTGTGATCCTATTACAAGGAGGGCTTCATCATTTGCTGGAGCAGTTTGACTCTATCCTTTAATTGTTCTTCGGTACATTGTCGCTGGTTCTCCACGTGTTGTTCGCGATTGAGAATTGCGTGAATATGGGAATGTGGTTTTCCAGAGACGTTGTGATATCCGGAAACCAACGAACGAATCTCCTTTGCAACTTGTTCTTTTAGTTCAGCTCGAGAAAGTTTGGTCTCACCGTTGTTTGGTTGAGCAGGAATTGAAAGATCGTTAAAATCGTTTGTTTCGATTGCCGAGGATGTAGACTGAAAGAGCGATAACTGACCGCCGCCCATGATTATCGAATCGACGCCACTATTGACACTTCGGAGTGCTTGCCAGCTTGACTCTTCACGCTCCGGACGTTCAGATTCGTCAGCGAATGCAGCTCGATCAAAGAGTTCCTCGGTTTCTGCTTTGACATAATGCTTCTGTTCTTGCTCAATTTCCTCAGCAAGAGTTCGCAGCCAAGGATCGGCCGGTAGGTAGCAAAAGGCCGGCTGTGCACCAGCCGGTGTCGGGGTGCGTCGAACGATTCGACCAAGAAATTGCCGAAAATACATCTTTGTACGGATAGTCGTTGCGTACACACCAACTCGAAGTCGAGGGATGTCGACGCCTTCACTAACCATATTGCAGGCCACCAACCAATGTTCGCCGCTTGCCGCAAAGTTCTTCAATTTATCAGAAGCGGTTGAATCGTCGGACAGCACTACCGTAGGACGGGTGCCAGAGACGGATGTCAGAACCCGGGCTAACGCTCTTGCCTGTCGCTGGCTTGACGCAACAAGGAGCCCAGCAGCGATTGGATGTTCGCGTCTTGTCGCTTTGAGGAGGTTATCAGCGTCTCGCAACATTGGTTCAATCCAACCAGATTCTGGATCGAGCGCTGCGCGGAGGCGCTTGGTGCGACCGGTTCTATCAAGTGCATCGCTGAAATTTGCTTGACCCTGTAGCTCTCCATCACTCCAGGCTACGTCCCCGCCATAAGTAAAAAAGGCAGTCGGCCTACAGACATTCTCCTCAATCGCGCGTGCATAGGAGTAGACATAGTCGGGATTGCTTGTACCGGTTGCGTCGTAATGAACGAAGGGAATTGTGTTGTTATCGCTGCGAAAGGCAGTCCCCGACAAACAAAGTACAAAAGGAGACTCGGCGAAAGTGCTTCGCAAGGCATCACCCCACGACATTCCATCACCTGAGTGATGTACCTCATCAAGCACCACGATAGATGAGCGACTCAGCTGAGCAAGCGCTCGATTTCGATTGCTAATCTGCTGATAGGTTACCACGGTGCCGTGGTAGTCACTCGCCAGGGCTCGTTGGGACTCGCCGAAATTTGGATCGAGGTGAATGCCTATTTCTTGAGCTGCATAGGTCCACTGCAATTTTAAATGAGTGGTTGGAACAACTATCAGAATTCTTTTTGCAGACGCACTGCGGAGTTGATGAACGCATACTCGCAAGGCAGCGGTAGTTTTTCCGGCACCAGGTGTGGCCTCCCAAAGTAAGCTCTGCCGTCCTTGCTCCAAGCTTTCTTGGTAAACCGCTAATGCCTCTTTCTGCCAGCTTCTTAGCTCGCCCCGCATCTACCGCAACACCCTCAACTGCGTTTATCGTAAAGAGCGTTATTGGTAACGAGTAATTGAGAATCTGTCGAGTAGAAAATTTTTTCGCGTACTAAAAAAATCACCCTTGACGAATGCTATTGTTCTACTTCGACAAGAATTGACTGCGCGTCCCAATTCTTCTCTCCTTGGTAACGAACTGTGATGAGGTAACTTCCTAGCGGTAGCGCCCGGTAGCGTTGTCTACCAGTAAGGAAATACTCTTGTGGGCAAAAATCTTGTCCAGGGAGCCAGTTCGGTTTTGCCTGATGTCCGCGGGTCGGTCGAGGTTTGATTAAATAGTTTTTCCAGCGAGTACTGGGTCGGTCAGGCCGAAATTCTTTAATACTGATTCCCATTTGTCTAAATGCGCCGAACTCCTCCGTACGTGGTTTGACGTTGAAGCACAACCGTCCGGACGAGGTCCGCCTGAGCCAATGGGTTTGCTCTACTTCAGTGTCTGTTACATCTCGCCATCGTTTTAGTTCGGTGCGCTTTGACGGAGTTCCATTTATCGAAACTTCAATAGTCTCTCCGGTCCGATTGAGAAAGGCCTGATGCGAAGGCTGAGCGACACTACAGCCCAGCATCCCGGATACAACAAGAATTCCCAGACAACTAACTAGCTTTGAGTTCTTCATAGATTCTGCCGCATGTCGATGAATTGCAAATACCTGTTATCAGAGAAAAATAGCATGGGATCCGCCGAGCTAAAAGAGGGGGATTTCTGGCTAGATTTGCCTATCTAGTTTCTGACGATATAATAAATGAATCGTCCTTTCACTCCCTTATTTTGGGTAGTCATTTATTGAGAGCTGCTCGCTGGCATTGATCCGTCCGGTTGTTATGTAGGGGTACTTGCCCTTTGAGCTTCATGTCCTAAGACATCCCAATGAGCAGTACTCTCAGACGCTGATTGGTTTTTCCATTCAAAGTAGTGAGGCTGCTTGCTGTAACGTTGTCGCACGAAGTGTCGTGCCTTTCGGAATATACAACTGGAGTCTCCAATGTTTACCATCACTAGGGTTGCAATTAAGCTTCCAAATGAGCCAGATGAGCGCGTACTTGCTTACGTGTCGATCACTATCGACGCAGTGTTTGTCGTGCAGGATCTGCGTATAGTGCGGGGTCGAGACGGAAATCCCTTCGTCGCGATGCCCGACAAAAAAGTCAAGAAGACCTGCCACCGCTGTCAGACGCGAAACGTCTTTGACGCGAAGTACTGCAATGAATGCGGTGTCGAGCTTGAGGAAGCGGTAGAACCACAGCTTGGTGAATCAGTTGTGCTTCGTCGGCATATGGACGTGGCCCATCCGATAACCGTGGCGGGTCGTGCCGTGGTGGAAGATGCGGTGCTTGCTGGGTTCGCATTGACCAAAACTGCGGCTGGTCGCGCGAAGATCTCGACTAAGATGAAAGGGGTCTTTGTTTACGTAGTTCCTGGAGCCAGACGCTGTCAAGCCTCTCGTTCCAAACCTCGACAGATACCTCAACCCTCTTGGGATTGCCTTCGCAGATATGTTCGACCTAGCCGTAAGAAGAAGTCGAGCAGTCGGAAGGGAACGGCTACGGAATTCGGAGAAGGGATTTTTATCGAACCTCAGTAGGTAGCAAAGTCGTGGAACGGGAACTTCACCAGGTAGCTTTGAGTTGGTTGAGCACGAGCACGGATGCTCGTCGAGGTCGTGGATGTAGCGTCTGGGTCCGTACTTGCTCAATTCTCTATCTGCAAACCGTTGTTAGGCAAGTTCGCAGCGTTCAGCTAATGGTTACGTGTACCGACGCGGCCTTGCAAAAAATTTGAGATACATGCCGCTTGCAATACATCTCGGGTTCCAGCTGA
>CBDUGV010000097.1:0-13944 GCA_965366815.1 uncultured Bdellovibrionales bacterium | reverse complement strand
TTTGCCTAAGTGTATAGAAGGTGGTCCAGCACTGTCAATCTAGGACCTAAGTACTATGATGCCCCCTATTCTTAAAAAAAGTTTGAATAGTAGGAGAAGGAAGTGGTCTCAACCCCGCCCGTCCAGCCGCCGAGAACTGAATGTTTGAAACTATAGTAGATGGACTTTCTCGATTTGCCGGGTCCGGGGAGCTTGTAGTCCACTTTAACCACCGCAGTGCTGTCTGACGAAAATGCGAAGATTGGTTTGCTCACGCGTATTGAGTAAATCTTGATTTTTCGCACGTCGGTTGCTTCGATATAGTCCCGCACAGACTCTTCGTCAGAGCTATCGTAATTTTCTTGTGCCGAACTGACCATGCCGGCCATTTCATTTCGCAGTTCCATCTCAACCGCTCGGCGTAATTCGGGATCGTTGCTTTCGCCGATCGTAAGGAGATTGATACCGATAAACAAAAGGGCTGTGACTACCGCACCGATTCCGGATTTCATTGAAAATTGCAGCTGCTTTTTTGGCATTGTGTAGTGGCGCCACTTTTGTTGAACTTGTATCCTGTGGCTATTGTATGATCGAGTTTGCTTTCTGAAAACCGAAAATAGGCTCAATTAAGGATAGAACTCATGAAAAAAGTTTCGGCCATCGGCATACTACTCACCCTATTTGTCGCCACACCTTCATATGGAGTGGATGGTGTGATTGAGATCAATGATGCGGCAGCTCTGGCTGGTGGGATCACCGCGGGAGATACCGCTGGTTATCCAGTGACTATCTCGGAATCTGGCAGTTATCGTTTGACGGGGAATTTGTCGCAGCCCAGCAGCAACACCACGGTCATCAACATACAAGCTAGTAATGTTACTTTGGACCTAAACGGATTTTCGATACTCGGCAGTACGGTATGTTCAGGAGCCCCCGTTTCTTCTTGTTCGCCACTTGGTACAGGAGCCGGTATCTCCGCGCCCTCGAGTGTAGACAATGTCGTTGTGAAAAATGGAACTGTGAGTGGGATGGCTGATAACTGCGTATCGCTTTCTGGGAGTCCGAATGAAGTAAGAAATCTGCAAGTTAACAATTGCGGCGACAATGGCATCTCGGCTTCCAACATCACTCTAATTGACAACGTGGTTTCTCAGGACAATCGGCTTGATGGGATTAAGCTCAATTCAACTGTACCAACTGTTCGGAACTGTCGGATTTTTAGAAACGGAGGTGATGGAATTGAAACTTCGGCCTCTGGTAGTTCTGGGATAATTGAAGGAAACTTTATAAACTTTAACGGCGGTGACGGGATCAATGCCCTCGGGAACTACGGCTTGATAAGGAATAATGTAGTGCGAAGCAATGCAGACTTTGGTGCTGATATCCAATTTACGACTGTCGGTTTTGTGAATAATGTATTCTCAAATAATAATTCAAGTGGTGCACAGACCTCCGGCGGTACTTCGCTCGGTACTAATCTTTGTGGCACAAACACTACCTGTCCGTAGTGGTTAGCAGGAGTTTTACTCGTGTATAGGCGCTTCGCCTTGGGGGGTTAGGAGAATGCTTCGAATTGTGGCACCGAGATATCTCTTCTTTGGAGTATTGCTTGCGATCCAAGTGTTTAGCCCAGAAACAAGTTTTTCAGCTACCACCTTTGATTCGCTGTTCTTTTCCTCTGACATTTCAGTCGTGTTTGATGGCGTCTCGCTCGAGGACGAGAACCTCGCTAGGTCTGACGACGGTGCACCTATCAGTCTGGTCAGTTTGCCAAGCGTACCGCGTCGAGTAGATCTCACGGCGTTTCACTATATTGCTGCCGACGAATTTCTACTTGTCTTTGATTCTGTAACTGCGCTGCCCGGTAGCGTGACTGCTCAAGGTAATGACATCGTCCGTTTGCAGGCGGGAGTCTATTCTATAGTACTGTCTGGCTCAGCCATAGGAATACCCGTCAGTGCAAAGATCGATGCGGTAAGTCGTGATCTTGATGGCAATTACGTTTTCTCTCTCGACACCACTGTCGAGCTAGCCGGAACCACCTATGACGACGAAGACTTGCTTCAATTTAATGGAAGTACCGCAAGTCTAGTATTCGACGGCTCGGCAAATGGTGTAGCAAGCACCAACAATATCGATGCAGTCCACGCTCTTTCGAACGGGAATTTTTTGATTAGCTTTAGCGAATCAGGTGTCGTCTCGGCCATTCCCTTTAGCGATGAAGATATATTGGAGTTCAATCCACTGAGTATGACTTGGGAGCTCGTATATGATGGCTCAGCTCTGGAAGCTGAGTGGCCAATTGCTGACTTAGATGCGGTTGCCGTTATCGAACCAGATTTTGACAATGATGGAATTCCAGATGCGGGAGATCCAGACGATGATAATGATGGACTAAGTGATGTCGATGAAGGAACTATTGGCAGCGATCCCAATGATTCTGACAGCGATGATGACGGTGTGAATGACGGGACTGAAGTTGCCGACGGGACCGACCCTCTCGACCCCGGAAGTATACTGGAGAAATTTGGCGGAGAAGTCTGTGTCGAGTGGAACGGCTTCCTAGATTTTCTCACGCAAATTTTTGAACTGCGTAATACCAGTATGTCAACCATTGGTGTGAATGTGACACTTTTTGATATCCTCGGAAATGCGCAGGATGTCATTTCCTTCTCTCTCGACCCGGGGATCCAGCGAGACGTTATCATTAACGATCTAAACGGGTTTACCGAAAATACTTTTGGTTTGGTGTGCGCCGAAATTCAGTCGGGGCCGGTTGAGTCGCTTGGAGGGCAGTTGGTGACGTACCGCCTGACCGCATCGAGCTATACTCTCGCCTTTACATCTGAGTTTCTGCCCGCCAGACCAGGTCGCCAATACTACACATACAATACGTTCCAACCAAGTCTCGACCCCAATGATGCGTCGAATTTTGTGGCGAATTGGGTTCAGCTCGTCAACGATGAAACTACGGGGCAAAGCGGTACCCTGCGTTATTACGACTTCGAAGGAAACGAGGTCAGAACTCTTTCGGTGAGTATTGGTCCGCGCGAGCGTCGTGATATCGATATTCATACACTGGGCCCATCGTTGTCGGGTCTCATTTGTTGGGAGCCCGATAGTGCGACGGCTCGCTTTCGGCTGAGGCAGAACCGATATTATTACGGCCCAACCGGACTTGCGGATCTCGTTGAAGCAGTCTCACTTCCAGCTAAACGTGGAACTGGCGCTAAGCTCACGGCAGTGTTCGACACTCGACAGCGTACAGCGGCACTGGAAATATCAAATACCAGTTCCTCGGCGATTACGGTCACTACCGACGTCTATGATCAATTTGGAAATTTGACGGCAAGCCAGCCTCCGCTGTTGGGTATCCCACCCAAAGGAACACGCGGGCTAGTTTTAAACGAATATTTGGCGGCCGGATTAGGTAACGTTCAAATCGACTCTGATACTGTGGGAAGTATGATTGTGAATATCGTCGAATATGGACGCTCAGGAGATGGGAGCTTGCTGTTCGGAAACCCCAGTTCGCCTCGAGAGACACTCGGATCCTCTTTAAGCAACTCGTATAATAGTTTTCTAAACCAGCAGTGTCGACTGCGAGTTGCAAGTGATAGTGCTGTGGCTGAATCGGCCAACGTCACGATGACCCGCTTTGACGGGACTGTCGTGCTCAATATGGAAGGTATTAGCGTGCCGGCGAACGGAGCGCTCGAGCTTGATTTATGCAGCAATGAAACCCTACAAGCGTATGGCGAGACCCTCCTCGAAGCTACCACTGCAGGTGTCTTGGCTGCCGAAGTTGTACGACAGAATGCGGAAGGGACTATTGAGTTCAGCGGAAGTCTGAAACCCTAGCTCCCGGCTCGATTGGGCATTCGTCTTGAGGCAGACATTCGGGAAACGAGTCTTCAAGTGATACTTCGCCAAGGCTCCATAGTAGCCGTGAACTCTACTCTTTAGCCCTTTTCATACCCGGTCGATAGTGAAAGCAGGAACCGCAATTTCGCTAGGTGGAGCATCATGCAGGATATTCGAATTTTTAAGCTAGATACGAGTAAGGAGAGCGAAGCAGCTGGTCGATCGCTGGAGCTCTCTGATTCGGGGTCAAAAACCTCGGTAGTCGACAGTCCTGACAGAGCTCTGATGCGGGTGCTCAACCGCCTTGGGCTCGTCGATACTATGGAGCTGCCCGCTGGGTTCAAGTCAGCGAATCTCGATCCGCTACAATACCTGGCCGGCTATGGTTGCTTCAATGAGGCAGAAGCTGCTCAAACGGTCGCAGATTTCTTGGGAATAGAGTTCATTGAACTGTCTGAGGAAACGACTGATCACATTGTGAGGGTTCTCTGTACAGAACCCTGTTCCCGAGTACCCCTGTCTCGTTGGATTGCTTATAAGGCAGTACCAATTGAAGAGAATGCCTCCCACATACTAGTAGCAACTGCGAACCCCCTGGATCACGAAATTCGCATCTCTCTAGGATTCGAATTGTCCAGACCAATCGTTTTGGCCTTAGCATTAGAAGAGCCAATCCTAGCAGCGCTAGATAGAACCGCGAACAAAGACCAAATTCGGGATATGGGCAGGATGCTCAAGGGTTCGAAAAAGGTGAAACTGATTAACACCTCAGAGCCAGTTTCGGCCGAGATTGGCACGCTTGAGGTAAGCAAGGATCCGGAAGCGGACACCATTCCTCGCCTAGTAAATAAGATTCTATTGTTTGCGGTGAAGCACAAGGCCAGCGGTATTCATTTCACCTCTGAAAAGGAATGCGTATCAGTACGCATTCGGGTTGATGGTGTTCTTCGTTCATTGATTCGGCTTACCGGCAGCGTGCGAGAGGAAGTCTTGGCACGGATTAAGTTTCTGGCTGGGATGGACATGTCAAGACAAGGGCGACCTCAGGAAGGGCGAATGCAGATAACCTCTCCTCAGGGTAAAACAGAGCTTCGAGTATCTACTACCCCTGCAAACCACGGGGAAAGTATTGTGATTCGAATTCTATCGCAAAACATGTCTGACTTTCGGTTTGACGCCCTAGGTATGCCGGCCAATATGCAACGAGAGTTTTCGCGCATTCTCAGCTCCTCTTCAAAGGTGCATCTGCTGACCGGCCCTACGGGTTCTGGAAAGACCTGTACGCTCTACTCAAGCATCCAACATCTCAAGGATGGAACCAAGAGCATATGTGCCTTGGAAGACCCGATTGAAGTTCAGCTAAATGGAGTAACGCAAATCCAGGTAGATCCGAAAGACGACTACGAATTCGTTAATGCTCTGCGTGCTGCCATGAGTCAAGACCCGGACGTTATTCTTGTCGGTGAAATTCGAAATGCCGTCGCGGCAGAACTAGTGGTGCAGGCTGCTCAATCAGGAAAGACTGTCCTTTCAACTTTGCACACTAATTCCGCTCCAGCTGCGATCACTCGACTTCTTGATTTGGGTGTTCCACCTCATGAACTCGCCTCCTCACTTGGTTCGGTGATTGCTCAGCGGCTTGTTCGTCGCTTGTGCATGGAGTGTGCAGGGCCTTTGCCAGAAGAGTATTGGGCTAAGGTAGCAGTCTTAGGCATTGACCCCACCGTGGTAAAGATACCGGTTGGTTGTAAGTGCTGTGTGAAAAGCGGGTATAGTGGAAGGATAGCCGTGTTTAGCTTTCTTCCGATCTGCCAAAATATCCGAGAAGCCATTCGAGAAGACTACAGCGAAGAGGCGCTGGAAATAGTAGCTCGACAAAGCGGATTCATGAATTTACACGAATCCGCGTTGAGGCTTGTCTCCCAAGGCATTACTTCCATTCGCGAAGTAGTACGCGTATTGGGCCCGTTCGATGTTGAAGAAATTCCCTTGGATAGGGTTCAGGATAAGGGGCAACCAAATCCAAGTTCCCTGTAGGAATTTCGCCAAACTTTAGAGAAATGATACATTTGCGAGTGATGCGGTAACGCTTTGGTAACGGCCTGTGTTGCTTTCAGTTCTGATTCCATAACTAAGTTGAGATTTATGGAAAAGGAGCCTGGGAGTTCTGAGCCATGCCTAAGATTGAGAACGACATTCGATTTCCGCAGGGAAACACACCTCCTGACATACCCGTGCAAAGGGCACCAGACTCATTAGACGCCAATCAGACTAATGAGTCGCCTGTGCTGCGAGAAATCGCGGCTCATCCTCCTAGGCACTTCTCCGAAATCTCATTTCCGTCGAGTGCTGCAATGCTGCGGGAGAGCCAAGAGACAAGACATCCACAGCAACTGCTGACTGAGGTGCTTCTTTCTGAGCGTGAGTGGGCGATACGTTTAGCTGAAGCAATTGAAGATCCGAGTTCTGTCCAAGCTCTACTTGCTGAACGAGCGCAAGAAGTGCCCTTGCAGTCAAGCCGCCTCCTAGCGGAACTCAATGATTCCCTGGGAGAGAACGTTAGGATATCACCGGATGAGCTATCGGAACTTCGAGAGCAATACTTTGGTCATGCACTACGAGAACAGGTAGCAGCAGAACTTGGCGGTTCCGGCGAGAATGTAGATCAGTTGGTGGACCGCTTGTCATCGTTGAGTACCTTCCTGCCTGAGCTTTCAGTAACTGAAACCATGCCATATCTTGCCGGACAGGCAATCATGCAGCATTTGGAGCGTATGCAAACTCGGTATCGTATACTGCGATCGCCTTCTCGTGGTGTTCCTGATGTTCCTTTTGGTCTTAGCTTTACTGAAGAGCAATACCCGGGTGAGACTTCTGGGGTTGCGCAGCATCGCCACTATCTGATGCGCCATTCAGAAGAAGAGCGAGAGCAGATCGTACAGGGGTACAGCTCCTATCTCGGAACCGATGGCGAGTCTCTGCGTCTCAGAATCGGCTCCGCTGAACGAGATCTACTGAATGAAAGTGTAATGGAAGGCTGGCTGCTGTCTCAGCGGTCAAGGAGCTGGCAAGAAGTGCGGACTGAACTTTCTTCGACACCTGCTCTAGAGCACTTTGACGAAACAATGTTACAGAGAAAATTCTTCCTTATTCGCATGAATCCCTTGATTGAGCGATTGGCAGTTCAGCGCAATCGTGATGGATTTCTGATGGAGCCTGCGACTCGACATCAGTATCAACCGGCAATTGAAGAACGAGAATCTATTGCCAGAAAAATTGATGATATTGAGGCGAGCATAGCAACTCTGTTGAGCGATGCACCCCCTGGTACGAATCTTGAAGCATTTAGAGAGTTTCAAGAGCAGCTATCAACTGAGGCGCATCAAGCTGGGCTTTCCGCTTGGAGTGAGTATCTCGAGGGAGAACGTCGAGAGGCAGTGATAGAACATGGGAATCGTGGCGCGGGCCAACGTGCTGCTGAAGTGCTGTGGCAAGCACTGACTCATCTCCCGAAACTCGCAGAATCCGGTGCTGCCTTTGTTGGCGTTTTTAATGGCTATAATCGCGGTGCCCTTGAGGCTCTCCTGAGCGGCCAGAACCCGATGTCGGGCGCGATCGAGGGCGGAGGGGAATACATTGAGAGTTCTCGCGCCTTCTTCAATCAGAATATGCCAGGGGGATCACTGTTTGGCAGTGATAGAGAGTTTGCAGACAGTACGTTGTTCGAAAATGGCCTCAATCTCCATCCATTCAGCCATGTCAGCGGGGCTATTGTCGATCCAGTGTTTGGCTTGCTTGAAGTGGGGCGAACAGAAGCCGCGAGAAGGGTCTATCAGGGGATGCTTCTCGGTGGCGGTCCAGTATCATATGAAGAGTACACTCAATTGGAGGAAGAAGATTCCTTGCTTGCGGCAGGACGAGGGGCTTTTCATCTCGGGGAAGGAGCGGCAGCTTTGGCCTTTCTGCGTATGCGAGGGTTCGGAACTGCAACTCCTCTCGCAGTAGCTGGTGGCTTTGGAGCCGCATCTGGTTTGGCGGGGGAGCTTAGATCCGATGGCGAGATGTCATTTTCTCGGTTTCTCGACAACAGTATAACCGGAGCATCCCATAGTGCATTATTCATGGCTGCGTTGGGACCGGCAGCGCAAAGCTATGCTTCCATTCGTTATGGTGGAACCTTGCCAAGTACTCCGGCCGCCTGGCAGGGTCTGCAAATTTCATCACCGGCTCGATTTATGCAAGCACAACGAGCGGTGTTCGAAGCTCAAATGTTTCAGCGCGCAGTTGATTTTCTGGATGCTCAGGGAGATTTGAGTCAAGCACTGCAATCATTTGACGGGGCTGATTCCTATCGGCAGTTAGCTGGTTCGGTGTTACAGACCTTAGTTGCGGGTGCAGACATGGTTGATCTGCAAATTGCCTTGCCACTCAGTCGAGGAGCCTCCGGACCACTGCGTCCTGAGCAGCGAGACAATTGGTTGCTTATCGAAGATGCAGTTGATAGTGGCTTGGATAGCACAAACCATGCCGCCATGGAGCTACTTACCCCCGAGGCGTATCAGACTCTTTTTTTCGAATCCAAGTGCATTACGATGTTGGCACGAAGGGCAGGCCTTTCCGCGGAGGAAAGTTTACAAAGAACGTATGAATATCTGCGGCAATCTGGGTTTGATGTTCAAACGAATGAGTCTACTACAACTGTCTATGTGCATCCCAGACATCTTATGGAGTCAACTCGCGACTCCGGCCTGACTACCTCGTTCGGGAATGAAGCTCTCCAGCCTATGGGTGTCCTTTCCAATCCAACTATCAGACGAGAGCAGCTTGTGCATGAGAATGCAGAGGCGGCATACGATTGGTCGACAAATGAGATTATTATTGCCCCGGATCTTGGACCATCTAGAAATCGGCAACTTATCAGCCATGAACTGGAACATGCACTGCAGGTAGAGTTTGTCGCGGCAGCGCATCTTGCGGGAAGTCAGTTGCCAGCGATATTTTATGAAGCCGATGGAAGCAGCAATATTCATCCGGACGTGCTTGCCGCAGTGGAAATGAGTGGTCGCCATCTCGACGAAATGCATGTGCATTGGGGCGAGAACATTGCACAATTGATTGCAATTGCAACTACCCAACAGCAGAGCGGCGAAGTGCAAGCTACTTCTCCTGAGATGCTCTTGGAGCAAACTGCCCGTTTGACGGAATTGCTCAATGGCCCACGAGATTCGCTCGAAGTTAACACTGAGATAGAGCAACTGTATGAGACGATTAGTACTTCGATTGAAGGGCTTGGTGATATAAGTGTTGCCGCTGCTCTTGTTAACGGTGTGTCTCAAGCAGATGGGTGCCGATTGTATTCCAGTCGGTATTTGGATCCTACAATGCGAGAACGGTACAATACGTTTCGGGAAATGCAGAGCACTATTTGGAATCTATCTCATTCGCAAGAGCATGGGGGAGTTGGGCCGCGGCTTGGGGCGATGCTCATTCGAACGTTTCCCGATCCTGTACAGGATCGTGAGATAGCAGAAACGATATCTAGGATTGTGGAAGAGATTCCCTCCGTGGGGTCAGCGAACAAGGCAATTCGATTACTCTGCCTCACTGCTCGGAAAGAAAATGTATATGATGTGGGAATATTGTTTGACCGAATTCTTAGAGAGTATCACTCAGAACCGGACATACAAAGTCGGCCAGCACAAGAGACCGAGGCGCTGCGAGAGCTTCGTCGCGAACTGATGGGGAGATGGGGTTGGACCGGCAACAATCGAGGGACACCTCCATCCTTTAGCGACCTGTCGCATTTTGTTCAAGTGTGTCCAGAGATGAATGATAGCGTTGAGATGGTTGATTTCATTCTTTCTGCGAAAACGATTCTGGGAGAAGATCTTCTACCGGCCGAGGTCATTCAAAGAATTTCTGAGATAGCAGTAGCGCAGGAAGCCAGCTATCCAGAGCTGCTATTGGACCAACTGCGACAGGAGCAGAGTCTGATTGACCGAGATACTATGGATAGCGAAAGCGAATATCGCGGTCTTCGCGACTATTCAAGGCCCTATTCCTGGTATCTCGATCGCGAGTAAAGGAATGAGACATGGTTTTTTACTAGGAGAAAACAAATGGAACTTACAACGGGTAGCCGAAGGGCTGATCTTGATTTATCCGCTGATGATAATAACATAGACATGCGGGTTGAAAATACTCCTGGTGTGGAGCAAGACCAAATACGGGAGCCGGGAGTTCGCGCTGCGCTGAGAACTGCACCGCTTGATCCACAACAGGCGGGGCGTGTCGAGCAATTGTTGGAGCAAATGGGAGCCGCTCCAGAGTACGAGGCGAGACGGGGCGCAATGGCAGCTCTGGCCCAGCTTGGTCCAAGCGTCGTTCGACGTCTTCAAGAAGTTCTCCGAGGGGAACCTTCGAGCGATGAGGATAGGATAGCTGCGCGAGAGCGCCGCGCTCGAGTCGCAAGCCTGCTGCTCAACTCTGATGTTGAGGTACAGGGCCAGGGAAGCGCTCTTGAAGTGCTGAATGCTCTCGCGTCCCAAGCGGGATGTCGTGTTGTGACCACGCAGATTCAAGATAGCCAACTTTCCGCGGAGCAAAGTCTGCGCCTAACTGACATGACCGTACTCGAGGCAATGCGCGAGGTGTGTCGAATTGTGGGTTTTCAGCCCCCTCGCACTTCACTCCACAATCAGACGATCTACATAAATCAAGATTCGAAGCGTTCTCAGAAAGCGCCAGGGCGCGTTCTGCCAAATCCAAACGGACCGGCGCAGCGAGGTGAGCATCGGGCGCTACCCCTGCAAGAGAAGAAACCCGAGGGTCCGCCAGTCGAGCGTAGTGAGAAACTTACCCCTGAAGAGATAAATAGTATTCGCAATTTACTCAGGACGGCGGGGCGCATTGAGTAGAGCTGATTCTCAGAAAATCTATACTCGTGATGGACTATTCTGAAGAACAAAACCTATTCCTTCCCGACAGAGCTACTCGAGACAATGTTCGAGCGAATACTTTTCAAACGTCACACAGATGTCTATGGGCGCTAGGCTTTCATGTCCGGGATGGATCTAATAGCGACATTTGGGACAGTGACGATCTGCCGCACTAAGCGCCAGTGATAGGCAATCCCCAGCAACACAGCGATGTGAAAGAGCTCATGTGGCCCAATTATGCCGGGGATTAAAACAGGAAGGCGCAAAAACTCAGTTACTGCGCCAACAGAATAGGCAATTGCTCCAGATAGGAGGGGTCGAACCAAGGAGAAGCCACTCTCAAGCCAGAGTAGAAAAGCGGTTAGTATCCCGAACCAGCCCATAGAAAGGTAGGTCAGAAGGCTAACCGATTCAGGAATCTCGGTGAAGAATACTGACTTGAGAACAATCCCCGAGACCGCTACCGACCAAACGACGCACAGCGGAGCCCAGCACCAGAAGCCTTTGAACTTCACATAATGTATTGGAGTGAAAGTTCCAGCTATCAGAATAAAGATAGCCGCGTGATCAAGGCGCTGTAACAGGCTACTTGCGCTATTGTCACGAGGGAGTAAGTGAAACAGCCCACTCATCGAGAGAAGAAGGACACAGCTGAAACAAAAGACGCCCAAGGCTATTCGAACGCCACAAGCTCTTTCTTTCGAAAAGACAAGCGAGATTGAACAAAGGGCGCAAATCAATGCCCCGAACATATGGCTAAGGGCACTAAACGGCTCCGCAAAGCCAATAAATGAGTAAGTATTCATAGAAGTAGTTCAGTGAGGAGCGGTGTTGTGGCAATTATTACCTTAGACGATCTAACGCTCTGTTCATTCAGAAGTTCGTAGCAGAAACCCATAAGCTGCCTTAGCTAGCCTTATTTCAGCTATTATGCAGGCGAACCCCAGGCAAACTGAGTAGGTGTGCAGTCCTCATAGATATGGAATATTAACAAGAATAGCCCCTGCAAACATTTTCAGGCGATGAATTTCAAGAAATTACGAAATATTGCGATCTACTGCCTCTTTCTGTTGATTGTCGCAGAGGGGTCGGTTCGCTTGTTCTTTTGGAGCAGCGGAAGAGACATTGAAATATACCGCAACTACTCGTTTACTCGGCAACCCAAGATATTCGCCAATGATAACCTACTTTTGCATCGACTTATCCCCAACGTAAAACGCAGCGCGACGACGTCTGAATATGAAGTAGTGTACCGAATAAACAGCGTTGGAATCCGCGATAAGGAAATTACACCTACGCCCGACAAGTTTCGAGTATTATTTCTGGGTGATTCGCAAACCTTTGGAGAAGGGGTTGAAGAGCACGAGCGTTTCAGCAACTTAGTCGAGCAGAATCTGGAGGCTGTGTATACGATTAATGCAGGTGTCCCCGGGTATGGCATTCATCAGATGCTGTCCTATCTAAAGTATTTTGGAGTGAAATTGAAACCCGACCTGGTGGTGTTTACCTTGATCAGCGGAGATCTTGACCGGGCGGCATACGGCATGCTCCAGACAAATAAACCTAACCCACCGCCGTCGCCACATTTAGTTCGATCGCCGGAAGAGTTCGAGAAGCTACAATCGAGAGATATTGAGGGCCTTCAGCACAGCTATCTCTATAGCTTTGCCCGGGTGCAGCTAAAATTGCTGATGCTTCGACGTTGGATCGAAGCAAGGGATAAGCAGGTCTGGCAGGACATCCACAAGAGTGGGGAGAGTGGCATTCAGATCACCAGCAAGGAACAGAAGCAGATAGTTATGGACGTTTCTCGCGGTTATTTCGAAGAATATGCAGAGTTGCTAAACGGAGATAGATTCGAAGTTGCAGTAGTCAACATCGGAAGAGAGCATCTACCTTGGTTCGAAGAGTATCTAGCGCAGAAGAACATTCGCTATGTCGATTTTGTGGAGCAGTTGAGTCGAGATTCAAAATTCTACTTTGAGATCGACCGTCATTTTAGCAAGCACGGGCACAAGGAAGTCTCGAGACTACTGACCGACTTTCTATCAGAAGAATACGAATTAAAACGCGCTAAGGTTCCTTAGGCACATAGTAGTGCTGTGCTTTGTTGGTCCGATCGCGGCGATAGTTCTTGTTCAAAACTCTAAGGAAGCGGTCGGTATGTCGTACGGAACTGATTCCCAGCTCCCGGTCGATGTGAATTACGCCAAAATGCTTACTTCTCAACAAATTGAGTATCTTGGATTCAAACTGCGGATTAGCCCTGCTCTCCTCCCGCACATTAAATGAGTCATAGACAAGCGGCACGCCGGCCCAGTAGCAAAGTGACAGCATGTCACAGAGCACAGGTTGACGTGCCCGCGCTATATACTCAATATCCTTGGCCGTCGCTTCGACTTCTTCAGGCAATATTCGGGGGAGTTGCGTCAGCAAGTGTAGGTTCGACGGAGCGGCTAGGAACAGTGGTAGGCAGAGCACGAACGGTACAAAGGCGCTGCATCGACTCCATTCTGGACTTCTTGAGAACAGTTCGTTGCGCAGTCCCTGCCATCGCACGCAGGTAAGCAATATCAGACTGACTATCAGGTCGAAGTAGATATTGTAGTAGATTCCGGAACCTCCGGAAAAAAATGCTGCGACGACTGCGGCAGTGACAAAAAACCAAATGAAGAAGACGGAAAATCGTTGTTTGAGCGGGATGGAATAACTGAGAAGCACAAAGGCAAAAGGTATTAAGAGCGGCGGAATAAACTTTTTTGCGCTGTGTGCAATTCTTGAGACCCCGTACATTCTTGCGCTGACCATCTGCTCGAAAAAATGCACACCGAACCACCAATAAAATAATATGAGCGTAGTAGTGAGCAAAGCGGCACAGACTAGAATCCAGTAGCGAAACAGGCCCGATTTGTTTTGATACAGAACAATAGAAA
The DNA here is from genome assembly GCA_965366815.1 of uncultured Bdellovibrionales bacterium. Classification (GTDB taxonomy): domain Bacteria; phylum Bdellovibrionota_C; class UBA2361; order SZUA-149; family SZUA-149; genus CBDUGV01. The sequence continues at coordinate 230 of CBDUGV010000097.1, read as the reverse complement.
TCGCCACCGGTGCAGCAAACACGTTGTGTTTGATTAATCCCGCAGCAAGTGTCAACAACGCGACTGCAAACAACGATCCACGTGACTCTCCGAGCCAAACAAACAACAGAATAGATACCAATGATACCGCTTGAGCAAACAGTTGCGGGCAATTGACGCCGACATACTGGTGAAACTCCAAACTCATGAGAGAAATAAAATATAAGGCTGCAAAGGAGGCGATGAAATTG
>CBDUGV010000096.1:0-14005 GCA_965366815.1 uncultured Bdellovibrionales bacterium | reverse complement strand
TGTGTTTAGCCAGACATCGACACCTTGCACCATATGGGCGCCTACGTGCACATCGTAATCTTCGATGAACACGAATTTCCCGCGTAGGGCAGGTGTGTGTTCTGCATGAACGAGTCGAGCTATTAGTTCCTTCCCGTGTTGGTCAGCAGGGTGAGCTTTTCCGGCGAAAATGAACTGTACCGGGCAGTTGGTGTCGGAAACCAGTCGGCAGAGGCGCTCAAAATCATGTAGCACGAGCGTTGCTCGTTTGTAGGTTGCAAACCGTCTTGCAAAACCAATTGTCAAGGCGTCTGGATTGAGAAGGTTTTTCGCATGCTCCAGCTCGACTCGACCAGCGCCTCGCCTCATTAACTGGGCTTTTACGCGCTCCCTGCAAAACGAAATAAGCTGTGATCTACTGCGTGTCCGTAGACGCCAGAGTTCCTCATCGGGAATTTGACTAACAGCGCTCCAGGATTCAGGCGAGGCAGTCTCTTCGCGCCATTTAGGCCCGAGGTAGCGGTCAAACAAGTCGGCGGTATCTCTTGATGCCCACGTGGCCGTGTGGACGCCGTTCGTAATCGATTTAATCGGATTCTCTTCCGCTGGAAGGTCTGGCCACATTTCGTGCCACATTTTGCGCGATACGTGCCCGTGGAGTTCGCTTACTCCATTTGCTGAGGCCGATGTACGGAGTGCGAGTGCGGGCATCGAAAAAGGCTCGTCCGCATTTTCTGGATCGACCTGCCCGAGCTTCAGTAGTTTATCAATCGATATTCCCAACTCCTTGGCATATTCTCTGAAATACTCTTCAATCAGTGCTCTCGGGAAAACATCGTTGCCTGCTGGGACAGGAGTATGGGTGGTGAATAAATTCGTTGCCCGCACTCCACGAAGCGCTTCGTCAAACGTAAGCTCTTTTCGTTCCATCAGCTGGCGCATTTGCTCAAGGCTAATGCAGGCCGAATGCCCTTCGTTCATGTGAAACATATACGGCTCAATGCCGAGTTTTCCGAGAATGCGCAGTCCACCTATGCCCAGAACAATTTCCTGTTGGATGCGAACGTGAAGATCCCCACCGTAGAGACGCGCAGTGATAGCTCGATGTTGGGCTTTGTTCTGTTCGACATTCGTATCCAAGAGTATAAGTTCTATAGACCCAATTTGAAGCTTCCAGGCAATGATTCGAACTGACTCACCCTTAATCTTCACAGTAGTCTCGGCCTGGGTGCCGTCCGGGCACAAGGCTGGGGTGAAGGGGAGGCGATTTAAATTAATTTGTGGATAAGACTCTTGCTGCCATCCATCGGCGTTCAAGTATTGCGAGAAATATCCCTCGTAATACAGAAGGCCAACACCTACCAGGGGAACACCGAGATCACTTGACGCTTTTAAGTGGTCACCAGCCAATACCCCTAGACCACCGGAATAGATTGTCAGTGATTCATGGAGCGCAAACTCCAGAGAAAAGTAGGCGATAGCTTGCTCTCGATCAACTCCAGTATTTTCAAGCCACCACGTGCGATCTGCTTTGTATTGCTGAAAGCTCTTAGTTACGTCCTCAAGTTGTGCCAAGAACCCACTGTCGCTCTCGAGTGAGCGAATTTCCTCACTAGACAGTGAGTTGACCAATTCCATCGGATTGATCGAGCTGTTCGGACCCCGATCTCTCGCGAGTCGCTGGAATATCTCTCGCGCACCATGGTTCCAGGTCCACCACATATTTGACGCAAGATCGCGTAATGGCTTGAGCGAATCTGGAAGAGTTGAAATTACAGTGAAGGATTGAATCTTGGGCATAACGTTTCTCTAAACTACCTAGCGAAGTAAAAATTATTAGCTAAAAATCCTTTGGCAGATGGAGTCTCAACTCAGATATTGCAAGGAGCGTAAAACATAAAAGGTGCCATGCGGGCTCTACGGTGCTGGAACTGCAAGCTCATTTGCTAGAAATGCGTAACTACGTGATGCCAACAGTCCTAGCGAATCTTTATTAGGTCCATTCCCTTGTCGTGCTGCAAGTGCAATCGCTCGCAATTGACCAGAAAGTTCAGAATATGATGCTCTGGAACCAACCGAGAGTGTGCCCTCTAGAGAAATAAAGTTCTCTTGGGTCTTGTTGAGCACTTCATTTAGTTGCTCCCCGGGACCATTTTTTTCAAGAATCGAGATTGCAGATGTAAAAGACTCTTGGATGGCACTGGATCTCTTAGCAACGATGGGGCGAAAAGATTGTCGACTAGCTCGTGCATCTTCGAGCTTCTCACTTGAGTGAGCCAGCAAATCGGCTACTGAAGGCGGCTGTCCACGCGACCACCAATAGTCAGTACATCCACCGAAGTTTGTTAGTGACAAAACTAGTAGGTAATGCCAGGCTCGTTTACAGCTCATGCTACCGCTACCTCAAGACTCCGTTAGGAGCTAAACTATTAATTCTCAGAATACGAAAACTGCGCAAAAAAGTAGGGTGCCCGTTTACTACAGCAGGATCAACCAATAAAACAGTAGTATCAACCAATAAAACTGCAGGAAACACGCTCTGCGTCGGGAATACTTTTTATAGCCTGAGGAATATACCAAAACACTTGATTGGTGTCTTCCAATAGATGCCGCGAAAGTCGGTAAATCTAGCCAAAGTATCGGCAAAATCGCGGAGCATTCTTCTGGCAAAGTTGTTGCAGTTTCTAAGTGGGAAAGGACTAACAACAGTTTCGCGCAATTAGCTGAATTTTTGTGGTTGTGGATTGCATCTATGTTGTATGATCTGCGAAAGAGCTAATAGATAGCCTAACCGCTGAGCAGTGCTAGTCGAGAATTCAGTTTAGCAGTTTTTTTGTTTCGCCGCGGTTTAGTATGGGGATTTAGAGTTTCATGCAACGCATTCTAGTTGGTGTAACGGTAGTCGCTTTAGTCGGCTTTTTACTTTTCAAACACTTCAACAGCAAGCAGCTGACTCCACGGGAAATGGTTGCTTCGGGCGTTGAACAAGTGAAGGCGCATGGTGATATTACCCCGAAACAAGAGGTAATGTTGCGAGTGCAGCTCGCCGTGGCTGATTACACCGCTACTCGAGGCAAGCCTCCTCAATCAGTTGAGGATCTAATCCCCAAGTATTTTGATGCGCTTCCAGTTAACCCGGAAAACGGACAACCAATAAGCTCACTCGACGGAAGTGGGCCCTCAGAGCCAGCGGTCGTTGAGGGTGCCGATGTAAAACTTGCATCAGCGTCGAGCAGGGCTGACGAAATTCTCAAAGCTAACGGCTACATCAATCCTAATACCATGCAGATGAATGATTTCGTCTACGATCCGACCGGGAAACGAGACCCGTTTCAGCCGTTTGATTTCTCGGGGATGAGTGACGTCAATATGGACTTGCCGCCGCTCCAGCGATACAGCATTGGTCAGTTGAAGGTTACGGCCATTCTAAAGGATCAGAAGTCTGGAGATTTCAAAGCCTTTGTTGAGGACGCAACTGGTATCGGGTATCCCGTAACAAACGGTACGCGGATCGGTACTGCTGAAGGGGTTGTCGTTAAAATTACTGAAGACGCAATCTATGTCGTCGAAACTCGTCGGGACATTACTGGCGGTAAGAATCGTACAACTGTTCAGATGAAGCTACAGCGGGCTCAGGGTGAAGATAAGAACGCCAAGTTTCAGCGGGTTAAGAATCGCGGCGGTAGAACAAGGAACCGATAGGTAAGCGGCGGCTTACCTACACCAGCGAGGAGCAATCCTATTCCTTTACGTGTTTAGCGAGACCAAGCGAAGCGGTCTGCCTTTGGGTCACTGACAGTGGAGCGCAAGAGTTGCACTCTTGCTTGAATGCTCGGGTGGCGTCTGTGGTAATCAACTGTAACTTTCACGTCATCAGACTCGAATCGTTCAAGCAAAGCCGCTGCGGCATTTCCATTATAGCCCGCGTTTTTCAAGGTAACCAAAGCTTCCATATCAGCTTCGAATTCCCATTTGCGGTGCACGTCAGCGATTTTCTTGAGTTGCGATTTCGTGAAAAAGCCGGTGTAGCCGTGAGGCGCGCTATGTTCCGAAGCAACATGCGCCATCTCGTGCGCTAAAACAAACGCAAGCTCTGAAGGAGACTCGAGTCGGTCTAGCAAGCCTTGAGTTAGAAAGATCTTAGTCCAAGGCGAGTGCTTCGCTAAAGCAAAGGCATTTGTTTCCGAAATTGGCTGAACGACGATCTCGATTACCGGCCGATCGCCACTCGAATAAAAATAGACGGCGTTGGTAGAGGAACGAGTCGCTTGCGCTGCTGAACAGAGCGGTCCACTGGAGCTACGAAATCTCGGAAAGAGTTTCTGAAATACGGTCTCGATTTCTACTAGGTCTGGGTAATAGGAGTTTCCAGATTGTTATTGCATAGAAATACTAGGATTTAGTGTCGGAGCGGCATGAGACATTGAGGGTAGGCCAAGCTGGAACGTTCCTGCAGAAAGGACTGCCAGAAAACCTAATGACAATTTGCTCATGCTACCTCTATTTGAACCGCTCTAGAACCTTTGGTGGGGGCTATTAAAAGGAACCCCCTACCGATCATATATAAAGTAAGACCGACTAAGTGAGGGAAAAGATCTAAGGAAATCAGCCAATTGAACGTTCATTCTTTAGATAATTTCTTCTTTCTCTCTTTATTAGCGGCATAATTGTTTGGAATCTTTACACTTTAATCGGTTTATGTCGCTTTAATGGCGTATGTAAGCACTGTAATTTACTGGAGAAATTGGCAGATTATCGCTTCGAAGCCGGAATCGATGGGAGAGTTTCTAGCGTCGAATCTCAAGAGAGGTAGCGGACTGTCCGTTACTGCTTGTAAGGACCCGGTAAACATATGGGCGAGCAGAAAGACGTGAATTCGGAAGAACTGCATGGCTTGGATGAGTATTCCAAGACCAATGGAACGCCTGATTCGGGCCGTGTTGAATCAAAAGTCAGAAACGGCACTGGGTCTGCGCAGGAATATGCTCGGCTACGTGAACTCCTCGAGGAGCGGGCTGGGGTAGGGCATCTTATTGTGCTCCAGGGCACGCCTGATCCCGATGCGATCTCTTCGGCGCTTGCTTTGACGTTAATCGCCAGCCAATTCGATATCGATAGTACGATTCTCTGTTTCTCTGGTGTCAGCCATCATGAAAACAGAACACTTGTGAAGCGACTCGGTGTTAATCTGGTCAAGTACAGTAGCGAAGTCGATCTTGCCCAATACGCTATCTATAGCATCGTAGACTCGCAGAAATGGCAGACTTCTATCGATCGTCGATTTAAGGAACATGGTCTCGAGTTTTTTGCGTTTATCGACCACCATCGTGAAGATGTGGTTCATCCACCTGCAAAATTCGTTGATGTCCGCCCGCACTATGCAGCCACTGCTTCAATACTCTCTGAATACTTGCACGAGATGTACCCAGAAGGACTTTCTTCAAGTGACCCGGAACATGTCCGGCTTGCGACGGCGCTTATGCATGGTTTGCGAAGTGATACCGGACGATTCTTGGGAGCAACGCAAGCCGAATATAGCGCGGCAGCCTTTCTTGGGTCTTGTGTTGATAACCAGGTCATTGAATTGATTGAGCGCAAAGTGCTCACTCCATCGATGCTCGATATGTTTGAGAGTGCCCTAGTGAATCGAAGAATTCACGACAACTTCATCGTTTCCGATGTTGGCTTTGTGCGCTCTGCTGATCGTGACGGTATTCCCCAAGTCACAGAACTGCTTCTTGCGCGCGAGGGGACAGATACTGTTTTGGTGTTTGGAATTGTCGATGAAAAGACGATTGACGGCTCGCTTCGCACCCGGAGCGAAATGATCAACCCTGACGAGTTTCTCAAAGGCGTGCTCGGGGTGTCGCCGGAGAGTGGGAAATATTACGGTGGTGGTAACATCCGCGACCGAGGTGGGTTCCAAATCCCGCTCGGGTTTTTCTCGATGTATGAGGATAAAGAACAAATCTATTCCATGGCGCAACAGGTGATAGAGAAGCAATTCTTAGACCACATTGGTAGAACTGCGGGTAGTAGTAAAAAGTCTCCGGCAGCGCAACCTTCGACGCCCACCACAGAGTAGACTTTCGAGTACCGCCCCTGCGTGTTATTTTGCGGTTTCGACGAACCGTATAGCACTCTACTGTTTCCAATGAACAAGAAGAAACTCGTCTTGAGCGAGAAGCCACGTTGCTGGTGGTGTGGAGACGATCCACTGTATGTTGAGTATCACGATACCGAATGGGGCATCCCGGAGCACGATGATCGCAGACTGTTCGAAATGCTGATTCTAGAAGGCTTTCAAGCGGGTTTAAGTTGGATCACCATTCTTCGAAAACGTGAAAATTTTCGTCGAGCCTTTCGAGATTTTAATCCAGAGAAAATTGCCGGGTTCACAAAGCGCGATTTGGAGCGCTTGCTGAAAGATGAGGGGATTGTTCGCAATCGGCTCAAAGTAGAGAGCTCTCGCTTGAACGCTCAAGCATTCCTTTTAGTGCAAGAGGAGTTCGGCAGTTTTGATCACTATATTTGGCAGTTTACCGACTACAAGACCAAGCGCAGTAAGGCGAACCGGACCAAGAAAAACATTCCAGCGACCTCTCCCGAGTCTGATGCGATGTCCAAAGACCTCAAGGCAAGAGGCTTTAAGTTTGTCGGCTCAACGATTTGTTATGCGTACATGCAGGCGACGGGCATGGTCGATGACCATATCGTAGGGTGTTACAAATATAAAAAGCGAAATAGGTAGATTTACACCGAGGCGAGTTTCGGAAGCTGAGCGCCGAACCATTTGGCACTATAGAGCCTTAGATTTTCATAGGCCTTGAGAACCTTAGGGTCTATCTTGGGGCGAACGAGCTCCTGGATGTACGTGCCGGCGAGATCGACAGCTTCCGCCCGTTCTTCTTCCCGTTCCTGTAGGTACGCATCGGCGTTGTCGTCGATTGTCTCGAAGTCATCCTCGAGTTTATGAATTGAGTCACGAAGTGGCTTCCCCTTATCCTTGAAGGCGAGAAGCTCCTTGCGGAGCTTACTTTTCTTCCGGACCAGCTGACCAATTACTCGGGCACGAGTGGCATCTTCGAGATGTTGTTCAACTCTGAGGTAATTCGGAACTCCATCCGGCATCTTGCTAATTACGGGATAGTCGGCAAACACACCATCCTTGTAAAACGAGATACCGATCTGTTCGGCGTCTTCAAGCGATCGAATTTTTTGTGAACGAGTCAGTAGATCCAGTGATTCGCTTTCAAAACCGAGCAGGCCCGCGAATTCACTCGCAAGTATAAGATGTTCCTTGGCAAGTTCGATTTTTCCCTCGAGAACCTTGTCGCGCTGGAGGTTGAAGTCGGTCTTGGACTTGCTTCGTTTCAGAATTTCTTCGAGCTTCTCAACGAGCTGTTCCTGAGTTTTCGTTTTTGGTAGACGAGCATCGTCAGACCAGGCAAATGCCTGTGAAATATTGTTACTCTTTATCTGGCTATAGATTCCCATGGCTGTGCTGAGCTGCAATTTGCGTTCTTCTAAGAATGGTTTGAATTTTTCTTTGAGAAGCACCTTAGAGGGATCGTCTGTCTGGGCGAGTTCTTGTTGGAGTTCGTGATTTAGTTGAGCAAAGTGAAAGCCGGTACTTGCAAGATCTGCAAAGTAGAGCGCTCCTGCAACTACGAGTGTCGATGCTAAAGCGATGAGCCAACGAAAGATACCTGGGTCATTGACCTCTTCAATGTGTATCTCACCGAATTCTCGATCTGTTTCCAAAGGTGGTTTGGACACCGTACGCCCCCTAATTTCTTGTTCTGCCTACTAGTATCGACAGATCGAGAGATTAAGTTTACTTCTGGGCGGGCTGGGTCAGAGATGGGGGAAAATGCAATAATAGCAGTACGTTAACTTGGCTCTTCAAGTTCGTTTTTCTGTATCTCTAGGGCCTGCTGCTGAATCGCGAGTTGTCTCTGGGCCTCAAGCAAGCGCGTAGCTTGCGGATTCTTCTGTAAGCCGCGCTGCAAGGCGCTCTCTGCTTGCTCCAGATTTCCTCGCTTCAGACGGACATCAAACAACAAACGCACGGCATCAGCGTCATCATAGTCTGAACTGTCGGCAAACTGGTTGGCAATGGCTTCAGCTTCTACGAGTCGTGTCGCGTTAAGGAGAGGGTCGCTCTGTCTCAAAAGTAGTCGAGCCAGGGCAAATCCAGCTTCTCGATCGTTGGGCTCAAGCTCGCGAACTAACGTCAGTTGGGATGCGATTTCCGCTTCGAGGACTGCTTGCTTGATCGGACTGATTTCTTCCTCAAGCAACTTCGTTTTGTAATCTACAATAAAGTGAATTGCCGGAAGAAATATAGGATTGAGTTGAACCGCTCTTTCGATGGCGGCAAGACCTTTCTCCTCTTCATCGAGGAGTAGGTGACATTCTCCTATAGAAAAGAAGGCTTCGTGGTGATTTATTGCACTTCGCCACATCACCTCTTTATAGAGGGGTATTGCTTGGCCACAGGCTTTTTTCTCTTTCAGAATAGTAGCCAGACGAAACAGAGCAACTGGATTGTTTGCTTTGAGGTTGAGCGATTTCTGGTAAGCCGCTTGTGCCTCGTCGGCCTTTTCGAGCCGCTCCATGGCGTATCCGCGCAAATGAAATAGTTCATCGTGGTAGCCGCGACCCTTGCTCGCAATCGCTTGGTCGATCTCCTCGACGATACCCTTTAGCGCTGCTGCTCTTTCTTGCTTACCCTGGGCGAAGGCTTTGTTGATATTCTCTACGAGCGGGTGCAGTGCCTGCTGAAACTGTTTGGTTTGAGGACGGTACTCGACAAATGAGGGTGGCTTTGGAGGCGTTAGCACTGCGGGATCGGCCGCTTGTGCGGGTATTGGGAGAGAAATGATCGCTAGAATAAGGGAAAGAACTGCGGTCCTGACCATCATGAGCGGGGAGCGATGCTGCTTTGGGCTGTGTAACATATCGAAACTAATAGCTAAAATTTGCTTTGCGGATTGCCCGGAAATTTCGGGTCGGTGTACAATTTTGTGCATCATAACCTCTGGTGCTGCTATTGGCCATATTTCGCCCTTGAGAAAGGGCCGCAGAGGTTATGCATGGGATCAGAACGAAAAAAAGTTCTTATTGTTGATGACGAATCTTCCGTCCGCGAGTCGCTTGAGATGATTCTCAGTCGGCTGTACCGTGTGACGGTTGCCGAAAGTGGGGAAGAGGCACTCTCGTTTTTAGAGTACGAGGGCGAGGCGCAAAAGCCCATCCAAACCGATACTTTGCCCGATATAGTATTGCTCGATGTGATGATGCCTGGTCTTGATGGCATAGGCTTACTCGAAAAGCTAAATTCGAAATTTCCAAGCCTGCCTGTGGTCATGTTGACCGCTTCGACTACTGTCAAAACCGCAGTTGAGGCGATGAAGATCGGTGCGGTCGATTATCTTAGTAAACCATTCGATGTCGATGAGCTCTTGAGTCTCATCGAGGAAATTCTCAAGAGCGGTGCTGCGGGGCGAGTCTCTCCAAGTCAAGTTTCAACCTTTGCTCATGCGAGACCAGAGGCGGCGATCGTCTCAGGCGACTATGGTCAGATGGTTGGCGCTCATCCGATAATGAAGGATTTGTACGCCAAGGTCGATCAAGTAGCCCATCGAGATACTACCATTCTTATTACTGGAGAGTCTGGGACCGGTAAGGAAGTAATTGCGAAAGAAATCCATCAGAGAAGCTCTCGCAGCGATCGTCCGTTCATTGCACTCAACTGTGCGGCAATACCTGAGACTCTCATAGAATCAGAACTATTCGGTCATGAGAAAGGGGCATTCACTCATGCGGTGGAACGTCGAATTGGACAGTTTGAATTGGCCGATGGCGGAACACTGTTGCTCGATGAAATTGGAGAGCTCAGTTTGCCGATTCAGGTCAAAATGCTTCGATTTCTCCAGGACCAAGAATTCTACCGGGTGGGACAGTCAAAACCTATTCGGGTCGATGTCCGAATTCTAGCTGCGACGAACCGCAATCTGGAAACGGCGATTCGCGACGGAGATTTCCGACAGGACTTATTTTACCGAATAAATGTAGTGTCGATTGAAATGCCTCCGCTGCGCTCTCGGGCAGAGGATATTCCCAATTTGGTGAATGCCTTTATCGCCAAGCTGTCGCCTATCTACGCCAATCGTGCGCCGAAAGTAAGCCCCGAGGCCTTCGAGGTATTATCCAAGTATTCGTGGCCGGGGAATGTGCGTGAATTAGAGAATGTAGTTGAGAGCCTACTGGCATTGTCAACAAAAGCGATCGTTGAGCCAGGCGACTTGCCGAGTCGCATCCGCGCGGTTCCAAATGGTGGAAACTTAACAGAAGATGTGCTGCAGGGAGCAATTCCTTTTGAAGAAGCTGAGAAAGCCTTCGAGATGGATCTCATCATGAAAGCGCTGGAGCGCAGCGACTATGTTCAAACGCGAGCCGCCGAAGTGCTTGGCATTAGCCGGAGAATTCTCAAGTATAAAATGGATAAGCTCGGCATTAGCCAGAAGCCACCTGAAAGCGAAGGCGGTTAGCTCTTCGGTTGTATCTTTCGGCCATAGGAAATTTCGCCCTTATCAATCCGTAGCGAATAACCGCATTCAGGATTGTGACAAGCCCAAGCCTTATAGGTAACCGTCGCACCTTCTTGCCCGTAGTCCGAAAGTGGAATTAATACACCCACTTTACACTTCAAGCACAAAGGGAACTCGCGCATCTTCCCCTCCATACAACACCCCGTGTCCTGCGGAACCTCAGTTCTCTTTTAGGCGGCTCTTTTTGAACCTAGTCAAGCAACCGAAGTTGACAACTCTACCTAGAAGATCGTTTGTCCCTTAGAGGATCTACACTTTTGAGGAATAAACATTCCTCGAGTAAATAAATAGCTGATGAAGATAAATCATCAATTAGAGTTAAACCAAATGTTTCTAATGATATCAACAGGTAAACTGCTGTAATGACCGTTTTGCGGACCCGGTGTCCAGCCAAGGTTAATCTGACATTGGAAGTGCGAGGCAAACTGCCTACGGGCTACCACGTACTGAGGAGCATCATTTGCCCGATCAGTTTATATGACGACCTGGAGTTGGAGATTAGACCTAGCTCGGGAGAAAGCGAGTTCCGCTGCGTCTGTAGCTTAAGCGAAAAGCTACAAGCTCACCAAGAGCTCGTTTCGAATTCATCCGCAATGAATTCCGAGGAAATTGCTAAGCTTTCCTCTGAGGATAATCTCGCGGCAGTAGCGCTACGGCGGTTCTTCGAGGTATTCCCTCAGAAGCCGAGAGTCTCTATTGAGATCAGAATTGCCAAAAGGATTCCTTGGCAAGCCGGTCTCGGGGGAGGAAGCTCCAACGCTGCAGCTGTACTGCGGTTGCTCAGCGAGCATTACCGGCTGTCGACAGCTGATACCATGCGGGTCTATCAACTGGCCTATGAGCTTGGTTCTGACGTCCCAGCAAAGCTCTCGAATTGCTTGATATTTGTTGATGGAACTGGTAATAAATTGGCCAACTTAGCCGCAGGCGGGGAGTCTGTCTCGAGTGATAAGTTGAGTGAGTGGGGCTTGGTCATGCTAAAGCCCCCAAGCGGTATGGAAACTAAGAGGGCCTATAGGCTGTTTGGGTGTAGTCCTTCAACTGAGTTGGGAGAGACATACGACCCGAGCGTTGGCTTTCTAAATGCTGCTGAGGTGGGGCTGGACCAACGCACGAAGTGTGCGATGAATTCCTTGGGGCTCTTCTTAAACCAGTGCCGGTCTAAGGAAGAGAAACAGTTGACTTATTCGGACGCTAGCGGTAGTAGCGGAGTGCCTGAGAGCAAGGCATCCGAGGCGATATTCGCCGAACTATTTAATGACTTTGAGCGAGTTGTTAACCAAGAGGTTCCCCAAGTAGCTGAGAGCGCTCAGATACTTAGGGATTCTGGATGTGGTGGAGTGCTACTAGCTGGTAGTGGAAGCACGGTGGTTGGTTTCTGTAGTTCGCTCAAGGATGCTGTGAAGGTGGCTAACTCGCTCTGTGGTGTAGTGCCCGAAGGCTGGTTTGTGGAAGTTGCACAACCAGTACCACGATTTTCCTGTGAAAAGACGGGGAGGGAAGTGGTAGGTAGGCATTGGACTTTAGATTGAGTTGATAGAACGAAATTGGGCGGTCGCCAAGCGGTAAGGCACCGGGTTTTGGTCCCGGCATTCGCAGGTTCGATCCCTGCCCGCCCAGCTTTTTTTTTTGAACTCTGCTCGACGGTGGCTCAGTGAAGCAAACACGTGAAGCCATTCAGTTAGTCGCCAGCTCGAAAACGGAACGCTCATGCGAGGAAAGCTTTCAATAATTGCCGGACGTTCTAACCCGAAGCTTGCGTCGAACATTGCACGAGCAGCCGGGGTGGAGCTAACCGCATGTGACGTGCGGCGATTTAGTGACGGCGAGCTTGGCGTAGAGATTCGCGAGAACGTGCGCGGACAAGATGTGTTCGTGATCCAAAGCACTTCTACACCGGGCAATGACCATCTGATGGAATTGCTCATCCTGATGGACGCGCTTCGACGTGCCAGCGCCGAGCGGGTGACCGCGGTGTTACCTTATTTTGGGTATGCTCGACAGGACCGCAAAACCAAGCCTCGAGTCGCGATTACTGCGAAGCTTGTTTCAGATTTGATTGTCGCAGCGGGTGCAACTCGTGTCTTAACGATGGATTTGCACGCTGGGCAGGTAATGGGATTTTTCAACGTTCCGGTTGATAATTTGTATGCTCGACCGGTGCTGTTGAATTATCTCAAAGAGCACTATTTTGGGAAAGATCTCTGTATTGTATCTCCTGATGCGGGAGGTGTGGCAAGAGCCCGCGCATATGCGAAGCGTCTTGATTCTTCTCTAGCGATTATCGATAAGCGGCGCGCATCGCCCAACGAAGTTGCTGAGATGAATGTGGTTGGAGAGGTGAAAGATAAGGTCTGCATTCTTGTGGACGACATGGTCGACACCGGGGGGACGCTGATAAAGGCTGGAGATGCATTGAAAGAGAATGGCGCGGCGGAAGTTATCGCGAGTTGCACCCACGCAGTATTGTCGGGTGCGGCGAAAGAAAAACTTCCGAAGAGCCAGATATCGAAAATTATTGTGAGTGATACGATTTATCATAGGGATATAACCGATCAGGACAAATGGTGTGTGCGACTCTCGGTTGCAGCACTTATAGGCGAAGCAATTAAGCGAATTCATCGAGACGAGTCGGTGAGCCTATTGTTCGGAAGCGATTAACGAGAGGATTAGACGGTGCAAAGTAAAGAAATTAAAGTTGAGAAGCGTGACGTAGTTGGGAGTGGTGCAATGCGCCGAATGCGGGCAGATGGCCGAATCCCTGGTGTCGTTTATGCAGGCGGTGAATCTTCGACAATGATTTCACTCGATACACACGAGTTTACTATGGCTGGCCGCAGTAGCGGTTCGACTCAGTTGTTCCGTTTCGTGAGCGAAGAATCAGACATCAATGGCAAGATTGCTTTTGTGAAAGAGATCCAGAAAGAGCCAATGAAGAACAAGCTTCTGCACGTTGACTTCTTGGAAGTAGCGGAAGGTCAGAAAATTGTTATTCCAGTGCCAGTAAAACTGCTGGGTGAGCCGACTGCGGTGAAGCAGGGTCTCGCGGTTCTTGAGCAACGGGCTTACAGTATTGACGTCGAATGTGTTCCAGGCAAAATTCCAGCTGGTATTGAAGTTGAAGTCGGCGAGCTCACCGAAGGAAGTGCCATTCACGCTGGTGATCTGAAACTCCCGGATGGAGTCGAACTGCAAACCACCCCGGATCAAACCATTGCCGCGGTAGCTGCAGTACGTGGAGCTTTGACTGCGACGACGACTGATGCGGAGGCGGATGCTGCTGCTGATGATGCGGCTCCTGCAGAAGGTGGTGAAGAGACAAAACCAGCTGAGTAATCACCGGAAGAACATTGTTTGCAATTATTGGATTGGGAAACCCTGGAAGCCGTTATGCTGACACTCGGCACAAT
>CBDUGV010000095.1:0-14021 GCA_965366815.1 uncultured Bdellovibrionales bacterium | reverse complement strand
CTCCCTCTGCCACTTGCACACGGGCGTAAAGCAGCGAGGCTAATTCACTGATCAACACATCTCGATCGCTTATCGAGCCTTCGGGAAACGGAGGCTTTACTTGATACTGTTCTAACTTGCTTCGGGCTTCGGCAAAATCTCCTGCACGGAGCGCCCGGGTTGCTTGATACAGCACTGCGAAATCGGCATAGACAGTTCCTTGATTCGTCGAAATCAGCAGCCCACTGTTTTCGTCAAAGATTTGTTCTTGGGTCGAAGCCGCATCCGTCTTTTCAACTTCTTGCTCAGCGGCGGCTTTCGGATCACCAGCCTCAGGATCACTAGTTTCGGGGTCACCAGCCTCGGGATCTGCCGACTCGGGCTGCTCAACTGGCGCTTTATCGACTGGCGCTTCATCGACTGGCTGATTGATAATTCCCTGATAGGCGCGTTGCGTAGCGGAGAGTCTCTCAGCTGCACCAGCCTGGCGGGTTGCTTTCGCACCGCGAAACTGATGAACGAGGACAACCGCGATTAACACGAGCAACAATGCGCCGAGCACTCTTTGCCAATTATTCGCAAGCACCTCGGCGATATCATCATCGACACCTTCGATCGACCGCAAATGATCAGCGAGCTGCTCGGCGTCACTGGTTGATTGACGATCATTCGCTGGAGTTTTGGAGCTTGTCGCAGTTTTATCTTCTGTGCCCTGGGTATCTGTAGACTGGTTCATGTAGTTGCTGCTGTCGTTACATTTTATATTTAAAATCGTCAGGATCCATTTCAGCGAGAATTTGTTCCCACTTTTCCTTATCGATATTGGCGAAGTTTTGCGCGTCGCTTTCTTGATCCTCTGGCTTTAACTCGAACTCTTCCGATTCATCGGGATCAACTGGCACCAAGGTAACTTGTGCCTGCTCGAGAACCGTCTCTACAACGGTAATCTGAGCGCTTGTTCTCACTGCTAATGCGATTGCATCGCTCGGTCGCGCATCAAGCAAACGAACCGTCTCGCCAACAACTATTTCGATATTGGCTATAAAGGTATTATCTCGAAGTTCACTGATGATGACCTTGGTAACTCGACCGCCAAAATCATCGATTGTATTTTTCAGCAGATCATGAGTCATCGGTCTGGCAAGATCGACGTTCTTAAGCGCACTTGCAATTGCCGTGGCTTCAGCCAAGCCAATCCAAATCGGCAGACAAATGTCTCCCGTCTCATCCTTCAGCACAACAATCGGTGCATTCGATGAAGGATCGAGCACGAGTCCCGCAACAAACATCTCAATTTCTTTCTTACCAACTTTCATCAAACTGCTCGCACGAATTACCGGCTTACAAAACGGCCACGTAGCCCATGGGGGCTTGCACGCTCCACCACTGCCTCAACGATATCACCCACCTCCAAAGCCATGTCCGATCCCTCTGGAACAAGCAATTCAATTGGAGTGTTTTGAGGTATTCTCCCCCTCATTGATGATGATATCTTCTTATTCTGCCCTTCTACAAGTACTGTAACTTTTGACCCTATACGTGCTTGATTTATTTCAAGACTTATTTGATCCTGCAGCTCCTGAAGCCGCAATAATCGGTCTTGAGCGACATCCTCTTCCACCTCTTGATCTGGGGTGAATTCTTGCTCTGCACGGGTCATTGGTCGTCTAGAGTACTTGAACGAATAGGAGGAGCTATAACGCACCTGCCGTATTACATCCATAGTTTCCTGGAAATCCTCCTCCGTCTCCGTGGGAAAGCCCACAATCATATCGGAGGTCATCGCAATACTCGGATAGCGATTATTCAGCTGCTCGACAATCTGCAAATATCGCTTCTTTCGATAGTTGCGGTTCATCAATTTCAAGATTCGGTCACTACCGGACTGGAGTGGCAAATGAATATGCGGACAGAGTTGCGGGACCTCTCCATAGAGCTCAATGAACCCGGGACGCACCTCGGCGGGATGCGGGCTCGTGAATCGAATTCGCTCAATCCCCGGGATATCAGCAATGGCTCGAATCAAATCTTCAAATCGAACCCGTGGGGACAAATCCAATCCAAACGAATTTACCGTTTGGCCAAGGAGCATTACCTCGCGCGCACCGAGTCGCGCCTTGAGGCGAATCTCCTTGAGAATCTCTTCGACATTTCGACTTACCTGTGGCCCGCGGGTTCGAGGCACCACGCAAAACGCGCACATTTTATCGCACCCACGCTGAATCGCCACTAAGGCGCGTACGGGTGAGAAGAACGCGCTTTGCAACGGCTCAACTGAGTCGCCATCGAACCGGGGGCGCGCAGTAAATTCGTCGGGCAGTTCTTCCCATTCTTCTCGATAATCAATTGCGGCAGTCGCTTCCGAACCCTCTCGAGCCTGCTTGACTAAACCCGGCACCAGCGAAAGGTTATGGGTGCCAATTACAAAGTTTACTGCTTTGCTTCGTTTTAGGATGTTCTTGCCTTCCTGTTGCGCAACACATCCGCTGACGCCAATTATCATCTCAGGGCGTTCTTGCTTGAGTAGAGCCAGTGAACCCAACAAACTGAAAAGCTTGTGCTCACCTTTCTCCCGAACGCTACAGGTATTGACGATAACCACCTCAGCCTCTTCCGCTGTCTTAACCGGGCTATGGGTCGGAGACATCAAGGCATACATCTTCTCGCTGTCATATTCGTTCATCTGACAGCCAAAGGTTCGAATGTAGACTCCCGGCCGAGCCGGCGCATTGCCCTTGGCTGCAAGCTGAGTCGAGTCTGACGCTGTGTGGTCCATAGCTAGTATTGAAGAAAAAGTAGTATTTATAGAGCGTTACTCACCCAAAGGTTCAGGTATCAGAGGACGATACCGTACTATGCGAAGATGGGGAATGAACTCACCTCCCGGCACTTGTGGCACTTCACGGTCGACCGCTATCCGAATCTTTTTTCGAGCCGCTGGGTGCAACAACAATCGCCCTAAGGGAATTTCTTCCTCGTTATCGGTAAGCGGTGCGAGATGCTCAGGAATCTGTGGAAGTTGGCCTGCATTTGCCCAATAGAGTCCAACCGCCAAGCCAATATCGCCGAGTGTATCAATTTCATGGTTCACCAATTCAGCCCGTATCGTGTAGAGCAATGAACAAGGTGGCTCAGAACAATCAGAAGGCTCTGCCTTAAGTTCTACGTTCTCAAGTGTAAGCACTCGCTTTGAGCCCATGCCGCTGCTCTGTGTTGGTTCAGCCTCTACACGTTGGGGTGCATCGATCGATGCAGCGAGTCGGGCTCTGGCTGCCGGCTCCTCGGAGATCGACTCATCGGTAAAAGGCATACCAGGTCCGGCCTCGGAAAAGTGTACCTCATCAGGAGACTCTTCTAACTCTTCTGGCAGGGCTCTGCGAGAAACTCGCTCAGCCAAAAGCGCTTTGGCCGCGTGATCTCCCCAACTACCGCGAATTTGGTATTCAGTAAGTCCTTCGCCAGGCAGAGTAAAATCAACGAGTACTGTTTCACCACTCCCGATTTCTGAGCGTCCAAGCACAGTGCTAATACGCTGCACTTCCTGCTCGACAACCTCGCCCTCTTCCAGACCGACTACTGAGACGATC
The DNA here is from genome assembly GCA_965366815.1 of uncultured Bdellovibrionales bacterium. Taxonomy (GTDB): domain Bacteria; phylum Bdellovibrionota_C; class UBA2361; order SZUA-149; family SZUA-149; genus CBDUGV01. The sequence continues at coordinate 10,455 of CBDUGV010000095.1, read as the reverse complement.
ACATTCTCGGCATTCAAAGTCGTGCGGGATGTCAATCTGACCTTTATTCTCAGGTCTTCTTCTTCGAAAAAGGTTTGAGCTACCTCTAACAGTATTGGTGCCTTTGCAACGCTATCGACAGATGCTACCTCGGCATCTGGCTCAGTATCTTGCCGACTGAGTTCGACTGGCTTTGGTACTGCTGGGCGGCCCGTCGAGTTCCCTTCGTTCATATGCTCGAACGACCAAAATGTGCTGCAACCAGCGCTGCTGAGGAGAAAGAGGCAAACGAGAAACCCGTTGCCCCCCTGCCTCAAGCCATGGACCAACTTGCCGGAAGGTACAGCACTAGCTAAACCGGCAAAACGACCAGCGAAGAATGTTCTCAATGCCATTTCGTGGAACATCCTACCCACAAACTAGAATTCGTATGGACTTCGCGAAGGCATACCCCGTCCTTGCTGCGGACCGGATTCGTGAATCTTACCTTCGTCTTTCTTATTGAGTTCGGTAAGAAGCCATCCACCGCCAAATCGGTTGTAGGCCCAGGTTTGCTCTTCGGTTCTGGTCCTAACCAAATAGGTGGGCTTCTCGAAATAGCGAACCTCGATTTGAACGTCGGCGCTTTTCCCATCAGGGGAAAGTTCTACGTGAGTGACATCACTGCGAACCATCCGCTGAATATCGGTATTGCCGCGCTCAGCTTCGACGAACTGCCTTTGATAGTTCGGCTTTACAAACGCGACAGTTTCGCTCAACCCACCCCAATAGCGGGCTCGATTGAAGCGTTCCAAACGCTCCTGCAAAGCGGACTGAAGTGAACTGTTGCCAAATACTACGACATCCTCCAATCGCGCCTGCGAGCTGCAACCAACGGCCAGGGTGGAAATCAGGCAAAGGCCAACTAATCGTCGTGAGAATTTTGATCTTAGGAACATGTAACTACCTCAAATTATCCAGGACTACTTGCAGAGAGTGCCACCCCGTCTATTCCTGCGCAACTGCATCTATCAAAGATCCGAGCTCTGAGCGGTCTGATTTGCTCAAACGGTCCAATTCCTTAGAGCTTTTCCCACTTTCGCCTTTCCGGGCCTCAGTGCGAAACCCAATCTCGCCAGTTTTGCCACCACGACCGAGCTGTGCCCGCTTGGGCATTTTGATATCTCCCAGCTCAAATCTCTTTTTGCCATCAAGCAGGTTCTCTGGCAGCCAATCTCGCTTGACCAGGCTCGCAGACTCTTTCTTAAGGTAGCTAAACAGCCCACCATGACGTTTTTCGAACGGATGTGCTCCAATTGCCACAATGGCTGCGGCATAGAGCATGATGAGAACACGAGCCCCGATGTTATCGCCAGATTTGCCAGCCATTGCCCACCAATTTTATAAGTTATAGATTGCCTAGTCCGCGATAGGAGTTTACAACAATCGGGCTCCCGTAACGACGGAAATATTTAGCCGAGGAATCAATTTGAACGATCGAAGGACTGCGCTGGTAACCGGCGCCTCATCCGGGTTGGGTTGGGAATACGCCAGGCAGATCGCCGAGCGTCGAAGTCACAATCTTGTATTGGTAGCCCGACGAAGCGATCGTCTCGAAGAGTTGCAGCGGCAGATTGAACACCTCTGGCAAGCCTCAAACACAGAACTTGTTGCAGAAGTAGCTACCTGCGACCTAAGTGACCCCGGTGCACGGCAACAACTCTGCGAATCTGTCGCAACAAACTACCCGAATATCAATCTGCTGGTAAACAATGCTGGGTTTGGTTCCCTCGGACCTTTTGGACAGAGCGACCTCCAATGGGAGCAACAGATGGTTGAGCTCAACTGCATCGCCCCTTTGACGCTCTGTCGTCATTTCGGCCCGCTGATGCAGCGCAATGGTGGTGGTAGTATCATCAATGTATGCTCGACTGCTGCATTTAATCCCATGCCATACATGGCTACCTATGGCGCGACAAAAGCCTTCCTGCTCAGCCTCAGCTTGGCGCTCGACTGTGAATTTCGAGCAACATCGGGAAAGGCTCGCGTAAGAGTAATGGCTCACTGCCCAGGGCCAACTACTACTGAGTTTCACTTGGTTGTCGGCTTGAAGGACAAGATGGATTTTCTCCCAGCCGAACCCGCGAAGAAAGTCGTACACGATGCACTTCGAGCGGCAGAGAAAGGATCTGCTATATTGATCAACGGGAAACTCAACTTCTGCTTAGCCCAGCTGAACCGTCTCATGCCTCAAAGGCTTGCGGCTCTGCTTGTTGAGCGGATCTTGCGCAAATCGGCCCATGAAGCCGAGAGCAAAATTTTGACAAAATAACTGTCTTGTGACTAAGTAACGCGCCATTTAAAGAACCTCAGTAGCCCAGAAAAAAATTTGCGGAGCAGCCTGTGATTGACCATATCGAGCCTTGGACCATTGAAAAGAGTCGCACTCTCTACGGCATAGAGAATTGGGGCGCTGGATACTTCGACGTGAATGAAGCTGGGCATATGACGGTTGCTCCCGATGGACCTGATGGCCCGAGGATTGACCTCCATGAACTCGTCGAATCAGTTCTGGCCCGAGATATCGGGTTACCAGTCCTCTTTCGGTTCAATGGCATTCTTCGCCATCGAATAAAGTCGATCTACGAAGCGTTTCAAAGGGCGATTGACGAGCACGAGTATCAAGGCACGTACATTCCAGCCTATCCGATCAAGGTCAACCAACAGAAGCATATTGTCGACCTGATCCAGCAAACTGGCAGCGACTACTCCATGGGTCTCGAAGTTGGCAGCAAGCCGGAATTGATCGCGGTGCTCGGCATGTGTGAGCATCTCAACGGTCCCCTGCTCTGCAACGGCTATAAGGATTCTAGCTACCTTGAATTGGCCTTAACAGCGAAGAAAGTTGGTCGAAGGCCAATTATCATCATCGAGAAGCTTTCTGAGTTGGATTTGGTGCTTGAGATAGCAGAAAAACTCTCTGTTGAACCGGAGATCGGTTTTCGGCTGCGCATTACTGGAAAAGGTGCCGGCCGTTGGGAGAAATCCGGTGGCGACCGAGCGAAATTCGGCCTGACGGTATCTGATATATTATCGGCAGTCGATACACTTCGCCGCCATGAAAAACTCGAAGCCGTTCGTCTCATTCATTTCCACGTTGGAAGTCAGCTCACGACTATTTCGCCGCTGCGGACCGCACTCAAAGAAGCGGGTCAAGTTTATGTGCAGCTTCAAGCCGATTGTCCCAAACTCGATACCATCGACATCGGTGGTGGCCTCGGGGTCGACTATGATGGCTCTCGAACCAATTTCAGCTCTTCAAAGAATTACACGCTCGACGAATACGCTCGTGATGTAGTGTGGATTCTCGAAGAACTCTGTGGACAAGCAGAAGTAGCCCACCCACATATCATCACTGAGTCAGGTCGAGCCACGGTGGCCCATCATTCCGTTCTTGTGTTCGACGTATTGGGAATCGCCAACTCGTTTAACGCGCCCTGCAAGGTCGATCTCATTCTCGAGCAATCAGAAAACTCAATCGTGCAAAACCTAGCCTATATGTTGCAGGAGGTTTCGGCGAAGAATTGTCAGGAGACTCTACACGATGCGGTTGCCCTGCGAAGCGAATTGGTTCAGCGGTTTAATATGGGGCTCGTCAGTATTCAAGATCGGGCATATGGCGATCAGGTGTACTGGGCCCTTCTCAACGCCGTCTCGAAATGCTCACGCAGTTTGAGTTATATTCCGGAAGACCTCGAGAACCTCCCCGCAATCCTCAGCGATACCTACTTTTGCAACCTCTCGATCTTCCAATCCCTACCAGATTCCTGGGCCATTGATCAGATTTTTCCAATCACGCCAGTCCATAGATTGAATGAGCGACCCGATACTCCCGTTGTTCTAGCGGATATTACCTGCGATTCGGATGGTGCAATTTCACGCTTTGCCGATCTACGTGACGTGAAGCCCTATCTGCCCGCGCATCGTCTTAATAATGGAGAGCCCTATTACTTTTCGACCTTTTTGGTTGGCGCGTATCAGGAGATTCTTGGTGATATGCACAATCTTTTTGGCGACACGAACGCAGTTCATGTCGAAATAGATAGCAGCGGCAGGATCGAGCTCTGTAACGTAGTGTACGGAGACTGTGTTCAAGAGGTGCTGCACTACGTGCAGTACGATAAAGAAAACCTCTGTGAAGGTTGGCGCAGGGTACTAGAGAACGCGGTGTTAAGTGGATCAGTCACGGCTTTGGAAAGCGGTGAAATGTTTCGCCAATACGCTAACTCATTTGACGGGTATACATACTTACGAATAACAAATGGCAATGACAAAATCCCTAAGCCTTAAATCTGTCTTAGAGTTCCCTGGGCGACTGCTCAAAGTCATCGTCGACTATTTCGTATCACTCCTCACCGAATCAGGTAGCCCCAACAACCCGAGCGATGCCACCAATATTCGCAATTTGAAAAAGCGCGCAGAAGTTGGAGATGTGTTGCTGGTCTGCGGGACAGCTCGGATTTCATACGTGGTAAAGGTTTTGACGCTCTCTCCCTGGTCGCATGTCGTATTATACGTCGGCGACAGACGCGATTTGCTAACGGAAGACGAAAAGACCGAATGGCGCGAGAAATACGGCGAACGATCAATGGATCATTTGGTAATCGACGCCGATCCGGTCCGACGGGTGCACTTAAAACCAGTTGATGATTTTGCCGGTTTAACACTTCGCCAATGTAGAGCCGAAGCGATGCGCGAAGACGATATGCATCAAGTAGTAGAATCCGCACTTTCGCAGCTTGGCCGTCAGTATGACGTGCGCCATATCATTCGCCTCCTTTTCTTTTTTGCGTTTCCCTGGGAGTTGCTGCCTCAGAGTATGAGGCGCTTTGTGACTGACTTTACCCTTTCCGAAGATGACAGAATCTGTTCACGGGTTTTGTCGGAGGCGTTTCATAGTGTCGGATATCCGATACGACCGGTTGAAGTAGTTCACAGTCGTGGAGCGATTCACGAGCGAGCACTGGGATTTGCCAAGGGCATGCGACATCGCAGCCGCAGCGCCGTCAAGTTGTTGTTGGGTGGTCGCTGGAGAAAAGCAGTCAACCGCTTTGCCGACAAGCGCTACACCGAGATTCACCTTCGTGGAGCGCGGCATATTACTCCCGCTGACTACGATCTGTCTCGGTTCTTCTCCATCATCAAGGATGACAACGACCTTGAGATCGACTATCGCGAAGCTATGACGCTCTGCCCCATGCCAGGCAGTTCACTGCGCTAAGCTGATCCGCCTTTGCTGGGCAAACCAGCCTCTTATCCGATAAATTTCCTCAGCAATGCAGGCCCGGCGCTGATTTAGGTTTTTCTTTCAGCGGATATCGATTAGAGTTTTGCTCATCTATTGGAAAACCATATTATTCGGCTCACCTATGAAACGACATATTGGCAGAGGCTTATTTTCTTTAGTTGCTATTTTTTCAGCCGGGGCGCTTGCAAGCTGCGGCGGAAGCGCTGGCACATCGACGATATTCGAATTACTGATTGAAAACATTTCAACTGAAAGTTCATTCACCTCCCAAAGTGGAACGCCATTGGTAGTGCTGTTTTCGGGTGGCGCAGGAGCAATCCACCTCGACCCTGCACCTATCTTCACCACTGGAGAACCTGCGCGGGCGAATGGACTGGAGACCTTGGCCGAAGATGGCAACGCCCAGGACCTTGGCCAAGCTCTACAAGAAGTAGAGAATGTCTCTCTCGCCTTTCTCGCAACATTGGCAATTCAAGAGAATGCTGCTGGCGGAGTACTCGGACCTGAGCAAACGTTTAGAGTTATTCTAAGTGCTGAAAGCGTCAATTCACGGCTCTCCTTTGCGTTGGGATTTATTCAAGCAAATGACCTCTTTGTCGCTACGGGTGAAGCAGGTGTGCCGCTGTTTGATGAAGCGGGTAATCCCCGAACGGCAGACATTACCGGGGACTTCGCCTTGTACGATGCCGGAACCGAAGTCAACCAAGCCCCTGGTGAAGGCCCAGACCAAGTCGTAATGCAGATGGAGCTCAATCAGGGTGCCGAAGAAGGTGGTGTGGTCCGACTCGTGGATGATGGATTTACCTACCCGGCTGTAGGCGATGTGCTCCGTATCACTATCAAGCCAATCGCAGAGTTAAACTAGAACTCATCTGAGCCAAACTCAGCCGCGCGAAACGAAGCCCCGGCTCTACTCAATTTTCTGGAGCTTTCGTTGCGCATGCGATTTGCGCGGTTGCGTCAACGCGTCATTGATGCGGGCGATCATTTCATTTCGCAGGAAGGGTTTTCGCAGGAGTATGTAATTCTCCTTTGCAACCATCGAATCAATTTTCTGTGGTGCATAACCTGACATGAGCAACACAGATATATCTGGAATCAATAGCTCAGCTTCTTTGGCGAGATCTATTCCAGTGACCCCACCCGGCAGCACGATATCGGTAAGCAAGAGGTCTATCTCCTCTTTGGATTCCTTCAAAATTCGGAGAGCGCTTTGACCATCCTCAGCCTCGATTACTCGATAGTTAAGCTGAGTGAGCATCGTGATTGTTAACTCGCGAACATCTGGATCATCTTCTACAACGAGCACTCGCCCTCTACCGCTGTTGACAATCCGAGGTATAGTTTTCTCCTCCTCTGCCAGCGGAACCAAATCAGTCGCACGCGGAAGAAACAAAGAGACCGTGGTCCCTTTCCCTGCTTCGCTCTCGAGCTGTAGAAAGCCACATGACTGGCTGACAAAGCCATAGACCATGCTCAAGCCAAGGCCGCTTCCCCGACCGACATCTTTTGTCGTGTAGAACGGCTCGAAGGCTCGTGATTTAACCTCGTCAGACATCCCAATGCCAGAATCTGAAAAGGAGATTTCTATATAGTCGCCTGCCGCTGGAGCGCCGACCTGCACGGCTTTCTGTTCTGAGATTCTCGCGTTTCGCACCTGAATCCGCAGTTCCCCTCCGTGAGGCATGGCATCTTTGGCATTCAAGGCAATGTTGAGAAAGGAGGTTTCAAGCTGTTGCACGTCAACCATCAACGGCCAGACATCATCATCGATATCAAAGCGCATAGTAACCGCACCACCGAGACTGCTTTGAATCAAATCAGCCATCTCTTCGATCAAATTCGCGGCGTAAGAGACTTGGGGCTGTAGTCGTTGTCGGCGGGAAAAGGCAAGGAGTCGCTGAGTGAGAGTCGTGCAGCGTTGCGCGCCGCGAAATGCCCGAGAAAGAGACCTTAGTGCGGCAGGCTCCGTGACGTGACGCTCGAGTAGTTCGAGATTGCCGATTATCACTGACAAAAGATTGTTAAAATCGTGCGCAACTCCTCCGGTCAGTTGCCCGACGACTTCCATCTTTTGCGCCTGCACGAGTTCCTCTTCTCGATGTTTCAACTCCGACACATCGGTCCAGATCGCCACGACTTCGCCATTCGGTGTACGGCGGTAGCTCAGCATAATGTAGCGGTTGTTACTAAACTCCAGCAATTTAGCTTGCTGTGTATCGGCACTGGTATCATCGGAAGTGCCAAACAGGCCCTCGAGTTTGTAGTCCTCATCCAAGCGGACTATCTCAGAAGAGACCGCATCAGCGACAAAACTGTCAAAGGAGATACCGCTCTCAATCGGTTCGCTCAGTCCAGCAAAGATGCTTTGGAATGGTTCATTCCAAAGAAGCAACTTATTCTCTGCGTCCCAAAGCGTAAATCCCTCTGAGATACTCTTAATCGCGTTGAGAAACCGTATTCGGGACTCTTCTACCTTGGCCCGGGCTTCCATCTCCGCGGTGATATTTGTCGAAGTACCACGGTACCCCCGAAACGAACCATCTTTGTGAAAAAGGGGCATTCCACTTACGTTGGTCCAAACGCGCTGACCGCCCATATCAGCCCGTTCATAGGAGTAACAGAAGTCCCGAAAGGGTCGTTGCTGTTTTAAATCCTGGTAGTGACGCTCCCACACAGGGTCGCTGAGTGGATCCTCAACTCCCGCTGCTTCCCAGCGAGTCTTCCCAAGCACGGTTGGTGTTGAGACCAAGGGAGTAAGCTCTTCAACTTCTCCTGAAGCACTGGTGATAAAGCTAAAACAGAGATTCTCATCCATTTCCCAAAAGGCATCAGATGCCGCCTCAGCGAATTCTCTGAAGCGAATTTCACTTTCGAGCAGTGCGTCCTCAGCACCGGCATATCGCTTTCTCATAAAATAGATCACAACACCGCTGACCAAAGCGACAATTGCCAAGAGGAACCAAGGCAGGGTGTTGGACTGTATCGGAGAATGCAACATGTTACTCCCCCGAACCGCTGATAAGTTGTCGAGTCGCATGCAAGCTGGTTTGGATAGCACCTTGAATCCAGCCATGGGCAATAGAGAGGTGTTCTCCAGCAAAAAAGACGCGAGCCCTGCCGCTTGGAAAAGGCTCACACATTGCTGACTGATACAAGTTGTGCTCACCAGGCGCAAAAAAAGCGAACGCGCCATATCCGGCACTCGAAGCATCGTCCCAGAAAAGATGCACTACCTCATCGGCATATTCTTCTACGTTTTGATGAAAGCACTTGAGGTGCGATAGGACATATCGCTCTGCATCGGTGCGCTGAAAGGGTCTATATTTTCGCGCCTGATCTTGCCAGGTGTACGCCGCGGTCAGGATTCCCGGCTCGTACGAGAGCGATGTATCCCGAGGCCCCCAGTGCAATGGTGCCGAAACAGTGGATTCATAGTCGTTCCCAGTAAACGATTCCGCGATGCTCTGATCAATTGGCCGCGCGTTGTCGGATGGATACCAACACTGCTGAGCCGGCTGATCGGTAAATGATCCTCCGCCATAGACCCCATCCTCGAATTCCCAGGGGCGGCGACGAAATCGAAAAATGGTCTTTGCCGCACTTGCATAGGTCACATTTTGAAACGCCTGAAATTGACTCTTTGGCAAAGGCGGATCAAATTCAATCATCGCGACTGCCGGTGCCGGTGCTGTACAGATAACAGAGTCGAAGCGTTCAGACTTCATTTTCGAATTCTCAGACCAGTAGAGGCGAACACCGTCTTTCTCTAATTCCACCTTCTCGATACCGCAGGAAAGTTTTATCTCGCCCTCTAAATGACTTGCGAAGGAGTCAGTAAGGCGGTCCATGCCGCCTTCAATTTCGAATTGCTGCACCCGAAATAAGCCAAAGAAATCAATGACCGTCTCAAGGAAAGACACTCCGGCATGCTGAATCATACTCGTTGCATGCCCGACATATCGAAGTGCGTCTTCCGAAAGTATGTCGGCGAGGTATTGCCGCAGCGAGATATTATCGTATGTAACTAAAGTCGGGCTCAGAAGAGTATTCGAAAACATTTCCCATTTCTCTTCAGTACTCAGGCGACTCATGGCTTGGCGCATGGCGTTCTCATAGAGCGCCATAGGTTCGATTTTTTCCTCGGGTCGCAGTCCAGGGAAAAACGCGAGAAGAGATTTCCAGTCGCCGATACGCGTTCTATGCCCGGCGATATTGTAGAATGCATTCGGATTGTGATTAACGAAGTATCGCAGTGGCAATCCAAACTTCTCGACATAATGCATTACGGAAGCGTGATTCGAAGGCAGCCGCATCGCCCCGAGTTCGCCGTAGGTACCGTCGCTAAATCGATGAGTGAAAATTCGACCGCCATACCGAGCGCTCGCCTCGAAAATCTGGACCCTATGATCGAGGTTCTTCAATTCGTATCCGGCGACTAGACCGGCAATACCTGCGCCAATTACTGCGATTTTTTTGCGAGGGCCGCCACAATCAAAAGCCGACATCTCACCTGGATGAGAATAGAGATTCTCAAAGGAAAAGGGCTCTTCCGGGGTCAGCTGATGTTGAAAAGCAAGCTGCGTCATGGGCTATAGCTAGTTTGAACCAATTTAGCACTAGAATACAGCTTAAATTAGTAAAAGCAACTGGTTCTGATGAAAATATGTAAAAAATCTAACAAACTTAGCACCTAAAACAACCTTAGGATGAAAAAGTTACTATAGCTTACTGTTGTTCCCGGTCGAGTCGACCTTTGAGGGCACTGTCTAAACGGGCTAACTCTTGCCGCTTACGTTCTCACGGACCCAGCTGATAGTATCAACGGTAGAAGTCCCAGGGGTGAATATCTTTTTTACGCCGAGTTTGTAGAGCGCTTGAATATCATCCTCGGGGATAATACCGCCTCCAAACACGACGATATCCGAGGCATCCTGCTCCTGTAGCAATTTGATGATTGCTGGGAAAACAGCCATGTGCGCGCCCGAGAGTATACTTATACCGACCGCGTCGACATCTTCTTGAATAGCACTATCGACAATTGAGCTAGGCGTCTGATGTAAGCCAGTATAGATCACTTCCATCCCCGCATCTCGAAGAGCCCGAGCGATAATCTTCGCACCCCGATCATGGCCGTCGAGGCCTGCTTTCCCTACCATGATGCGCAGTGGTACTTTCGTCATAGAGAA
>CBDUGV010000094.1:0-14156 GCA_965366815.1 uncultured Bdellovibrionales bacterium | reverse complement strand
CACCGTGCCCATGGAACTTCGAGAGCGCCTCCATCACTCAGCTCGTCAAAGGGGTATATACATTCTGACGGCGCCAGTATTGGGCTTTGGCTGTGTCGTCGCGGCTTCACTTCCGGACGGACCAAGCATGGAGCTTTTTACCAGCTTATTTCGAAATTCTCACTCAAACGACGAATTACCCGAGGCGCTCTCTCAGATCTTCATGCCGGAGCATCTCAGCCTCGTCGGCAAAGCTCTGAATATTGGTCGCATCCCATCTATTGCCATCGGACCAAGTATTGCCGCATCTCTAACCGCAACTGAATCACTACTCTTCATGCTGGAAAACGTCATCCCTGGGTCCCGTCGCCCGCTTTCTCTCCCCAATATGCTGCTCTTCGATCTGTTTCGAATGAGCTACCAATCGATCAATGTCTCAATGCTCGGATCCCCGGAGGCAAATAGCTAATGAACGAGGTCTCTCAAAATACTCAAGCATATATACTCGAACAGTACGGGCACAACACGACACTACTACCCGATGAGCTCGTAGCTCTCGATTTCATGAGTGATAGTTTGCTCCACAAACCTCTCCCACCTCGCACCATCGCCGTTGGCGAACCGCGCTCTACCAGAGACCAGCTCTCGAGTAGCCTCGCCAAGCTTTTTGGTTTTCCTCACGTCATTCCGGTCTCCCAAGGACGCTTGGCAGAAGCCATTCTATTCAAAGTGTTAAGTAGAAATGGCACTTTTATTCCCTCGAATGGGCTCTTCCCTACCACACAGCTCCACGCACAACTCGGAGGAGCTACCGTTGTGGAAGTATTGTCATCCAAGGCACTGACAACAAATTCCGACGACCCCTTTAAGGGAAATATCGACCTTGATAAGCTCGAAGCGACGATCAAACAGTCTCACCCAAGATGGGTCTCCTGTATTGCAATAGAGCCTTGTAACAACGCGATAGGCGGTCATCCTATATCTCTTCAAAACCTAAAGCAGGTTCGAGAGATCGCCAGCTCATATCAAATACCGGTCTATCTCGATGCCTGCCGAATCATAGAGAATGCACTACTCATTGCCGAGCGCGAGCAAGATTCCCGTGAAATTTGGGAAATTGTTAGAGATTTGTGCGCCTGTGCCGATTTTTGCAGCTTCAGTGCCTCAAAGGACTTGTCCATTTCATCTGGAGGCTTTCTGGCAACAAGGAACGAAGCAGCCTACCATGAGTTCCTCGATATCAGCCTTCTACTTGGAGGCGGGTTATCTCACTTTGGGATGAGCCAGTTCTTGGACATACTTGAGCAGCCACAAGATATTATTGCTGGGGTTCGGCGTAAAATGTCCTTGGTACAACACCTACACGGAGCACTTGCCTCACATTGCCCCCTGCTCTCTCCCATAGCAGGACACGCGATTTACCTCGACACAAAGAGTTGTGAATTCGCTCTACCAAAGACTAGTTTCCCCGTACGGTCTTTTCTACACCACCTATTCCGAAAGTATGGGGTTCGTGGCTCGGAAAACCCAGCTTGCCAGAGCCAACTCGCCATTGGACAATCGCTTATTCGATTCGCCGTGCCAGTAACTCACTCTGAAGAAGTAGTCCAAAGAGCGGCAGAGAGTATCCGAAACGCGTATGATGAAAAGGAGCTCATACGCGGACTCAAGAAAACAGGTCAGCCGCCAGGTTTTAGTGGCGCAATGCGTGCTTCATTTAGTCCTATATAGTTAAAAAGGAGATAAGAGATTCGTTATGTCAATTAAATCAACTCCACTTGTCACAAGCTTACAGATCCTCGCTTCTCTAGCGTTCCTCTTTTTCCTGACGGCTTGCGGCTCTGAGAAAGAGAGCCAAGCATTGGAGCGTCGAGCGAGCGACTCACCCGCAACACAAGCTGAGCATGCCGAGCTGCAGACAAGCTCCCCAGCAAAATCGGCAAAGTTGGAAAAGCGAACTGCGATGCAAACCGCATCCCTCAAACGCAGAGCAAAGGAGACTACGAAAGCAGTAGATCAGAGCGATTCCGCAGTACCCCCAGAGCCCAAATCGCAAGTTGCGCCACAAGCTAAGAAGAACTCAAGCAGGAAGAAGGCAGCGGTAGAAAAGACACTCAGCGGCAGAGAGATTGCAGACCGAGTGGAGGGTCGTCCTGGTTACAAAACGAGTGAAAGCACGGCACTACAGATGATTCTGACCAACAAACGCGGCAAGTCTCGAAAACGGGAATTTCTTCGGTATCAAATGAGTACAGATGGAGGTAAGAAGACTTTAATGAAGTTCTTGCGTCCGAGAGACATTAAAGACACGGGAACGTTGAATCAAGAGGTCATTGGCAAGGACGATATTCAGCACCTCTATCTCCCAGCGGCCAAGAAACTGCGTCGTATTTCGTCCAGCAATAAAAGTCAGTCCTGGGTAGGCTCCGATTTCTCTTTTGAGGATCTTGCCGAAGTCGATTTGGATGACTTTACTTTTGACTTCCTCGGTACCGAAGTTTTTGAAGGTCATACATGCTACAAATACTCCATGATACCTAAGGATCCGGAAAACTCTATGTACAGCAAGCAAATTCGCTGGGCTCGTGTCGGTAGCTTCCTTCCAGTCCGCTGGGAGTACTTTGATAAGCAAGGGAAACTACTTAAAACGTTAGTTGCCAACGACTTTAAAAAGGTCAATGGGATAGACTACGCCTGGAATTTGTACATGGAGAACGTCCAAGAAAAACATTCGACTCGATTAGTGCGTCGCTGGCTGAAGTTGGATACCGGTATGGACACAGGCATGGTCTCGATTCGTCATCTCAAAAAGTCGATTGAACGCTACAACCACCCTGAAGGTCTAAAAAGTCTTTGGAAAGAAACGTTACCGAACTAGTGGAGTACTACTTATTTCGCAGGAAACTCCATTGGGAAACCGCCCAGTGTTTCAGTAGACCGAGGTTATCGCTCTTTCGTCGGATATTTTGGCGGCTATCGAGGGTGCCCTCAAGAAAGCGCATTTTGGCCTTACCACGCTGGAGCTTGCCGCTACTCGTTTTTGGAAGCGTGCCGGGGGGAAGAAAGACTATTTCGGCAATCGATACCCCAATCGAGGTCATTACTGCGGAGCGAATCTGAGCGGTCATACGCTCGTATTCCGTTTTTTCTTCCCTGGTCTCAACGCAAAGTACTACGGTCTCAGAGCCGTCTTCTTCTTCGACCCCAAATGCAACCAAATTCCCTTTTCTAACTCCAGCAACTTCCGAGGCCGCCACTTCAATATCCGTGGGATAGTAGTTCCGCCCCGCGACTATAACCATATCCTTTGAACGACCGCAGACGTAGAGCTCCCCATCGGCAAAATACCCCAAATCCCCTGTGCGATAATACTCTCCAAAAAATACAGCATTTGTCGCAGCCTCATTCTCGTAGTAGCCATCCATGACAGAGGGTCCTTTTATCAGGATCTCTCCAACCTCTCTCTCCTGGCAACTCGTATCATCCGCCTTGAAAATCTGTATCTCATGGCCAGGAAAACTCGTACCACATGATACGAACTCGGCACGGTTGTCAGATTCTGGGTTTGACGGTTCTGCTATTCCACGCTCAGCTAGAGAATCTATGTGCACATAGTCGACTTTTAACTCCCGGTCTATCGGCGCAAAGCTAACGGACAAGGTGCTCTCTGCCAGGCCATAAGAAGGAACAAAGGTTGTCGAATTAAATCCAAAAGCTCGATAGGCTTCAATAAAGTTTCTCAGCGTTTTTGCTTGAATTGGTTCTGCACCACACCCAGCGACACGCCAGGACGAGAGATCGATATCGCGCCCCTGCGCTTCTTGAACCCGCTTAGTGCAAAGTCCATAGGCGAAATTCGGTGCATAACTGATGGAAGCACGAAACTTCGATATTGTTTCGAGCCAAATAAGCGGTGAGCGCAAAAACTCCAGGGTAGGAATATAGACGACACCTACTCGATTCAGGATCGGCATAATTACAAACCCAATCAGACCCATATCGTGAAATAACGGGAGCCAAGAACAACCGAGATCATCTGATCCTATCTTTAACCCGTATCCCATACTTACTCGGGAATTTGCTATCAAATTTCGGTGGGTCAAACTCACTCCCTTCGGCAGCGAGATACTGCCCGAAGTAAACTGGAGAAATGCTAAGTCGTCAGCCGTTCTATCGACCAACGGAAGCGGAGAATGGCATTCTGAATAATCCGGAGAGATAATCTCTTTAATTGATGTATCGAGCAAACTGCCGAGCAGAGAACCCACTCTCGGATCAGCGACGACGAGTTCCGGTTTGGCAACTTCCACAATGTGTCGACAGAGAGCCAAGTAGGCATCGAATGCACCGATGTTTACCGGCGGCGCAATAGGGACCGGAACGAGTCCAGCATGCATTGCCCCTAGAAATGTTAAGATGAAATCCTGCCCATCGGGAACTATGATCGCGACCCGAGTTCCTGGCCGATATTCAGCAAAGCGAGATGCCGCACGAGCAACTAGTTCGGTCAACTCTTGAAAAGTATGATAAACGTCGGGTTTCGAGCCACGCCGCGTAAAGGTGAAACCACGCTCCGTCCCGATCGAACTTGCTGCCAGATCGACCAGCCAGCGTGATACTGTTTCAGAACTTTGCGACATCAATAGCTCCTAAAGGAGTGTCAATTCCTGCAATTAGCACAGATTTACAATTCAATTGCATACACAGTGCAAGGAATTTAGGCCACTAGTTTGGCCAAATTCTGAATAATCTTAGCAGGTACGGGGTTAAACCAAAGATTATCACTATGTCTGCTCGAATTCTGGTCGTTGTTTGCGGCATCATTTTGCCGTGTCTGCTTGCTATATCTGATGCTTGGGCGCAGGAGAGCGGTCGCAAATTAGTTGAAAGAGCCGAAATCATTGTAAAAGTCGAAGTATTGCGATTGGCTGAAACCAAGCCCAGCGGTCCATCCTGGCTTTGGCCATTCCATGACGGCACGATGATCGCCTATGTCCGACATATTGCGACATTGAAGGGCACGCATGGTCGAATCTATTCGATTATGCAGCATCAACCCGGTGGAAACTCCGGGGCCGTGTTCTACGAGGGAGATGCCTACATCGTAGGGCTTAATTTTGTCGATGACGAATACATCATGACGGGGCTGCAACTCGATACAATCAAGTCGACTGTCAACTACGCTGAGTCAAAGAATGCCTTGGAGAATCTCAAAACAGAATTAATCGCCAAAGCGGCGAAAGGCACTCCGAACCAACAGGCTGTTGCTCTCCACGAGCTAGCGAGTTTCTTTGGACAAGAATCACTTTCGACCATTCGGACTTTTCACACACATGCAGATCCTCTCATTCGTGGGACGAGCTACATCGCGAGAATTCAACTCGGCGATTTTCCACCGAAAGAGGAACTGCTTTCGTTTCTCGAATCTGCACCGAAAGAATCGATACATGGGCGTGGATGGACCGTGTACGGACATTCTGATTACACAGGCCAACGTATCGTAGTGGAGATATTGAGTGCTCTCAACAAAAGCGTCGGTCTCCTAGCCAATGATACAAAGGATTTTGACTACCTACATTTTTACCAAAGCGCTCTCAAAATTGAGTCGGTTCGGAACAGTAAGAAAGCACGAGCAGAGATTCAATCAGCCGTCGCACGAATCGGGCGATAACTTTTCCCTTATTTAAGCCAATCCACTTTTTGACAGATTTCAAGATCATTCAAATTAGCCAATTCTAAACCACTCCCTTGCGCATCTAAACTCAAAAGAAGATGACACTCGACCAAAGGTTATTTCCTATGCGAAATCTCATGAAAACTATTGCTCTCGTCATATGCGGTTTTGGTTTATTGCTTAGCAACTTAGCAGTGGCCGAGGAGTCCGCGAGTTTAAGTCCTACAGCGA
The DNA here is from genome assembly GCA_965366815.1 of uncultured Bdellovibrionales bacterium. Lineage (GTDB taxonomy): Bacteria > Bdellovibrionota_C > UBA2361 > SZUA-149 > SZUA-149 > CBDUGV01. The sequence goes on along the minus strand of CBDUGV010000094.1, from coordinate 8,272 downwards.
TTGCTGAAGAGCTCAGTGAGAAAATTCCCTATCTAGACAACATCGATGGCTATCTCCAGACGCGCAACTACATCGATGCAAGCAAAGACTCTGATCAAGAAGAGTTCTACGAGTTTCGAAACGATATTCGACTCGGAGCTGACTTGGGCTTTCTCGATTGGCTTACTGGGCGTGTCTCAGCTCATCAGTATCTGCACTACGGTCTTAACGACACGAGCTATCATCCCGAGCAAACGAATTTTCAACTGTGGGAAGGATATCTCGATATCGCTTCAGAGAAAGTGGATTTTCGATTAGGACAACAAACAATTCGCTGGGGTAAAGGAGATGAAGTAAATCCCGTAGATGATTTCACGCCAGAAAATCTTCGCGAGTTCATCAACTACGATCGCGCCGACCGCAAGATACCCATCCTAGCTGCGAATGGAACGTACTATCTCAGTGAAAAAGTTCGCTGGCAGGCGGTTTGGATTCCGTTTTTCGAAGAGTCAAAGTTTGCGGGAACAAATCAGGACTGGGAGTTCTTTTTTCGACGAAACTATCGCGAACTCGCTGGCCTAGAAGACATCCCAGAACAGCGCCCTGCAAACAAGCTTGAAAACTCCTCTTATGCGACCCGAGTGGTGTATCAAGGCGATGCAGCAGATTTCTCGTTGAGCTACGCCTACCATCGCGATCAAAATGTAAACTATGCCGTAACAGTAGACCCATCACAAGTAGACCCAGAACGTGGGCCAGTAGTCGCGGTTTGGGATAGACTTCACACGATCGGATTTGATTTTGAAACTACCGACGACGGCATCGGCTATCGTGGAGAATTCACTTATGTTGTTGGAAAATCCAGTGTTACACGAGACATCACAGACAGCGACTTGCTCAAGCAGCGCGATACGATTTCTACTCTTCTAGGAGTCGACTACACCTTTGAAAATGGCCTTTATGCGAATGTCCAGATTATACAAGACGTAATTCTCAATCGGGAATCGCTTATGTTTAATCAAGCCTATGAAGGGAGTGTTACTTCTCGGATTCGCAAACGTTTTATGCGAGAACTTCTCACCCTGGAATTCACCGGTCGGGCCTTCTACACTCATCGAGATTTCTTCATCCACGCAGGGGGTACCTACGAATTGCTTGAAGGACTGGAAGCTGAAGCCAGATTTGACCTCTTCGAGGGCAGCAGCGATAGACTTTTTGGTCAATTCGATGACAATGACCAATTTCTACTTGGTTTAAAGTACTTCTTCTAATGTTCGCAGATAAGGTTGCTACATTCCTGGTTACGCATCGCAAGCGCAATGCTTGGTGCACAATCATATTCGTTCTGCTCCTCTCGTGTTTTGCTACTCGCATTGTCTTTGAAAATTCAATCGAGTCATTCCTTCCGGAAAGCGATCCAGCTCGTATTTCCTACGCTAACTTTAAACAGGAGTTTGGCGACGACCAGATCATGCTCCTGGCAATTCCGATGGGCGAGGTTTTTACATTCGAGCATCTCAATGCAATCAAACAGATAACCGAGCAAATCGAAGAACTCCCCCTAGTCAAAAAAGTTAGAAGCATCACTAATACCCAGGATATTGCTGGAAGTGAGTCTGGGTTCGAGGTCGAGACTTTTCTGAAAGACATCCCAAACGATGCTCAGCAATTGAAAAAAATGCGCACACAAGCGCTGAATAACCCACTGTATCAAATCGATCTCATTGCACTTGACTCAAAAACTGCTTCAATCGTAGTCGAAGCTGAAGTTTCGGAGGACGATGCACGCTATAAGGAAATCCGTGACGGCGTCACTGAGATAATGGCCGACACCCCCTACTCCGACACTTATTTTTTTGCAGGGGATCCCATCGTTGAGCTACAGATGACAAATGACATGTGGCGCGATCTCGGTGTATTCATTCCTCTTACCTACCTCTGTCTCGCTGTGGTTCTCTTTCTTGCGTTTCGCGACCTGCAAGGGGTTGTCGTTCCATTGATTATAGTCGCACTGGGAACCGGTGCGCTTCAAGGGTTTGCTGGACTCGTCGGTATCACGATGAATGTCGTAACGGTTGGCCTCCCCTCCCTCATGCTTTGTATTGGTATACTGGACTGTGTGCACATACTGACCGTATACCGCAAAGAGCGCTCCTTAGGAGAAGACGAAACAACTGCAATACAGGCAGCAGTTGCGTATAATCTCAAGCCCTGCTTCTTTACCAGCGTAACCACCGCAATCGGATTTCTTTCGATTTCGGTCAACGAATTAACACCAATTCGTGAGTTTGGGTTCCTTGCAGCGTATTGCACGACTATTATATACCCTATCTGTTTCTTGATAATACCCTACCTACTAGAGCGCATTCCTACCAAGAATTTTGATACCGACCCAACACAATGGAAAGTTGCTGTTTTGATCCGTTGGGTACTGCGCGCTCACATGGCCCGCAAGACAATCCTTTTTTCAGTAGTGGCGATCCTTGCTGTGTCTGCATTTTCATCCCGGAACGTCGTCGTCGAAACCAGCAATCTAAAATTCCTGCGAAAATCGAATCCCGTGCGAATCTCAGCCGACTTTATTGAAGCCAATTTGGGCGGCATCACTCCGATAGAGATTGTCATTACGGCGGACGACGAAGGGGCAATGAAAAACCCGGCAATACTCGCTCAGATAGATCAATTGCAACAGTTTATGACTGGACTGAAGTATATCGACAAAACGATATCACCAGTTCAGTTCATCAAAGACATGCATCAATCGATGAACAATGAGAACCCCGAGTTCTATAGAATTCCAGAAAACAGAGATCTCATTGCTCAATATATTCTTACCTATTCGTTTTCGGGGAGAGACAACGATCTCGACGACTACGTTGACTATTCATATCGAATCGCCCGCATCCAGGGTCGAGTACAGCATGTTGGATCAGCAAAACTGGTTAAACTCATTGAGCAGATTGAACGCTATATCGAGCAACATTTTGATAGCTCGCTCAAGATAGATGTCACCTCGAGATCGGCTCTCGAGGCAAACATGGTGAACTCCCTCGTGCGTGGTCAGATCAAGGGCCTCGCAATCGGAATTGGAATAATGCTAGCGATCATCGCAGTAATACATCGCTCCCTCCTTGTCGGCGTAGTCAGTCTAATTCCAAACACAATACCGCTTATCGTTGCGGCGGGAGTGATGGGTGCGTTTGAGATTCCACTCAACGCCGGAACCGCGATGACCGCTTGCATCGCACTAGGGCTTATTGTAGACGACACGCTTTTCTTTCTCCACTATGCGAGGAAGAATAGTCAAGCAGACCAAGAACCTGAAGTTCTGGTTCGAAAGACGCTTAGTTTCGTCGGTGTTCCAGTGCTCTACACCTCACTTCTTCTCACCCTTGGCTTTGTTATTCTCGTTTTTGGGCAATCAAATGCTTCGGTATACTTCGGAGTGCTCTGTGCAACCGCAATAGCGGTAGCACTTCTCGCAGATCTCTTTGTTCTACCGATGCTTCTTTACATGATACCGCGATTTCGACGAGCGCTTACAGATGAATAGCGAAATACCACAAGCAATTGCAGATTGGAGTGAACTCCTGGAATCTGACCAGGTCATGACGGAGCCGGCACAACTCCAGCAATACGGTCTTAACTGTTTACCGACGAGTGAGACACCGATTGCAGTGGTGTATCTACAGTCAGTTGAAGAGATACAAGACGCGCTCAGAATAGCAGCCAAACACAGAGTCGCGGTGTATCCCATTAGCCGCGGGCGCAATTGGGGGTATGGCGGCGCTGCTCCAAGCTCTATTGATACTGTTGTCTTCGATCTCAGCCGTATGAACAAGATCGTTGAGTTCAATGAAGAACTTGCTTACGTCGTCGTAGAGCCAGGAGTCACTCAGCAACAACTCTATGACTATCTCAAGGAGAAAGACATTCCCTTGGAAATGGACGTAACTGGCGCTCCTCCCGACGCAAGCTTGCTTGGAAACATACTCGAGCGCGGATATGGCCAGACTCCCTATAGCGATCATTTTCAGCATTCTAGTTTCATGGAGGTGATTCTCGCCGATAGCACCGTTCTCAAGACTGGTTTTGGACACTTCGAATCCGCCAAAACCGCCTGTCTCCACAAGTGGGGCTTGGGTCCCTACATTGACGGTCTGTTCACTCAATCTAACTATGGCATCGTGACCAAGGTTGGCATCTGGTTAATGCCACGGCCCGAATACTTCGGAGTCTTCTTTTTTCGAATTGCTAACGATGCGGTGTTGGGCCAAATCTTTGAACGAATGCGAAAGTTGCGCTTGCAAGGAACACTGCGAAGCGCGGTTCACTTCGGAAATGATATACGAGTACTTTCCTCTCTCCAAACGTACCCCTGGGAAGTGCTCGATGGCAAGACTCCCCTCCCAGAAGATAAAAAACAACAGTTGCTACACTCCTGGGGAATAGGTCCATGGAGTTGTGCGGGCGGATTGCGTGGAACTCGTTCGGAGGTACGAGTGCGTCTCCGCGTTCTGCGAAAGGAGCTTCGAGGACTCGCGAAAGTTCGTTTTATTTCCGATCGGACTCAACGCCTCCTCCGCGCCAGCAAAGGTATCTATGAAAAACTCTTCTCGATCGACTTAGAACAAAAATTTGCTATCTTTGGTCTGATGCGCGGTATTCCAACTGAGCGACCGACGAAGGGCCTGTACTGGAGAAAACGAGGAAAGGTTCCAGAAAACAACTACAACCCGCCGAAGGACGGTTGCGGCACTATTTGGCTAGCCCCCGTAGCTCCATCAACTGATAGCGATGTGCGCTCACTCGTCGATGTCACACGCACTACTTGTAGCGAGTTCAACTTTGAGACAAGTATCTCACTCAACCTCATCACGGAGCGTTCATTCTGCGCGGTAATCGGTATTCATTTTGATCGAGAGAATGCCGAGGAGGCAAAGACCGCAGCAGCCTGCCATGCGAAACTGCTATCTCGCTGCAACGAAAAAGGGTATTATCCCTATCGATTCGGTTCGCAAATTGCCGAAGATCATCAACAGCTATTCGAAGCACGTGATCCGTTTTGGCAGTTTGCCAATAGGCTGAAACAAGCGCTGGACCCGCTAGGAATACTAGCTCCTGGGCGATATGGAATAGGTACACGTAAGAGCAGTGGCGACTAGTATACAATTCTCTGTAATCGACGGCTGCGCCATCGTCGGTTATTTTCTCCTCGTAACCTATTTCGGTGTGAGTAGTAGTCGAAATGAGTCCTCAGCTGGATTTTTAATTGGCGATCGTGCCCTCAACTCCTGGTCTGCAGCCTGCACCATTGCCGCATCAAAGATTGGTGCGGGACTCCTTCTGACATTCACCGCACTCGCCTATCAGTATGGTGGTGGAGCAATTTGGCTCTTTGTGGGCTATATCTTTGGCTACGTCGTTTTCTATTTTTTCGCTCGACCTCTGAAGCAACGAGCCGATGAGAAGAACTATCTCACACTGCCAGACTACTTCTTCGACCGATACGGACCGTTCACCGGACAGCTTGTTTCGTTTTTTGTAATACTCAACATGCTCGGATGGGTCGTAGTAACCTTCATAGGTGGTGCCAAGGTAGTCTCGACCTATGTGCCCATAAGTTTCGAAGTCTCAACTTTTCTCGTCGCTGGCATCATTCTACTCTACTTACTCGCGGGTGGATTTCTGGCAGTCGTAAGAACTGATATCGCGCAACTTTTGGGTATATCACTCTTGTTCATACTGATGATCTACCTACTGTGCACCTCAACGAACACTTGGATGAGTGAGTTTAGTCTTTTCTCCATGCCGTTTTCTAAGGCCGTTAGTTTCTTCCTTGTCGGTATTCTCATGCCACTTGCCTCAGCCGAGATGTGGCAGCGGGTGTATGCCGTGAAGGATCAAAAAACGCTGAAGTACAGTCTTATCTTGGCCTCGAGTATGTATGTAATTCTCGGTGTCACATTGCTTGGTATCACACTTTCGATTCGTTCGGTGCTAACGAATCTTGAACCAGACACCGCGCTCGTACAGGGTTTGCACTCATTGCTCCCCGCTGGTTTATCTGGTCTCGCTGTTATTGTGTTTTACTCGGCTATCATGTCGACGGCAGATACGCTTTTGTTTACTTCATCCGCTTCAATTAGCAATGATTTTCTCGGGAGAAATAAAGCTGGATCGGAAGACCAGACTGTCCGACTGATGAAACCAACAATGTTGGTTTGCACGCTCGCCTGTATCGGTTTTTCGATACTCTTTCGCGACGTAGTTGACACTACGTTTTACTTTGCTGCCTTGAGCATGTCATTGGGCTTCGTCATCCTTGTCGATTGGCTGCTTCCTCGTTTGTCAGCAACCGCACTCAATTGTGGCCTGTTGTGTAACCTGATTGGAATCTCGGTTATCGGGGCGACGAAGGGCATCGGCATATTTCTCGCCACCTACTCACTTGGATTGAGTAGTGCAGGGCTACTCCTCGGAGCCATTTTTTCGACTGTACGTAGTAAGAAAACGAATCCGTAACCCGGACTAACCGGTAGTTCGATCAACGAAATCTTGCTCGAAGGCCATTCTTGCACCAGATTTTGCATCTGAGCCCCACCCATCTTTAAGCACTTCGAGAAGCAACTGGCGAAACTCTTTGGAACTGCACCAGATTGATGCGAAGACCTTGTTGCCGATCATGAACTTGTTCATCGCACGGGTCGCAACACCGATGCTCGGCGTGGTCGTGTCGACAGCATGCCACCACCACTGAGGCGAGAAAAGCACATCTCCCGGCTTTAGATTTGCTACAAATTTTGGAATGTAGCGATACAATGGGTATCCGTCCGCTTCAATCTCGTCATACGACTTCTTCCAATCAATCGGAGAACCTGCATAGAACATATCCTTACGGGTGATCGGATACATGAAGCGCGAATGTTCCGGCGCAACAAATGTCCATTCCTTATGACCGTGCACCATTACAAACAAGTTGATGCCGCCCGTGCAGTGAAAGCCTGACCGAGTTCCAGGCCCAGATAGAAACATCTGCGTCGAACCGATTCGTGACTTCTCATTCGACACGCCGTACTTCGACAAAATATCGAGGTCTAAGGCGGCCCGAAGCTCTGGATTATTATTGAAAATATCGGCCATGTTAGCGCCGAACCATTTACCGCCTTGACCAATATTATCAACGAGATCTCTAAGCTTCATATCGACGATCTGCAGTGAGGTGCCATCAATCGCGTCGCCTTTGCTACGAACGGGGATAGTGTAATCACCGTAGCGTTCGGCAAGCCACTCTGGAGTCCAGTCTCTGTAGGAGTCCCAACCTTCGGCCAAGCCTTCAATCACGACAGGAGTGTTCGCTTCAAGAAACACGTTCTGAAATTTCTCTGGAGGAAGATCCGCGGCACTAACTCTTGGGACCTCACGCTCAACAATTTCCGGTCCCTTTCGTGCCGTCTCCAACATTTTCTCTTCAAGCTTTGTCAAATAGCCGCGCCATTTGTCCGGGCCGAATTCTCCATGCTTGGCTCCCATGTAGTGTCTGAGCGCATAGTATCCCCAGAATTGTGCTCGAGTGAGTAGATCGGTTGTTGGAGCACCTGATCGGTCTGCGGTTTCCAAGATATTTCCTCCAGTAAGGCCTGAGTGTATTGCTATTCAATCCCCGGAGTAGTAGTCGACAGATTTATCGAAGGAATTAAGGTATTTTGCTCGGAATTTCCCGCTCTCTAGACCGCTGAATTAGCTACACTTTTTCAGCTACACGCCGAGCTTTTTTCGCGTTCGAGCGACCTGCGCCATATGGTGCTCCATGTGTGTAAGCAAAAACTCAACAGTCTGAGAAAGCGACATCCAACCGGCAACTGGATGGCGGAACACTCGTTGATTCGCCCTCTTCGGGTCGAATCCATCAATAATCGCTGGCCAGCTGCTGTGGAAATGACGCCAGCCATCTTTGATCTCTTGAAACGTAACATCAGAACGTGGAAGAACCTTCGCTACCGGCACCTTAACTCGAATAGAGCCGTTTAAAATCCGTTTGAGAAACCAGAGTCGTATCTTCGACATGATGCCAAGTGAAGCGGTTTCTTCCGACGAGCTAATCTGCTTCTCAACCGCTTGCAGCGTGTTTGATTCCACGAGAAAGAGGTGATGAGAAATCTCCAATAAACTCCAACTATTCTCGTCTGGCTTTTGGGCGATCACATTCGGATCGAGGCTTGACAGTTCTGCCTCAAACGCCTCTTCCCGCTCTCGGAGCTGCTGATACTTAGATTTCAATTCCATTGCGCTT
>CBDUGV010000093.1:0-14559 GCA_965366815.1 uncultured Bdellovibrionales bacterium | reverse complement strand
GAGAGAAATCGTTCACCTCTGCCGACCCCATCGCATTTCAGCTGAAGCATCGCTTGAGGCAAAGATCGTCTTTGATGCGGATGCGCTTGAGCTCGTTGGCCCCTATGGAAGTATTCGTGAAGTGCTCTGCAACGCGCAAATTCGGGGAATGAAATGGGCTGATGCCGTACGTGCCGCAAGGGCGGTGCAGGAGGAATTTGTTTCTAGGCTGATCACGGTATCAGCTCGAACTATTGCCCGAGAAGCCAGTGAAGTAAATCAGCAGTTTTGGACTCAATATGAGAGTTGGGAGTCAATGGCTATTTTGGATAGTACTACTCTCGTGGAAGATTGAGTGTATTGCTTTACAATTCTTGGTATTGAAATAAGCTTGCCGCACCCCTGTTTTTGCAGGATTCTAGTGTGGAGAGAAGGTGTGCTCAGCTTACTAGCGAAATGAGGATAAGGGTTTCATGTGGACTAAGATGCGTGCCAGGTCAGGAGTTTGTAGTTGTCTATTGGTTGCCGCGTGGTTTTCGGCCTGCTTGTCCGCGAAACAGCCAAAAGAGCTTGACACTCCGTTGCCACTCGCGATTCAGACGGGCTGGCAGTTTGAGGACGCGATTCTTCAACAAGCTACCGATTCCATCGCGGCGAGCGCCCCAGTTTTAGAAGATCGATCGATGTATTCACAACGTCTTGCGATGGTCAGCAAGGTTCTGCGCTCAAGTGGCAGTACAGAATTTATCGCGATTGGCACATCACAGGTCGATGCATTTAGTCTACCGGATGGCCGGGTATTCGTGTCCCGCAGTATGCTCGACCTTCTTGATGATGACGAACTGACTACGGTACTCGCTCTCGAAGCGGGCCATCTTCGGTTGGGAACAAGTAAGGCGAGGGTCCAGTCCGCGATTGCCAGTGCGGTTGGTGACGGCGCCGGCGTTCTTACGCCTGAGCAGCAGCAAGAAGTCGTAGCAGCCTTTTCACGGGCGCAATTTGATGCAACGCAAGTAGCAGAGGCGGAGAAGTTAGCAGATCAAATTTTACGTCGAGCCGGAAGGTCAGTTGCTGCAAGAAAGTCAGCAAATGCAAAGCTTGCAGCACTCGGTGCGACGCATGCTTGGGTCCGAGCCCATCCGTCTCTTTTCCCAGACCTCGCGGCACAAGGAGTGGAAGCATCTGGTGACCGCTTGGCCGATGCGCTGGGCGAAGCCACACCTTCAATGCGTACAGCTCAGGCAAAGACAGGCAGCGCCACGGCGAAGGTGGAGCGAGAAATTAAGACAGCAACACTTTCATCGAAGCGCTCAAACCAGGTCGCCCCATTGCAGGTGAAACCGCCAACTGAGGTGATGCCGCCCTCACCAATAGGCAAGAGTACGTCTACCGAAACTTCCCAAGAAATAATTGAACAAATACCTGACCAAGACAGTCTAACACAGGACGTTCCACTCTCGGCTGGCTGGTATGTGCAGGTTGCCGCTGAAGAGTCTGCTGCTTCGGCAACGAGCAAGCAGCAGTCATTACGGCAAATGGGGCACATCGTAGTGCAGCAAGCAGTGGCGGTGCAGGGTCAGCAATTCTATAGGGTGTTGATCGGACCTTTTTCATCTCGCTCTGCTGCTGAGCAGACGCGACAGGGAGTGTTGAATGTATCTGAAGCTCGTGGAACTCCTTTTTTAAAGCGAATTAAATAATGAAAAACTGCTGCACTCGCTTTCTCTATGTACTGCTTTTTCTCGCGGCACTTCCGCTCGTGGCTGCCCCGCTCGCTGAGGCGGAGCAAGCGTGCCGAGTCTGTAATATGCGGCACAACGGAAGCTGTCTCAGTCAGTGTAAGCAAGACGCGGAATGCCATGCGACTTGCATGGATGCGCGCTGTGGTTCGGCCTGTGGGCAAACATCCGCCGGTGCCGGAGCTGAGGAGAGTGCAGCGGCCGAGAATGCACCGAAGGAGACGCGAAAGCGTCGACGCGGTTCGAAGTGTAAATCTTGTATTCAGTACAAGGAGCACAACGAATGCCCAGGCCTTTGCACTGATGCTGACAACCGCAAGGAGTGCATTACCAAGTGCGCAGCGCGAGAGTGTTCCTCAAAGTGTAAGTTGCCAGGAGCGGCGGTTGATCCGAGCCGTCAGACTGGACCTCGACAAACGTGTCGAGAATGTGAACGTTCAGCGACTCGAGTTTGTAAGAAGAAATGCGGCGATGATCAAGGGCGTGCCGGTTTTGTTGCCTGCGAAGTGAGTTGTGTCGAGGAAAAGTGCTTGAAACCCTGCAACCCTACTTTGTTCTAGCAGTCCACTAGCTATCCGGCGACTGATTCTCAGACTGAACCAATCCGATTCGCAGGGCGATGCGCACAAGCTCTGCGGTGCTATTGACTCCTAGTTTTTTGCTTAATCGATGTCGGTGGTTCTCGATTGTTCTAACTGAGCGGTTGAGAATTTCGCCAATTTCTTTGTTCGTCTTGCCTGCAGCAACGTAGGCAATTACTTTTCGCTCAGCGTTTGTCAGCGACGCGACCACTGGGTCCTCCCCACCTTTCGGACCAATGCGAAGAGCCCTTTTTACCGCGCTCATGAATTTGCTCTCATCCAATGGTTTCTCGATGAAATCAACTGCGCCTGCTTTCATCGCTGAAACGGCCATTTGCACATCTCCAAACCCGGTGATTGCGATGACTGGTAGCACAGGTGCACCGCTGCGCGCTTTCTCAATTAACTCCAGTCCGCCCATGCCAGGCATATTAATATCGGTGATCAGCAAATCACAGTGACTCTCCGATAAGGCTTTGAGGCATTCTTCGCCATCGGCGAAACTGCGTAGTTCGCACTTCACTTGCGCGAGACTTTGGGTAATTGCCTTTCGGATTACTGCTTCGTCATCAACTAAAAAGATTTTTCGTGCCATGTCCTGTATGCCTATGTTGGGAGAGTAATGTGAAACGTGGTGCCAACACCTTCCTTGCTTTCAACTGAAACCTGCCCGCCGATCCGATGTACGACTTGCTGAACGATTGGTAGCCCAAGGCCGGTGCCTTTGCCCTCAGGTTTGGTACTGAAAAACAGTTCAAAAATTCGCTCGAGATTCTCTTCTGGTATTCCTCCGCAGGTGTCGCGGAAGCTGAGAGAAAGGTCGCCATCGATACGCTTGCCTTGGATGTTCAGACTTGATTGGCCTTTGGCCATAGCTGCTTGAATGGCGTTTTGCATTAGAAAGAAGAAGACAGTGTCGAGCTCTCCAGCTCGAGCTGAGATCGGCGGCAGTTCATTCAGTCCAAGAAGACTCACTTGTAACTTGGCCTCAGTCAGCTGCTCTTCCAGCACGTTGACAACTTTTTCAGCGACCTCTGATACTACAACTTCTTGTTTTGGTGTGTCACTTGGGTTTCGAGCGAGATGAAGGATTTCTTTAACGGTATCAGTTGCGCGATTTAGCTCAGAAAGACATTCGTGAAGATTGTCTTCAATGAGCTCAGATTCGGCAGTTTCTTCATTTTCGCGTAGACACTGATGAATGAACAGCTGAATCGCCGTGAGTGGTTGATTCAATTTGTGGGCGATTATTGCACTTATTGTGCCGAGTGAAGCCAGTTGCTCAGACTGTTTGAGCTTTTCCTTATACTCTTTTTGTTGCCGATCTAAGGTTGCTTGCAGTTGGCGGGCCATGTCATTGAGAGCTGTTGCAAGTTCGCCGATCTCATCTTTCGAGTTGTACTCAATTTGTAAGGCGAGATTTCCCTTGCCGAACTCTGCTGCGATATCTCTCATCCGAAGAATCGGACGGGAAAGAATTGAGGCGAACAAGAGTCCGAGAGCAATGGCGAGTGCGACACCGAGGAGAACAAGACCATGGTGAAGACTGAAAATTCTTTGTGCAAGTGATTGTCGAAGCTCGGTCCGTTGTTGAATAGCCTTTAAGTTTTCACTGAGAGCTACGAGATCGATTTCTAACTTTTGTATCCCAGCGTCGTTGCGCTTCTTGTTGAGCTGATGAGTCGCGACCTGGGCACGATTGATGCGTTTCAGTGCGCTACTGAGTTCCCCGGCAGTTTGCTGATTGCCGCTGGTGAGCTGAAGATTGATGTACACACCAAACGAGGCGATCAGCAGGAGAAAGCCTGTGAGCAGCAGGAAACAGAGAATAAATTTGGCCCTTAGTTTCATTTGAAGTACCTAAGGGTTTTTCGTCAGAAATAGGAGATATCTGAAGGGCTAAGCAGCTGGACTTGTCGGTGAATTTAGTGATTACAGGGACTTAGCGGGCTTCGGCGAATACTCAGATCCGAGCTTTTTACCCTTTTGGGGGAGGATACTCCGAGCAAGTGTTCTATTGGCAAAGACGAGCGCCAGTTACGCAAGGAGCGACCCGGCGAGCAATCTACGACCTTGCTGGAGGGCCGAGTAGCGGTTCCGAAGGTAGTCATAGCGTACGAACTGTAGTACGAGAATTACATGGTCTAGAAGTAATGCACCGTGTGCGGCACTTCGTACCTTCCTTGTGAAGCTTGACGCAGTGGGTGTCCAAGATTGAGTCAACGAGCCCACCGGAGGGGTAGCAAACGCTCGTCTGGAACTGATTCTCGTTGCACAATACTAATGCATAGTGCCTCCAGGCGGCATGTCCTCCAACGATAGCAGCTCAAGTTCTAGACATTTCTCTCTTTTTATGCGGCTTTGGGCGGCGGCACTTCTCTTTTCACAACTCGCTTCATTTCTATGGCTCAATTTTCTCGATAGTGGGTATGGATTTTTTTGCTTGCTCACTTTTGTCTGCGCGAGTTGGGTCGTGTTTCGTGGTGCTGGTCCTTGGATGTCTTTAGCGCTGATTTTTGTTTCAGTCGCACAATCGCTATTTCAACTTCCGTATTTGCCAAATCACGAACATGTCACTTTGTTCTTTAACCTTCTCTTGGCAACTGGAGTTGTGTTCGATCTCCTTGGGCGACGTGCTGTTGGCAGTTCGCTTTTTACCACGACAAAAAGGTACGGACGATATCTTCTCGTGGCGGTCTACGGGTTTGCCGCTTTTGCAAAGCTTAACTCCTCATATCTGGATCCCCGATTTAGTTGTTCTGTTGTCTTCTACGATCATATCGTAGAGTTGCTTCCGTTCTTGCCAAGCTCAAAATTTACAGCTTATTGTTTGATTTATGGATCTCTCGTCGTTGAGGCTGCTATCCCGCTTCTCTTACTGAGAAAGCGAAGCGTTCATTGGGCTGTTGCCATTGGTCTCTTGTTTCACTTTGGACTCGCATTTGATCTAGAGAAATATTTCATCAATTTTTCCTCCGTCATGACCGCACTATTAGTGCTGAGTCTCCCTCAAAGCTTCTTTGCCTTCCTCGGCTCCGAGGAAAACAGTCTACTTGAAAGTCGTCATGGCGGACGATTCGCCTTTGCCTTACAAGATCGAACGCTACCGATTGGCTCCTATGTGTTGCTCTTGCTAACAACACTGATCGGCATTTTCTATACGCCGGAGCATACTGCCGCTGTTCCGCCGATTCGCTATTTTTGTGGGCTCCTGTGGCTGAGCCTCATTGTTCCTCTGCTCATATGTTTCTTCCGCTACGCTCGCAGTGGTGGGTTCTCGGAGCTGACTACAGCAGTCGACGAAGCAGATGCAAGGCCGATACTTTCAATTTTTCAATTGGGAATATTTCTGTTGGTACTTTTAAATGGTTTAGCTCCGTACTTGGGTCTCAAGACTCGAACCGCCTTTAATATGTATAGCAATCTCCGTATCGAACCCGCGTATTCCAATCATCTCATTGCTCCAACGACCATCAATTTGTTCCCCTATCTCAGCGATTTGGTTGAGTTGCAAGGTGAGGAGGATAGAGTCTGCTGGAATACATTGATTCCGGGAGCGATCTATCCTCGAATCGAAGTGCTTCGAAGTTCTATGCTCTGCACCCATCAAGAGTTGAGCTTTCTTAGCGACGGAGAGGTCACTCGCTTGAATGCTGAAGGGGGCTCAGTAGTCGATCTGAGTCTATTTGAGCGGAAAATTCCAATTTTTCGCCCTCTCGGAAGACCAGCTGAGACCGAGTGTATTTGGTAGCTGGAAAACTGTTTCTGGCATCTAGGTGCTGTGATTTAATTATCGCTGTGGCAAATATCCTTTTCAATGCTGTTCTTTGGTTCATCGTGGCACTCAGTTTGGCCACGAATGTCGCTCATGCTGCTGAGATATCGCTTACCCTGAATGTCGTCGCGCGTGATGATCAAGTACGCATTGCGGTGAGCAACACTGGAGCGGATTCGGCCAGAGATCTAAGTATTGTGCTTGAACTTGATGGACGTAGCTATCAAAAGCAGCTTGCTGCCGAATTAAAACCAAATACCCAGCGCGATGTTAGTTTTACAGTTGGCTTGCCAAAACAGCGTGGTTCTTATCCGCTCTACACAAAGCTCGCCTACCTCAATGATGGGAAACGCCTTCATATCTTGGACGTTGGGTACTTCAACTACGCTAAGACACTTCATCTAAAGGCGAACTGTGGAATCGATACCATTCGAATTACCGATACTGCGACGACTGAAGTTCTCTACGATAAGGCCTATAGCATGCGTCTGTTCCTCCCAGACGAGATTGCCCTCATAGGCCAGTCCGAGACAGAGAGAGGGCGACGTCTGACGTTGCGCAATCAGCGGCCCGAATTTTCGTCGAACTATGCAATATTTTCGGTACTCGAGAGTGAAGAAGCTGCAGATGCGCACAAGACGAAAATTTGCCCTGCCCGTTTGATCTCCTCAAAGAGCTTTCAGAGACAATCACTGCTCCCGCGTTGGGCTATTGCTGCAGTCGGGCTGTTCGCGTGGCTTTCTGCGCTGCTTATGTATGCAAAAACCTCCAGTCAGCAACGGAGCGAAACTCAGGTCGCATTGATTCGCTATGCCGCGTCAGTTGGAACTGTGTCGCTTATGTATACTTGGTATCTCAATGCGTATCGGATAGCCGATGCCTTGCTGCCCTTCGTACACCAGTGGTCCTCCGATTTCTGGCTTTTTGCTGGTCTGAGGACAGTGGTCAAGACGTTGCTCGAATGGCACTATTTCGAAGGGGTTCAGTATGAATATTTCTTTCGCTACTGCGCTGACCCGCTTTTTTTCTACATGGTCTTTGGCAACTTCTTTCTGCTTCGCTATGTAGTTCGTCCCGATCCCGACACGGATAAGTACTGGCATTTTAACCGGCTGATATTTTCTATTCCCGGATTGCGGTTGCTGCTACCGGAAGAGGAGCAGAGCCGTGGGCTTCAGTGGAACAAGGAGTCTCGATTAGCGATTCTCAGTTTGATGGTGAAGGGATTTTACCTTCCGCTGATGTGCAGCTGGGCCATCAATCAGTGGATCCACGTTGGGAATGCAATAAACGATGCGACTTTGAATTACATTGTTATCAATGGGATTCTTGTGGAGGCGCTTATTCTTGTCGATGTTTCGATATTTGCTTTTGGGTATCTAGTTGAACTGCCTCAACTCAAAAATCAAATTCGTTCGGTGGAACCCACGTTGCTCGGTTGGGTGGTCTGTCTTGCGTGTTATCCTCCCTTTAACTCTTTCTCGTTTCGGCTATTCGATCAACCGATACATGACCATTGGCAACCGGCAACTGGTGTGAGCCATGCCGCTGCGATTACCGCAGTTACCGTGCTTTGGGCTATTTACACCTATGCGTCACTGGCACTTGGCCCTCGCGCATCCAACTTAACGAACCGGGGAATCGTCAGCACGGGACCTTATCGCTACATTCGCCATCCAGCGTACGTTTCTAAAGTGCTTCTTTGGATATTGACTTCGTTTTTTCTCGGAACGATGAACTTCTTTCTCATCGTTGCGCTGGTAGTGGTATACACACTTCGCGCCTGGACTGAAGAGCGGCATCTATCCCTAGATTTAGAGTACATAGAGTACAAGAAAAAAGTGCCTTGGGCCCTATGCCCCAGAGTCTTCTAGGCTACAATGGTCTACTCTTCCTCAAAAACGGCAACTGCCGAGACGGCTATATCGCTACCGGTGAGCTGGTTGAGGTTGAAGTGGAGCTCTCCCTCTGCTCGACTCATGGTATCGACAGGCAGCTCTATCCACCTTCCGTTGTGCAGGCGATCCGCAATTCGCAGTTCTTCGCCAAGCCAAACGGATGACGTTCGCCAGTGCGAATCACCGTCAGTCAAGTAGAGGCCAACTCGCGTCGGACGAGCGTTTTCAAATTGCAGCCCAATCGTGGCTCTGCCTGTCGCACGCAACGACCAGGAAATCGCTCGATCCCATGTCGTGCCAATCTGAAAGCCGTCCAATGTAAGCCGATAGTTTCTGTTTTCTATTCTCACTTCTTGGACTTTTGCATTTTTGCCGAGTTCCACCCAGAATACCGGCGCGGATCTATTGATGTGCTGTTGATAGTTTTCTTGAAGGGTCGATAATCGTTTAGGAATGAGCGAATCATAGGAACGCTTGAGCCAACTTGCTCCTAAGTAACACGCCGCTGCTAGTACCGCAGTTGCCGCAAGTTGTAGCGCAAAGCGGCTAAACTGATTCTCACACGGTTTGCTATCAGGTCTTGCTGCAGCTTGCATCGTCAACTCTAGTTTTTTTCTCGTAGTACTGCGACTGCGGAGACAAGAGTTCCGTAGCCGAGTATTGGTTGAATCGAAATTCGTATATCATTAAAATCTGGATCAATCTTCGCTACAGGAAGCAGCACCCAGCGGCCGGGCGACATCGAATCAACTAACATATCAATCTGCCCTGACTGAATACGAGCGCTGCGATATCCCCAGGAGTCATCGGTGAGGTAGAGCGCAATTGCTTTGGCCTGTCGTAAACGCTGAGAACTTGCATCAAGTGGCTGGATTCTAATTTCGGCTTGTTTGCCAGCACGCATATGCCAACGAACGTGGGGATCAGAGCTCTCTGGGACCTGCCAGTGATCGCCTACCACCATATTGAGTAGTTCAACGCGGTATCCCTGCTGGTCGATGACTCTAGTGAGAACTTCCTTATCCCTCCCTAGCTCCACCCAGAGGTCTATTGTAGTCGGGCGGTTCATGAGTTGTGGAGATTCGTATCTGCTTGCACGCGCTGTGGGCATCTCTGACTTTGGAGGATGATGTGCTCGAGCAACAAGTGAGCCAAACAGAACGAGAAACAGAATTGGAATGCCGATGAGACAGAGAAGCAATAGGTATCGCTTCAGTGAATCACTTTGAGTGTAGAAATTAGACATTGGACGGGTCTCCCACAATGTCGTTTCCTGAGGCAGAGCCCGAAAGGGTTTCTCCGAGGTCGCGGTAGAATACTGCCGCGAGCGGAAAGAGGAAGTAGAGAAAGGGGACCATGTAGCGAGGTTGCCCCATCGTCATAGTGATGAGTACTCCTAGAAACAGTAGCGGCGTGCCGCAAAGCAGCGCGAGGAATCGGTATCGACCAAACAGGAGCGCCCCAACGAGAGTGTAGAGTGCAGGCAAAATGAGAAAAAATATGCTGTATTTTTGGCTTTCGACATCAAGACTTTGCATCGCACTTACATCACGCTGTGGCCACCTAGGGTTGACTTCAACAAGCTCGACAATGTTGTGGAGGCTTTTTATCAGTTGTCCGCGAACATCCGCTTGCCACAATTCGCGGGTGCGCCTCTGAAAGTAGGCGCGATCCAGTATTGAGACATTGAGGATTTCCGGTTCGAGGAAGCGATACTTGAGGCCCGCGTTGTTGTTGTGAAAGAGGTAAAACAGCTGATTCTGGGTATCGAGGCAGCCAACGGCCTCTCGTCTGCTCTGACCAAGATAGCTATTGTAGGCATCGTTGGCCGAGAGAAAAAAGCTCGGCGTACCTAGATTTGCAGTGTGCACTGCACACTGGAGCGCGAGGGGGAATACCGCTCCAATGCCGATTGATATCGCAGTCCAGCGGATGCCCCGCGTATTGCGGGCAAAGAACGTCGTTACTACAATCCCCGCGATTATTGCAAGCCCTTGGCCTTTCACCAAAGAGGTGTAGCCCAGCACCATTCCCAAGCAAAGGGAAACCCCATGTCTTCGAAAAGCGGTATTGCCACGCTGCTGCCAACTGTCGGTGCTGAGACCACAGCAATAGAGATACAGGGCCAGCATACCACCAAACATAAAAAGCGGTTCCGCCATAAAAAAGCTGGCCTGGGAGATAAAGGGCCAATACAAACTTGCGCCGAGAAATACGAGAAGTGCGAGCTTTCGGCTGTTGAGAAGAATTCGTGTGCTGAGGGCAATCAAGAGGTTTGCGCCGGCAATCAGTATTGCTTGCACATAGACAATGGCCTGCAATCCTTTTGCAAAGCCGAGGGTTGAGAAAAACAGAGAGTAGAAACTGGCGGTGCCGATTGGAAAAAAGGCATCGAAAGGAGTAAGTGGCATGCCAAGCGTTAGCTTCCAGCCTCGCTCGACGTAGCCGTGCATATCAGAATAAATATGATCCAAGGGATTTGCGATTTCAGAAAGTTGCCAGGCCAGGTGTGCCAGCGACAATAGAAAGAGCGCGCACAGCCCTTGAAGATAGCGGACGGTCGATAGGTCCTGCAGTGCCGGAGAACTATCGCAACTCGCCAAGCTATTTTTTCTGTTTTTTGGCATCCCTAGTAGCTTGGGCAAAGAACGTGTCAATCTTGCCCTGCACCTCTTTGCGTTTAGCGGCGAATGCCGAGCGAATTTTCACAGGATCGGCAAACTCGCGAAGGCTCGGTGCCAGTGGAAGCTGTTCGAGCTTCTTCGATCGTCCAGATTTCAGCTCCAAGTCCTCAATACGTAAAGCACCTTTGCGTCTCCAGGGATTATACAACGGGTCGCCAAAGAGTACCAAGCGCCAACTGAGATACTTGGTGCTTACATAATAGGCTTCGACCAATGAGTATTCCCCGGTCATCAACAATCCGAAAAATTCTTGTGGAAGCGGAAAACTTTCAAGGTATGGCTCCTCTACGGCCCCGAGGGTTGCCGTAATACCCCGTTCCAGGAGGTTCTTACACCAGCCAGTCTCTTCTGGATTGCGTACGGAGACTGCCTCATAGGAGGCAATGTGATACCCAAGTGCGCCAGGTACGAATTCGAAGTTTCCCTGAAACTTGCGAACCGAATACCAGCCGGAGTACAGAGCAACTTCTCGGGCTTTATCAAGCACTGGCTGATGATTATCAATAGTAACTTTGTAATCCGTTTCTTTCCGAACCAGCCAACCGAAGTCACGCAGGTCTTGGTCAAACAATGCAAACGTATCGTTGTCTTTCCGTTTGAGACCTCGTGCGTCCATGTAGACCCGTCCTTTTAGACCTTCGGCTTCCGCCTTGAGTGCCAAGTCTACCAAATGCTTAGCGTGTTCGACTGTTGGGCCGTCAAGACGACTTACCATCAGCACCGGAATAGTCGATTGTTGTGTCGACTGCGCCGGAACGCTGTAGTGTAGGGGGTTCGGAAGACGACCACTCAGCGGATACATATCTCGATCCCACCAAAGAAGACTCAGTTCGCTATCGAGACTTGCATCGGCCGCATCGTATTTATATCGCTCAATTTCTTTGGCGGCTCGGATCAATACTCCCCCTACGCCAAACACTCGTTCGGTCAGTACGTAGGCGCGAGTTCGGTTGGTCGCGGTTTGAAATTGGTCGAGTTGGCGAATCATTCCTTTGCCGCGCTCTACTTGAGTCGAGAGTTGCGTGAGCATATCCTTCGCCCGACCAGCGGCGTCAGTGTTGCCTGGCTTGAGAGCAACAATTAACCCAGAGAATCCGCCGATTCGTTGAATCAGGCCACTCAATTGATTTGTGGCTTCGCCTCGAGCCTCAGTATCCTCTAGTGAAGAGACTCGATGTGCGGCATTCGCCAGAGTCTTTTCCATACGCTGGAGCAAAGCAGTATCTTCCTCTTCAGCTGGGGGTTCGCCTTCTGGCTTTACTTCAGTTTCAGTACCGAGTCCGCTTGCGAATTGCGCCGCCTGATGGATGGCCGCGCGCGCAAGGCGGCGTTTGGAAATTGCGTCCAATGCGAATTGCTTTTCTTCACCCCGGGCTTCGGGTCGAGCAACACGGAGCGGTACGTCAAAAGTAGTAACGAGGGCCTCCACCGAGGCGGAAAGCTTCCGCTCCTCTAGTGCCGCACGAAGCGGCCCCACTAGTGATTCGTCGTATTCTAAACGGGAGATTGTCTCGGTGCTTGGCAGCGGTAGGGCGATTATTTGTTTCTTAGAGAGCCCGCGCCGTTTCGCATAATGCTCAGCGACTGCCATACTAGCGGGACTTTGCGAGTTTGCAAGAATCGCCAGTTCCTTGGGCTGTAGTTCAGCCCAGGTCCAGGTCGGTTGGGCAACTACGAGTGAGAAAATCGCCAGCGCGAGGGAAGGAGTGCCGCTTTGAAAATATTTCATCTTACTCCTCGCAGCATGTGGAGCTGCGCTACGTGAGTCGAATTAAGTGGAATTTTTTCTTGCCGCTTCTCAGCACCAACACCGCTTCTTCGACAAACTGATCGATCGATACTACCTGGCGAAAGTCTTCTACTCGTTTGTTGTTCACATACACGCCCCCGCCTTCTATCAGTCTTCGAGCTGCGCCCTTTGAAGAAGCAAGGCCGGAGGAAGTAAGAAGGTCTTGAAGTGCTATACCGCTTGCTGCATCTTGTTTCGAAATTTCGGTAGAAGGAACGTCACTAAAGATATCGCTTAACGTGGCACTATCGAGATTTTCAAAACTTTCACCAAAGAGCACTTTCGCTGCATTCTGGGCGCGTACACATTCATCAGCGCCGTGAACCAGCGTCGTGAGTTGAGAGGCGAGTTCCTTTTGCCCAAGACGCTCTTGTGGAGCCGTGCTAATCGCGTCGGTGTATGCTGCAAGCTCTTTGTCGTCTATTTCAGTAAACAGTTTCAAATAGGTAATGACATCTGCATCGGTGGTGTTGAGCCAATACTGGTAAAACCGGTAGGGCGAGGTCCTCTTTGGGTCAAGCCAGACTGCACCTTGCTCAGTCTTGCCAAATTTAGCACCCGTACTTGTTGTTAAGAGTGGAAAGGTCAAGCCAAACGCCTGGTCGGCATCGCTCTGGTTTTTGCGGCGAATGAGTTCGAGTCCCGCGGTGATATTCCCCCACTGATCGGACCCTCCAACCTGGAGTCGACACTTTTCCTCTCGGTAGAGATGATAGAAATCATACGCTTGGAGCAGCATGTAACTGAACTCGGTAAAGCTGATGCCTTGCTCGCGATTCTCTAACCGGGAGCGGACGGAGTCCTTGGCGATCATGCCGTTCACCGTAAAATGCTTACCGACGTCTCGCAAAAATTCAATGAGATTGAGTTGTGCGAGCCAATCGCCATTTTGCACAATCTTAAAACTGTTCTCGCCTTTCGAATCTAAGAAAAGACCCACCTGTTTCTCGATGCCACGCACGTTGTGTGCCAGCAATTCTTGATCCAGCAGTTTTCGCTCTTCTGATTTCCCCGAAGGATCACCAATCATCCCTGTGCCCGATCCGAGAAGGGCGATCGGTCGATGGCCTTTATTTTGGAGACGACGCATCAGCAACAGCGGCAGCATACTGCCCACGTGAAGACTGTCGGCGGTTGGGTCGAAGCCGCAGTAGAAGGACATTGGCTTGCCTTCAAGTGCTGATTCCAATTCTTCGAAATGCGAGGCGTCGTGGGTGCAGCCACGAGAGCGGAGCTGAGTAAGTAGCGTTGTCATGGCAATGGTACTATCGCTTCGAAAAGCTCTTAGGGTTACCTATAGTAAATCGAATATCCTCTATTAACGTTCCCAGTTCGAAGCCCTGTATTTTTTCGAGCAACGTGTGTTTTTGTAGAGACAGTTCTTGTGCCCATACGGCATCGACTACGCGAACGATGAGCAGCTTTCCTCCGAGTATTTTTTCGGGCCGGCTCACTGCGGCGACTTGTTCACCAACAATCTCCGGCCAATGGGGGAAAGCAGCATATTGCTCGAGCTTCTTATCAAGCCGCGTGCCGGCCTTATCGCCCGTATTGGCAGTATACTTTCCTCGCAGCGTCGACTCGAGGATGCTGCCTATGTTTTCAGGCTTACGTCGGCGATATTGTGTCATTTAGACTGCTTTTCTGGGTCGGGGAAAATGTAGACTATTTCCCCCGGTTTTGAAAGGCCCAGCTGCTCACGGCTCGCCTTCTCCAAGTAGGCCGGGTCTTGGCGGATCCCGTATACCTTGTTTTGCAAGGATGTAATCTCCGACTCGAGCTCGCGGTTTTTTTGCTCGAGCATCTGCTGCTCATGCTCGAGCTGCTGATACTGCAATAGGCCATGGTCTCCCGTTACCGTGAAGAAGAGCAGGGCGAGGGCCAGGCAGAATAGGAAAAGTGGGGTTATGCGGTTCAAGTGTCACCAGATCTTGTATTTATTAGGGTAATTATATATACCAGGCGCAAATTAAGACAGCGCATTTCTCCACATCGAGCGACAGATATGCCTAGAGCTGGAAGTATCTGGCAATCGGCTTGTCGCGGTATTCGCTTTCTACTTTTATCAGCAATACTATATTTATGTATTAGAGGAGTTCTAAGATGAGTAAGAT
>CBDUGV010000092.1:0-14758 GCA_965366815.1 uncultured Bdellovibrionales bacterium | reverse complement strand
CTGTTTGCGTTGTGTCGCCGAAATACTTATCAAACCGGGGAAGATCAGCATACAATCGATGTAACGCAGAAAATCACGTAACACGCATTGCCCAACGCGCAACTTCGCACCTTCAGTTGAAACCACAGAAAGTCCAAAGATACGCTTTCCCGGTGTCGCGCCTTTCTTATACTCGTAATAAATGAAATAGCCGTGGTAGACGCCAAAAACAAACAATACGAGAACAATGGATATCGCGATGAGGCCTACTTTCGTAAAAATCGAAGCTCCGTCGCCCGCTTTGGTAAAGATTTCGAGAGCCGTGCCAGTTCCCACTACGGCAATCACCGCCAGCACCACAATAATAATGCTGAAGTACACTACCGCATAGACGATCCCAAGATCGATCAAATAGGCGACGATGCGCCGCACGACAGGTGCAGCTTGTCGTTCAATCTGAAGTCCGTCGTAGACTTCGCTGCGCTCAGCCAGAGCGTCCATTTCTGTGGAACCTTCCAAATTTACACTTGAATTACAAAGCTTATAATATAGGGAACCTATCGACCAAAAAATAAGCTGACTTAATCAGAAGTGAGAAACTGCTCCGCGAACGGGAATTACCCCTCATTCAAGCGATTTGTGTCCATAGCCGATCCTCTCGTTCAGTAAGAGTTACGTCTAACTCATAGAGCTTTGAGTAATTCTCTTGGGTCAACACCTCACAACGAGGCCCCTGGGCTAGCGTCTGCCCCTGCTTCAAGAGATGACAATGAGAAATGTAGGGCAGAATTTCTTCGCTGTGATGAGTAACAAAAACAGTCGCGAGCGGACCACCTTCAGCGGTGCTCATGTCCTGGACAAGCGACAAGAATTGTTCACGCACGGCCAGATCGAGACCAGTGCATGGCTCGTCGAGCACCAATAGCTTCGGATCGTTAATCAGCGCTCTGGCGATGAGAACTCGCTTCTGTTCTCCATGCGACATCGCACGAAACGAGCGGTCAATCGCATGATCACAACCAAGTAAGAAGAGCATCGAACGTGCTTTCTTGACAAGTTCCGGCTCTGGTTTCGCGTCAAACAATCCAATTGACGAATAATGACCAGAAAGAACCACCTCAAGCGCCGAATCGGTTCGATTCATGAAGGTATGTTGCAGATCAAAACTCACCAGCCCAATCGCCTTACGCAATTCACGTAAGTCATAAGACCCAAACTCATGTCCGAGCAGCGAAGCGGTGCCATCGCTCGGCCATAACTGACCGGTAACCACCTTAAGCGTCATAGTCTTGCCGCTGCCGTTAGGCCCAACAAAGGCCCAATGTTCACCAGGGCGAATCTCCCAGGAAAGTTCGTCTAGTATGACGGTACCCGATCGTCGAAGCGACACACGATCTAGCTTGAGTATTGTTTCCATGATATACCGCGCAAGATAGCAGATAGTACAACCTACTCTCACGAGAACATATGTTCCGGTATGAACGCAATTGAGAAATACGACTTTGGTCAAGAAAACACTTAGCTTTATTGGCTGTGGCAAGCTTGGTCAAACATTGGGTTACCTGTGGGCTCAAAGCGGAGAGTTCGCTCTTCATCAGGTGCTCACGTCCTCTCCCGAGAGTGCGGCATTGGCTTGCGACACCATGCAAGGTGGAACTGCTCTCGCGTCTTTCGATGAACTTTCTCCTGCTGATATCTTTTTGATTTGCACACAGGATGTCCGTATCTCAGATTGCTGTCACAAACTCTCTACCACCAATGTCCTAAGCGAAAGCAGCATCGTCTTTCACTGTAGTGGCTCACTCTCTTCAGCAGAACTCGCATCCGCCAAGGACCAAGGTGCTGAAATAGCCAGCGCCCATCCAGCAAAAAGCTTTGCGAATGTACGCAGTTCAATCGAGAGTTTTAAAGGTACCGCAGTAACCTTGGAGGGCGATGCGGCGGCTTGTAGAGTGATACAGAACGCCTTCGAAGCGATTGGCGGAGAATCGTTTCAAATCGATACTGAAAAAAAGCCACTCTACCATGCGGCTACTGTCTTCGCGTCTAATCATCTGGTGAGCATACTCGAAATGGCCCTGCGGACGTGCCAAGGTGCCGGACTCTCAGAGCGGCAAAGCCAGGAGATCCTGCGTCCGCTCGTTCTCGGTACAACTCAAAACTTTTTTGCGCTTGGTTCCGTATCGGCACTCACTGGTCCAATCGCCCGTGGAGATGTCTCCACGGTTGAACACCATCTAACTGCGCTGAAGTCTTTGAGCCCGGCTTACACGGGCGCCTATCAAGCCCTCGGATCAGTGGCCGTAGAACTTGCTGCGCAAAAGGCGCAGGCATCAGAAGAATCACTCGATGCAATCGAGAAATTATTACGTGAAGGCTGCTAAATGAATCAAATCCCTTGGCCAGAGAACACCCGCGTGTTCATGAAAAAGATCGGTATTACCCGACCTATTATACAAGCGCCGATGGCAGGGGGGCCCACTACCGCAGAACTGATTGCTGCTGTTTCGAATGCCGGTGGACTTGGATCCCTTGGAGCTGGCTACCTTTCCCCTGAGGCACTCGACGTAGCGATTGCAGACATTCGGAGTAGGACAAGCAATCCCTTTTCCGTAAATCTCATGGTTCCTGAGAAGACAGCTCCAGTGCAATCACCAAATCCAAGAGTAGAAGCGAAACTCAAAGAATATGCTGTCGAGCTTGGAATTTCCGCCCCCCAACAACCAAACGCTCCTGGCTTTACGTTTCGCGATCAACTTGCAGTAGTGCTAGAGCATCGAGTTCCGGTGTTTAGCTTTACCTTTGGAATCCCTCAGGTGGAGGAGATTGCCGAATTGAAAGGGCACGGCATTGCAGTTGTGGGCAGCGCAACGAGTGTCTTAGAAGGTACGCTATTACATCAGGCGGGTTGTGATGCTGTAGTCGCTCAGGGAATTGAAGCTGGAGGACATCGGGGAAGCTTTGCACAACCGGAGAGACTTCCTCAAGTATCAACGCTTGCCCTGATTCCTCAATTGACAGATTCAGTTCCGATCCCAATCATTGCCTCCGGTGGCATCATGGATGGTCGGGGTATCGTTGCGGCCCTCGTATTAGGTGCGGCGGCAGTGCAGATGGGAACCGCCTTTCTCAGTTGCAGCGAATCGGGAGCACCCGCTTGTTGGAAAAAGGCATTACTAAACAGTCAAGATACCGAAACGGTTTTGACGAAGGCCTTCTCTGGGAAGTATGCCCGAGGAATTCGAAATGCCTTTTCTGAGGACTTCGAAGATCTCAGTGAATTGCTCTCCCCCTACCCTCAGCACAATGGCTATACGAAATCTATTCGCGCCGCGGCGAAGGAACAAGCGCGAACTGACTATATGTCCCTCTGGGCCGGACAAGCCGCCGGACTGAGCCGCTCCCTCCCTGCAGCAGACCTGGTGGAAGTCCTCTGTAAGGAAGTCGGCGAAGTTCTCGATGGCTTCGGTTCTAGGGATTAGTGATAGCGAGACAAGGACTAGCTAGATGTACACTCCACGACTATTCAAAGAGGAACGACCGGAGGTTCTCGTCGAATTAATCCGAGAAAACAGTTTTGGCGTTCTCTATACCAGTAATGGCGTACAACACCATGCGACTCACCTCCCGTTTATGATCGACACGAGCCGTGGACCACAGGGAACGCTCATTGCACATTTTGCCCGAGCCAATCCCCATTGGAAATCTCTGTCTGAGGGGGATTCCGTTCTCTCCGTCTTTAGTGGACCACATTCCTATATCTCTCCGGCCTGGTACGTCGAGAAAGAGACGGTACCAACCTGGAACTATGCGGCAGTGCACGTAACAGGAACTTGCAAACTAGTGCACGAGATTGACCCGCTTCGAACAATGGTTATGAATCTCGTGAAATTGCATGAAACCTCGGGACCGGAACAGTGGGACTACTCTCTCGCAGAAGGAGAGATTGAGAAGCTGCTTCCAGCGATAGTTGGAATCGAAATATCTGTAGTTCGAATGGATGGAAAATTTAAGTTTAATCAGAATCGCTCCCGAGAGGACCAAGAGGGAGTTGTAGAAGCCCTCTCGAAAGCGAAAAACTCTACACAGCGCGCTGTCGCCGAATTAATGAAAGCACAGCTCATGCGATCAGAAGCGAAGTAACCAGGAAGGCTTAAAGAAACTTCTATGAGACTCCCTGGCTACCAAAACCTACTGCACGTCAATTTTACGCGGGACCGCAGAATCTTTCTTCGGAATTACTATTTCTAAGACCCCGTTTTTCCCTTTGGCAGTAATGCCCTCAGCATCAACCGTTTCTGGGAATGAGAAGCGTCGTAGAAAGCTTCCTTGGGAACGCTCCACTCGCCGGAAGTTCTTCTTCTCCTCCGTGGACTCCTGTAAGCGCTCTCCTTTGATAGTGAGGACCCCACCATCAATCGTTACTTCGATCTCAGTTGGGTTCACACCAGGTACGTCTGCGGTAACGACAAATCGTTCTTCTTCTTCCTGCACGTCGACCGCTGGGGCCCATTGTCGATTGGTCGTTTCTGTTGAAAGTCCGAAATCGGAAAGAAGCCAATCCTGTAAGCTCTTGCTTCGTCGAGGTCCACAGGTCATTGCAAATGGATCAAATGGTACAAGGTTCATTATCCTTTCTCCTATTGTTTTGAAATCGATGTTTTGTTCCGTCGATCTTGTCTACTGAAGTAAAGGTGATCATCGATTTTTGGCTTGTCAAGGAATCCAAAAGCAGAAAAAAATCTTTCAACGCCCTCCTTGCGAAGGGGAAAAATCGTGCTTACCTTGTACAGATGGCGTCCCGCTTGGCCTACGAAAGTAATATTTCCAGTACTTTGGCTATCTCGCTTGTCATAACCGCCTGCAATGCGCTAGAACTCCATTTTTCTTAAGGGAATGGTAAGCCACTAGAATAGTGGGCGGGAGCATTGATGAGCAAGAACACTCCAAAGATCACATTGTTAGGCAACAACTCCGGACGAAACCTCGGAGATGCTGCAATCATGTCGAGCATCCTCGAAATGCTCTCTGAAGAAATTCCCAACGCGGAGTTTTACGTTCCAAGCATCAATCCGAAGTTCATCGACGAAAATTATGGCGGCAAGTACAACGTCAAGGGTATCAACGTTATGCCTTGGACCGGCAGCATGCGCTTACTCGGAATCCCGACTATGCGCTGTCTTGCGAAAAGTGACATTGCGCTTATATGCGATGGCATCATTTTTGGCCGCCAGCTCTTTAGTCCGCATAACTTTCTCATCACTCTTATTTTTCTCGTTCCCTTTGCACGTCTTTGTGGCTGTAAGATAGTTTGCTTTAGTTGCGGTATTGGGCCATTCCCATCAGCCTTTAGTCGCTGGTGCGCGAAATGGGTGATCAACCTCAGCGATCTTGTGATTATGCGCGAGAACGACAGCAAAGCCCTTGCCGAAGAAATTGGCGTGACACAGCCTATGCAGGTGACTGGCGACGCAGCCTTTGTAAACTATATTTCCAGCGAGGAACGAGCGAAGGAAGTTGCAAGAAAAGAAGGCCTCGACCCTGATAAGCCCATTCTTGCACTCAACATCACACCCTACATCGATTCTTGGCTGAAGAAATCGGAACGAGTCCAGAGCAAAGAAGCCTTCGTGCAAACAATTGCCGATGGGATCAAGATAGCTAAGCAGAAGATAGTCGAGGACTCGGGAGAACCAGTCCAATGCGCGATCTTTTCTTGCTCACCGATGGATGAAACGTTTTCACAACAGCTGGCAAAAGAAGTCGATGGCGTTGTTATAGATAATAGCAACTATCTCAGCCATGACATGCAGGCAGTTATGAAGCTTTGTGGTCTGTTGGTTGGAATGCGATTTCACTCACTGGTGCTGTCATCAGCGGTTGGCGTGCCGATTGTCGGTCTCGTCTATGCACCGAAAGTCCGCGGGTATATGCGATTGCTTGATTGTGAAAAGTTCAGCATTGAACTGCGAGACATTCGCCCGGAATCTCTGGGTGCCCAAGTTGCAGATGCTTGGAGTCAGCGACAAGCCCTCCAGGCACAGCAGCAGAAAGTCGTTGCCGAGCTCGCTACAGGAGCAAGATATGCTGGCACGCAGGTAAAAGAGCGCTATTTCCCTGACACGCCTATCGGAACAAAAGCCGTTGCAAACGGCTAATCTGTACCGAAAATCACTTAATTAGTAAGAAATCTGCGGCACTGCACTTCGTCTGTTTCTAGAGGACGACCCAGCAGTGGTATGTTCCGTGGCCAAGTCTTTAGATTCTGGTTATAACAATTTTGGTTTCGTTTGGAGCAACAATAGAGGTTTATTCGATAATGATTCGTTCAATTCTCGCCGCCCTCTCATCCTCTTCCTTCGCATTTTCCTTGGTATTATTTTCTCCGCCTTTTATTGCAACGAGCGCCTACGCTGAAACGCCGGCAATGTATTACATCCTCGATGGGTCCGGCTCGATGTGGGGACGCGTCGATGGAAAGCTCAAGATCAATATCGCTAAAGAGGTGATGACTGAGCTGATTGAGGACACTCCCGAGTCGATGCATGCCGGCATTTCTGCCTATGGGCATAGAAAGAAAGGTGACTGCGCTGATATTGAGGAATTGGTGCCGCTTGGCGCGCTGAACAAGGCAGGAGCGATTTCTCAAATTGAGAAGATCTCCGCCACCGGCATGACACCTATCTCAGCGAGCGTTAAACAGGCGGTGACACAGATTCGAGACCGAGAAGAGCGAACAACTCTGGTGCTCGTCAGTGACGGAATTGAAACCTGCGAAAAAGATCCTTGTGGCGTCGTAAAGGCTCTGAAAGAAAGTGGGGTGAACTTTCTAATGCACGTAGTTGGGTTTGACGTTATCGGCTCTGGAACGAAACAACTCACTTGCATGGCTGAAGCAACGGGCGGGAAGTATTTCGGTGCATCTGACGCCAAACAGCTGCTCTCTTCACTTAAGCAGATAAAGCAGAGCGTCGTTGAAAACAAGCCCATTGTCCAAGCAACCCCTACCCCAACTGCTGAGCCAGCTCAGATATCTCAAAGCGTCTCTTCAACTAGCAAGACGGTGCGAGTGAAGCTCAAGGGACCGGGTAAAATTAGTTTTGTAAAAGCTGATTGGGTAAAAACGCCCTCGAGCTACTCCTTGGCTGATGTTGAATCAGGAAAGGCGAAAAAGAGGTTTCGTCGAACTCTCGAAACTCAAATACTAGAGCCCGGCATGTATCAGATGGATTGGAAGCAGACGGAACACGATTCCGGCTTGCTCTCACTGCAAGAAGTGATTGAAGTCAAAGCCGGCGAAACCACTGAAGTGTCTTTAAAAACCGGTTTACAGCTTATACTCCCTCAGTGGGTTAAAAAACCTCGGTGGTGGGCTTTGAGTAAACCGGGATCGTCGAAACAACGTCTTGCTTGGTTTCGATCGCAGGAACCTCAACTCGTACCAGCTGGCACATTCGATCTACTATGGCGCCAGAGTGATCATAATTCTAAGACCGTAGTCTTGAAAACTATTACGATAGAACCTGATGTATTAAATCGAGTGGAAGCCACAACAGGCATACATCTCGTTCGAGCTGACTGGGTTTCAGAAAAAGTGAGAAAATGGTTTCTTGAAGACGTTTCAGGCGGCAAGACAGTTGCTTGGTTTCGTGAATTCCAGCCACAGCTTATTGCCCCAGGAACCTATCGAGTCGTGTATCTGCGATCAGAACATGGCACAACGAAGTCTATACTCGGGACAGTAGAAGTGAAAGAGGGACAAATAAACGAGTTCCCAATAAATACGGGTATACGTTTGCTCCCCTCAAGTGGCATGGAGAAACCGTATCGCATCGAATTCATACAACTCGATACGAATGGCAAAGATGTGAGAAGGGTCGTCCAGCGAGATGGTTTTCAACCAATGCCGCTCAGTCCTGGCACCTACAAGATCACCTATTGGGCCGATCAGCATAAGACCGAAAAGCTGACGTTAGTCGAATCTATTGAGCTTCAAGCAGGCAATCTTCTGGAATTGGAACTCTAGGATTCGTTCAGGTAGCGCTCGACTCGTCGAATTTCATCGACAGTCGTAAATACTTGAGCAGTCGAATCTTGTGAATACTCGCTGAGTCCAGCAAGGAACATTGGCCAGCGAGGGAAGGCTTCTTTTGCGAGTTCACAGACTCGATCAAGCGATGGATTTGGCGTCTCGGGGTCCAAATCCTTCCGACCAGCTTGACTTCTGAGTGCGTAGAGGAGACCAAGTCCAAGTTGATAAAGACCGCGGACCCCAAGGGCTCCATGAAGAACCTCATTCGGAGCAGAGGTCAGCTCCCGCGCCCGCTCGATTCCTACATTGATAGCACCGCGAACCTGGTTGGCGATACGCTCCATCCGCGGTTCATCGCTGAAGTCTACGCCAAAATAAACGACTGCTGCATTAAGCAAACCCGCCAATTCAACTTCGATACTTTCACGATCGGAGAGACTGGCCAAAAAACTATCAAAGGCTTGAAACCCAGTTGAGATTGGCGCAACAACCTCGGTTGAAACCTCAACTGCCGGCTGATACTCCTCGAGATAGGCAGCGATACGACTCTCTGCAACGCTTTCAGCAAGTGCGACATGAACTCGCCAACCATCCTCATGATCCGGAATACCCTGATCGGCAAGTCGTCGGCGTTGAGTTTGGTAGCATTCTTCTTCAATTTCTATCGGCGTAGCCGCACCAACGCTCAGGACGAGCTGATAAAAAGTCTCGGGGCTTCTTTGAACGAGATAGGCCAATAACTTTCCAAGCACGCGATGACGCCGGGGATCTTCTATGTCAATTAACACCCAGGTAGTGCCGTTGTCCGGTGTATACCAACCTACTCCCGGAGACTGCTCTGTGGCTTCCTCATGAACTACAGCTCGCACGCGCCGAGCAATCATCAAGGCAAGAAGCTCTATATCCATGCTTAAGAGCAATTTCTCAAACTGATCAAACGAGTCATCTTCATCGATTGCGTAGAGCCATTCGAAGAAGTGTTCTTCTTGAAATGAGTCTTTGCTCCAAAACTCAAAATCCAACAGCAGCTGATACTGTGCGGTAGTAATATCGAGCAAGACTTCAGGGACAGATTCAAGGCCGAGCGCCTGAATCGCCATATACAAATGCTGAGCCGGCAAGCTGCGAAGCTGTTGAACAGAAATATCACCCGAGGATATCGCCTTCATGACTTGGCGACCCCCAGGTAGACTGTCGATTACATCTTGGGCCATCGAATTGAAACTACGTATATCCGATTTAGTTTAGAAGCATTTCAGTTGGTTCGGAGTTGGCTGGCGCAAGCTCAAACAACGGGCGACGCCCTTCAAAGTCAGCATCGACCTCGTGCCAGTGATCTACCTCTTCCTCGCCAAGCTGCCAGCAGAGGTATACGAAACGATCGTCTACTAAGCAAGGGAAGTCAAATACACCATCTTCAATAGCCTTGCATTCGACACCGAGTTTTTGGAACAGCAAAAGCGAGGCTTCGACCTGATCAAGCGCATCTTTTGCTCGCAGATCCTGCAAACAAGTATTGCGAACCTCAGGATCATCAACATCAAGCCCTTGTTGAAGCGCTGTTGCCTCCCAAATTTCCTTTAACTCGACATAGGCTGGACGCAATTGCTGCATTTCCGCTTGTAGCACCGGAATCAGTCTTCGCGCTTGTGATAGGGTGAAAGTCTGCATGGCTACCCTCCTACCATTAGGTTGCTGTCTTAGTAGCTCCTGACACACCTGTACTATAGTACAGCGTAGTACAGGCCACAAGTAGGTAATTTTCGACAAAAGCCCTAGATAGAGCCCAAAATGCCTATCCGCTATTGATTGCTGGCTCCCGAGATGAGTTGCATTGCTTTCTCAACATCATTTGTCGGCAATTTGCAGCGTCCTTTCTCGCAGACATAAATCGTTGTCTTTCCACCAAGAATTCTACGACCGCGAAACAGAGGAATAGAACTCTCATCTTCAAGCGAAGTAGGCGCTCCGAAGGCAACTACCTTGTTCGGCAGAAAGCTCTTGTAGAGGCGAGATTTCATAGACGCGGCAATCGGTGAAGCCAGATCACCAACCACAACCACTTCCTTTGCATCACTCAATAGAAAATCAAGGCCCAGCAGCGTCGATGCATGAGACGCAGGCCAGCGAGAAACGTCGTTTGAAAACGCATCTAACAACTCGAGCGCGCGATTTTGATAATGCGCTTTAAAGGTAAAATGATTCAGGCGAAGCAAATTCAGCAGGGCTACCGAATTTGCCGAGGGAATTGCCCCATCGGCCAACTCTTTCTTTCGAAACAACAAGCTGGGATCATCCGAACGACTAAAATAGTATCCCCCATGTACCTCATCCCAGAACTCTTTGTCTTGCCGCGATGATAACTCCTCCGCCCACCGTAGCCATTGCGGATCAAAATCAGACTCATACAAAGCGAGGAGTCCAAAAATAAGATAGGAATAATCCTCTAAGTAACCAGCAAACTTAGCCTCCCCCTCCCGATATCGACGAAGAAGCTTTCCATCCTTCAAGAGATTTGACCGAATGAAGCGCGCCGCTGCTTGTGCCGCCGACAAATACCGCTCATTCCCAAGAACTTGATACCCCTTGGCCATTGAGGCAATCATCAGTCCATTCCACCCGGTTAGGATTTTGTCATCCAAATGAGGTGGCGTTCGCTTGGCTCTTCGCTGGAATAATTTTCTTCGCGCTGATGTAAGCTCGGGCAAACCCCTATCAGATAAGGAGACCCCTTGCGAAAGGTGTAGCGCATTTGTGCCATGCTCAAAATTGCCCTGTTTCGTCACTCCAAACTTCTCCACAAGGGCCGCAAGCTCTCCTGGATTGAGTAACTCTTGCAGTTCCGAGTATTTCCAAACGTAAAACTCTCCCTCTTTGCCCACCTCACCAGCGTCTTGCGCCGAGTAAAAACCACCGGCTGGATCGCACATCTCACGAAGCACATAGTCGAGCGTTTCTTCGGCTATGATTTCGTAGTCCTTTGACTCGAAAAGTTGAGCAGCTTCAAGGTAGGTCCAGGATAGAAGCGCGTTGTCATAAAGCATCTTCTCGTAGTGAGGGATCAACCATTGTGTATCTGTCGAATAGCGATGAAACCCACCACCGAGGTGATCGTACATTCCCCCGCGAGCCATTGCATTAAGAGTCTCCGTTACCATCTTATGCAGACTCGGATCAGCTTTCCGGTGATACATTCTCATCAGAAAATTCAAGCGAGCGCTCTGAGGAAATTTTGGTGCCGCACCGAAACCGCCATACTGTCCATCGAAACTTTGCTTGAGAAAAGTTATCGCCCCAGAAAACGTTTCCTCACTTAAGCCTGCGGCGGCTTTCTGGCTCTCCTCTGCAGAAATGCTTCTATACAGTTCTTGCGCTGCCTCGATCACCCGAGCTCTATCTGACTGCCACATCTTTGATACACGACTGAGCAATCGCAAAAATCGATCTTTCGGATAATACGTACCGCCAAAAAATGGTTTTCGATCGGGAGTGAGAAACACCGTCATCGGCCACCCTCCCCGACCAGTCATCCGCATTACCGCATCCATGTAAATCTGATCCACATCAGGACGCTCTTCTCGATCAACCTTGATGCTGATAAAGTGGTCATTGAGAAACTTTGCAACTTCTTCGTTTTCAAACGACTCCTTTTCCATCACATGGCACCAATAACAAACGGAATAGCCTATCGAGAGGAAAATTGGCTTTTTCTGCTTTTGAGCCGCGGCAAATGCCTCCTCGCCCCAAGGGTACCAGTTGACTGGGTTGAATTGATGCTGCAAGAGGTAGGGACTCTTCTCCGCAGAGAGGCGATTCGCTTGTGGCGCCGCATGTACAAGATCCGGGGACAAGGCCAGAACACAACTACAGAGCATCGCCCAGGACAGTAGCAGAACGGTCCAATCGATCGGCGCTGCACAAAAGGCAGGATACCCAGTGCTGCGGCTCACTACGAGGTGCGGTGAAAAATCTTCACTTTTCCACGGAAATTATCGAGGAAATAGCGGAATTTACCAGAAACAACATCTTGCACCGCACCGTTGGAGTATTGAAGCACATAGCGCTCATTGCCGTTTTCACTCCAATACTTTGCAGTGCCTTCGAGCTGGCCCGCATTGTAATTCGCCTCGAGCTTGGGCTTACCGTCGAGATACCAAAGCTTTCGCATCCCAGTGAGTCGGCCATTGGAATAGTTTGCTTCTTCCGCTTTCTTATTTGCGCCATACCATTTTCTGTATGTGCCTTCGCGCTTCCCTGCCTTGTACTGTGATTCCTCGACTATCGATCCATCTCGAGCCCAAAGCTTCTCAAGTCCATCACGCTCCCCATTCGACCAGTTAGCCTCGGAGCGCTTTTTGCCATTCTCAAACCAAGTTACGGTCGTACCCGTCTCTAGACCGTCTGTAAAGTTGCGGTGCCCTCGCTTTGAGCCACTCTTATAATAAGACTTCCACTCACCTTGGCGCTTCCCTTTGCGGTACAGACCTTCCAGCTTCAGCACACCATTTCGATAAAACTCGCGGTAGGGCCCGTCAAAAACATCATTATCGTACTCAGCATTTGACTGCTCTTTCCCATTGGGGAAATAGGCTTTCCAAGCTCCGGTTCGCCGTCCGTGTTTGAAATTGCCTCTTATTTTTATGCTGCCATCTTCAAAATACTGTTTCCAAGGACCATGCCAAATGAGACCCCGCTCAGACTTCTTGCTACAGCCCTCACCTTCTTCTGAACGGTTTAACACATAGCCCTTCGGACAATTTGCAAAAGCGGCAACCGCCAAAAGTGCCATTGCGAATACCTGGAGAAGCGCGTGCGCGATAAAAGTCCTTGGGCCTTGCATCAGAAAATAGATCCTAAATCTCGGTTATTTCATTAACTTTGTTGTCTGTCTTTAGCGCACCGCATCGATCAATTCACTTCGCGACGGGGCTTGCTGAGGTATAAGACAATCATCTCCCAGCAAATGAGCCTGATCGGCTTGTTTGCGTCGTAGATTCTTGTAGATGATATCATCGACCAGACTGGCATGTAACGAAAGAATATTGACCGTTCCGGTTTGGCCGATTCTATGGAGCCGGTCAACTGACTGCAGCCAATGCTCAGCATTCCAGGTTTTGTCTAGGTAAACCGCGGTCTGTGCTGCTGTGAGCGTAATACCCACACCTCCAGCCGCGGGAATTGCGACTAAGATATTCAGTTTGTTGCAGCCTGGCTTTTGAAAAAGTTCGATTAGCTCCGCCCGGTCAGAAACAGAGGTATTTCCCGTAAATGCAGCTGACCCCTGTTTCTCATATCGCACTACAAGTTCTTCAACATTGCGTCGATAGTTGGTCCAAATGACGAGCTTCCCATTCTGTTCTTCAACGACCTCTCTGACAATCTCATCAAGTTCAAGGAACTTTGCCGGCTCACCCTGCCACGTCTCATCGATCAGGCGCGGATTAGTAGCCACCTGTACCGCACGCAAAAATTCTTCGAGAATTGTTTCAATCTCCCGAACATAGGTCTTGCCATCGGTAGTCGAAACACGAAGCAGTAGTGCTTTTCTCACTTCGTCGTAGCGCTTCTTTTGCTCCCCTTTCAACTCAATGTCTCTCACCGTGAATATCTTCTCCGGAAGCGATAAGACATCATCTTTTCGACGCCGCAACAGAACTTCATGGACTCGAGCAATGGATTCTTCAACAGCTTCTTTGCGAAATTTCTTAATCGCATACTCGCTCCATTTGTTACCGAGTTCCGCAACCTGCTCTAGCCATTTATAGTAGTTAGTCCCTAGACGAAGACCATCGTCTAATATTCTCATCTGCGCCCAAATATCTGTGACATCTTTTGGCGTTGGAGTTCCGCTCAACAGAACACGACGGTTGCAGTTGGAAGCGATCTGCTGAAGTGCGGCGAAAGTCTTAGATTGCGGA
The DNA here is from genome assembly GCA_965366815.1 of uncultured Bdellovibrionales bacterium. Taxonomy (GTDB): domain Bacteria; phylum Bdellovibrionota_C; class UBA2361; order SZUA-149; family SZUA-149; genus CBDUGV01. Next base: position 829 of record CBDUGV010000092.1, on the reverse strand, counting down.
TTCTTCGATCGCTGGGATTCGTCCACACACAATAGTGTCCGCCGCTCTGCACAGATTCGAGCCAATACGGGAAAGACATCCGGCAATCGCAAGGTTTCAAAATTGATAACTACACCTTGCACCCAATCAACGCCGTACTGCTCGAGCTTTCTGAGAAACGATATTCTCTTTTGTTTCGTGCTTGGCAAGGCCAGAAGCTTAGTGCTAGGCGTCCACTGCTCTGCCTCACGTTGCCAGTTTTTCACCAGAGAATTAGGACAGACAACGAGCATAAAATCGAGCTCATCAGCCTGGGTAAGAGAGTGAAAGAGTGCGAGGATAGTCAAAGTCTTTCCTAGACCCATGTCGTCTCCCAGAAACGCCTGCTCATTCTCCAGCAACCAGGCAATCGCTACTCGTTGATGGGGATACAGCTTTGCGCGTAGCTCCGGCATCACTTCAGGAACGTCTGCATCAGCCATTGTTTGATACATCTTTTGGCGCGCTCGCTTCTCTCCTTGCGACTGTGCCTCAGAAAACAGCTCTACAAACTCGAGACTCTGTGGCACCTCACCATCAAACACAGTGTCCTTCACCCAGGAAGCAAATTGCGGAAGCTCGTGGTCTGCAACCTCACAAAGGTATCCGCTGCTGAATTTCGTCGCACAACGAATTTCGCTGTAGCGAAACGGTGAGGCAAGGAGCCGTGGTTTTTGGTGTTTATACTGCTCATCCGAAAGGTACAAACACCCGTGCGAATCTGCACTGCACACCCAGGCAGCATCGACTTGAACTACCGAGATACATCCCTGTGGGAAATTCCCTTGCCCGATTCGTCGTCGATACTCCT
>CBDUGV010000091.1:0-14759 GCA_965366815.1 uncultured Bdellovibrionales bacterium | reverse complement strand
CAATTCGAGAGGGAACTATTGGCTTCAACATGCTGCCAATCGCCGAGTCTTTCATTACTTTCCACGGCCAAATAAAGCACCAATCGATGTAGCCGCAGGCTACACTGAGACGACGTAGATTCTCATTAGACATATTTGTCGTTAGTTTTCGAAACAACTCCAATCCACCCACGGTAAGTGGCCTTCCAGCTTGGTACACATTGACTAGCAAGACACCGCCAGCCTTGGGGTGTTTTGCAAGATGTTGAAAGCCATCTGGAGGACTGTGCATATGCTGGAGAACTCCCAGGCAATAGACGTAGTCGAAACTGCGCTCGGCAAACGGCAAATTAAAAGCATCCGCTTGTACCACGTGACAATTCGCTGTGTTTCTCAAGCGCGGGAATGCCGAATCAACGGCACGAGAAAGATCTACTGCAAAGTGCTCTTTGGAAAACTTGCTGGTGTTTTCGGCGTGGCGACCAGCACCGCACCCCACTTCAAGACCGACTCGATCACTAAACAATTGCTCCGAGGTATATCCATCCGGCAGCCAGTCAGCAAAATTCTTTGCGTCATAATCGCCTGCCCAAGTCCACTCGTACCCAAAAGCTTCTTGCGTATGCCGTTGCACTTTCGCATCGTCATCAGAAATATCCTCCGCTGCCGAAGGATTCTTCTCAAACTTTTGAAAAAACTCGGGATAGTCTTCCCGTAGGCCAGACTGAAGCTTGGGTGGAAGCATTCGAGGTACTCCACCAATAATCGGGTAGCTGAGATTCTCATCGGCCTTACTCTTTAAGTAGCCTGATAAGACCTCTGCGCCATCGGATTCGAGCGCCTCAAGCTCCAGTGAGCACTTGTGAATAGGACAAACAAGACGGTCGAGGATTGATTCTTTCACGGGCAGATAAAGCCTATTTATAATTGGTTATTGTGGAATCTAGCACCGTTATACCGAAGGTCGGTGGCCAGCGAAGCCTAAACCTGCCCCAAAAGTACTCTTTTGGTCAAGATTATCGGCATAAACCTCATGTGGAAAGATGGCAGAGACCTGCGGTGAGGTTCGCTTAGTGCTCTAGGTAAGTACCTAAAGTTAATGCAAAATTAGACTTAGAAGTAGCTTCAGACCCGCTACAGGCCCAGTCAGCGGCGCTATCTTTAATCGAAACTAATGTAGCTCTGAGCTGCTCCCGCCATTGAGTAAACCGGTTAGGGCCTTACCCATGGCCATACGCAGGCTCTTTGCCGCAGCTTCTATATACCCCTCAGTGGTTTTCAAGACGGTCTGATAGGTCAGAGCTTCTACTGAGATTCCTGCGTGATAAAGCATGGCTTGTCTGGCTTCAATTTGCACTACCAACTGTTCGACAGTTGGTAGCCAGAGAAAACTAGACCGCAGTTCCCTCGGTGTCATGCCTTGTGGATCGACAAGAATCGAAATGCGAACTTCTTCCAGATCTCTGACACAGACCTCGTCGCCAATCTCGGGATGCCAAACTAAACCCGATTCCTCTAGCTGATATGAAACGTCGATAAATTCTTTTCCGGTCATAGGATAAACCCAATTAGTGAACCGATGAACGTCGACCTACTTGTCATGCTTGCGCAATTCTCAATGCCTGGCCAACGAAAAAACCTAACCTATTGATATTATCGACATTTTAACACGAGTGGTTGAGTATTCTGCAAGATCTTTCAAATCTCAGTAGAATGCGCATTCGATCAGCTTGGCGAGCAGAGCTGTAACCCACCTAGAAACAATGAGAATTAGCGGTCTAGACTCTTCTACGTACATGCAGAAAGTATTCTTGGTTTCCTTTCTTTTGTCCGCGCAGAGTTGAAGCTACTAAGCCTTCACGAGTAAACGCTAGTTCACTCGCGACATCGGTAACTAACTGTATCGCTCGTTCGTGGAGCTTCTCATCATGCACCACTCCACCCTTGCCAACGTATTCAGGTTCCAGTTCGAACTGCGGCTTCACTAGAATAACAAGATCCGCATTTTCACTTAGCACGTGGGTGATAGACGCCAGCAACTTTCGCACGCTGATGAAACTGACATCGACCGTTGCAAGCACCGGTTTTTCGGGGAACAAGTCTTCACTTAAATAGCGAGCGTTTGTCCGTTCTAAGACAACGACGCGATCATCCTGGCGTAGAGAGAAATCGAGTTGATTGTAGCCCACATCCACTGCGTAGACCCGCGAAACACCGCGCTGCAGCATGCAATCCGTGAACCCTCCGGTGGAGGCGCCGATATCAACTGCAACAATGTCTTGTAATTCTATTTGGAATGCGTCAAACGCAGGTGCAATCTTCTCGCCTCCTCGTCCGACAAAGGGGCTTTGTCCTCGGCGCAAGCGAATCTCCACATCCGCGGGGAATTTTACACCGACTTTCTCGGCGGGCTCATCATTCACGAGCACCTGCCCAGCCAGTATCAACGCTTGCGCTTTTTGGCGGCTCGTTGCAAGGCCTCGCTCTACAAGTAGGGTATCGAGCCGTTGCTTCGCCACTCGGGAATCAAGCGCCTGCCTGTTCCGCTGTTTTCTTTACTTCCAGCGTCGGCTTTCCTTTGAACACTTCCCACGTCTTCAACAATCGCAATGCTTCGTCGAGCTGCGGATCCACCTTCAACAGCTCCGAGAGCTCTACCTGCATTGCTTCGCGCGAACCGATTCGAAGTTGCGTATCCTCAGTCTGCTTTGGAACCTGCTTCGAAGTACCCTGCTTCCCAGACGGCTTGCTGTTCGGATTTTTAATCGCCCCTGGTAGATCTCTTTCCTTTGGAACGACCGCCTCATCTTTCTCGAGTAGCTCTTCACTGTCTTTCGGGAAACGCTTGTCGGAAACGGTAATATCCGGCGTGACACCCTCTGCCTGAATCGAACGACCGCTTTTGGTATAATATAAAGCTGTCGTCAATCGCAGGGCATCTCCCCGCTCCATCGGCAAAATCGTCTGGACCGAGCCCTTACCGAAACTTTGCTCTCCTAAAATCACAGCTCGTCCGTGGTCCTGCAAGGCCCCCGCAACAATTTCCGAAGCCGAAGCAGATCCACCGTTGATCAGCACTATCACAGGAAAATCCGCTTCGGTGCCTTCGTCATGCGCAAAATACTTCTGCCGCTGACTCTCGAGCCGACCTTCCGTATATACAATGATGCCATCTTTCAGAAAAATGTCTGATACGCGGACCGCTTGGTTCAGCAAGCCACCTGGATTATTTCGCAGATCTACGACCAATCCCCGAAGCTTCTTATCTTCAGCCTTCTCTTTCATGGTGTCGATGGCCTTCACGAACTCCTTGGCAGAACCTTCCTGGAACTGTGCAAGGCGAACATATCCAAACCCATCTTCAAGTTCACGAGAACGCACACTTTTGACGCGAATCACATCCCGTATGACAGTTATGGGTATCAGTTCTCTATACCCATCTCGGTGTACAGAAACCGTAACAGGAGTACCTTTCGGGCCTCGCAGTTTCTTAACTGCATCAATCAAAGAGAGGTCTTTGGTAAACTGATCTTCGATCTTGATGATCTGGTCACCGGGCTTCACACCCGCACGCATTGCTGGAGAGTCTTCGATCGGAGCGACAACCGTCAGCAATCCGTTCTTTACGGTGATCTCAATGCCGAGCCCGCCAAACTTGCCCTTGGTCTCAACCTGCAATTCTTTGTAGAAATCTTTGCCAAGATATCCGCTATGCGGATCTAAGGTAAGCAGCATACCCTTCACTGCACCTTCAACCAGCCGCTCAACATCAACTGGCTCAACGTAGTTCTTTTCTATCAAGGCAAGTACGTCGGTAAACGTCTTGAGATAGTGATACCGATCACTTACTTCATTTTCTTTCGCGGCAACTTGTCCGATGAAATAAGAAACAAAAAACGAACAACATGCAGTAAAGAAAATGACTAAGAACAGTCGGCCTCGGCCCGAAGACTCATTTCTCATTTCAAACCTAAGTATTCTCTCGTTATCGCAAGACTCTTAATGAGTCCGCCCAATTCCAGGTATCACCATTCCGGACAACTAGTTTTATGGCTTTTTATACCCTATAGACGATAACGGCTATAGCGTACTTGCACATGAGCATCTAAAAAACCACATTCCCATGTATTATACCAGGAAAAGCACTCATCAATAAATTAGCGAGATCGCAAAGAAAATCCAAGGATTGAGTGCATAAATCAGCCATCTAGTTGGCCGTAGGGGCCGTGGTAGGCGGATTGGCGAAAAATCGCACGGGATTAGTCGCTTTCCCACGAATCCGCAGCTCGAAATAGAAATTACTACCAGCCCGGTCTACCGGTCCCAAAACGGCGACCTCCTCGCCTGCCTCCACGAGCTGACCGACTTTACAGCGCGTCGATCCCAAACGGCCATAGAGCGTGTAATACCGTTTCCCATGATCCAAAATGACAACCCGGCCATACCCCGGCAACTTTTGGGTAAATAACACCTTCCCCGGTGCAACTGCGTTGACTGATGCACCGTCAGCACCCAGGACTTCTAAGCCCTTCTTGAACAGCATATCAGTAAACTCTTTGTGCCGTTGCTTGCCAAATTTTTGTAATAAGCGTCCGACTACCGGGAAAATCAATTTCCCCTTCATCCGCGCGAGCCCTCTGCCCTTGAACTTTGGCTGCTTCGGTTCATCAGGTGAAGTCGGCTCTATCGAGACCGACTCGCCCGTCTCCCCCATCAACTTCGAGAGTACACTTTCCAAACGATCGGCAGCCGACTGAAGTTTGGCTAACACTACCTTTTGCTGCTCGGCTTTCGCGTCCTGCTCACGCAAAAGCGATGCTTTCTCGATCCGCTGTTGCTCAAGTCGGGCCTCTGCCTCCTTCAAAGCAGTCAGGCTCTCTCGGCGCTTACCCAAGAGTTTTTCGAGGCGAATCCGATCTCCTTGCCCCTTCTTTACCAACTTCAGCAACCTATCGATGTAGCTCCTATCGTGTTCAGCGATGCTAGTGAGATAGCGGGCCCGCTTGAGAAGATCGGTCGCTGAGTTAGCTTGAAACAAGTAGTCCGCATGTGGCGCTCGACGTTGTGCCTTATACATCGCAACCAGTCGCTGTTCGAGCCGATCGCGTTGTTGCTCCATCTGTAACTTCGCGCCGAAGACCAGGAGTTTTACCTCTTCCGCTTCTCTTCCCAGTGTTTCAATCGAATCTTGTAAACGCTTCTGCTTCTCAACTGTCTTGCCACGCTCCTCCTCTAGCCTTTCAAGCTCAGTCGAAATCTTGGTGCGCTCAGCATTCAGTTTCGCCAAGCGCTTCGTTTCTCGTTCACTGCGCTTTCGCAGATCTTCGAGTTCGGCGCGAATCATCGCTGGGTTGACTGCCCGCGAGTCTTTGTCGGCATGAGCAATTGATAGAATGTGATACCCGCTTGTAGTCGGTAGGCCGACAAGCAGAAAGAAGAAGAGCAGTAGGCAAAACGTAATTCGACGAGCAAAAATCATAACAACACAATGTATCGTCTAGACGTTCATGAACCGTCCGAGCGCGAAGAAACTTCCAACCGCTCCGACAACCGCCCCCACAAGCAAAATTGCAATAAGGCCCCAGAGGGTCAAGAAATGTATCTCTGGAATACCTACACCAAGTACTGTTGAATTCCTAATCTGCATGTCCAATAGGAGGAATCCCAACCTCAAAAATCCCAGGCCGAAAATCGAGCCGACCAAACCCTGAAGTAAGCCTCCAAGTACAAAGGGAATTTTGATGAAGGAATCGGATGCTCCCACAAGCTGCATAATGGCGACTTCGTCCCGTCTCGCATAGATGACTAATTTTATCGTATTTGAGATAAGAAAGACAATAATTGCCAAGGCAATCAAAAGGGCCGAGATACCAAACAAGCGAAAAACACGCAGTACGCCTTGGGTCTTCTCAACCCATTCACTGCCGTACACCAAGTCATCAATCAGATCACTGGCTCGCAAGCTCTCTACGACATTTTCAACGCTGCTTATTCCCAATTCGTCCGGCTGGACTACAAGGTCAACCGAGGCTGGCAGCGGATTGACCGCAGCGATCCCATCGAGCAAGGATTGCTTTGGTCCGAGCTCTTCACGAAATAGCTCAATCGCCTGTTCACGAGAAATATATTTAACTGATCTAATCCTCGTATCCTGCTCGAGTTGCTCCATAAATGATAGAACATCTGCCTCACCAACCGAGTCGCGAAAATACGCTGTGAGTTGGTAATTTGAGCCAGATCCTTCAATCACCTCCTCAACATTTTGCAGGATAAGTAAGAAGCCGCCGAGAGAAAACAACGCGACGCCAATCGTTAGGATAGTAATGCCGGAACTCATCGGAAGCGAAACGATACTGTGGAAACCACGCTGCAGGTAATACAGCGCTACTTCCATACCGCTAATCTTGGGAAGTGCATCTTGAGATTTCCAGTAGTCGCTCAAAAAACCGGGGCCAAAACCCGGAGGCGGTTCCGGGACGCTAAATCCCTCCGCGACTAAACTACCCAGATCTTCAGTATCATCCGTCGTCATGTCGCCGTCACCCATTTGGGGTATCGAAATCGCCTATTAATTTTCCACGATCGAGTACAAGCGTTCGCTTATTGAGTGCCTCTATCAGCCCCAGATTGTGCGAAGCTATTATCACAGTCGCACCGCATCTATTTGCTTCGAGCAGCAAGGCAAATACCGCGTGAGTCATGTCGGGATCTAGGTTTCCCGTCGGCTCATCTGCAAGAATCAGCCGAGGCCGATTCACCAGCGCACGAGCAATCGCAACTCTCTGTTGCTCTCCTCCAGAGAGCGTGGGTGGGAGTGCATGTATCCGATCTTTTAGCCCCACTGCGTTGAGCATCTTGTATGCTAGCTGAAATCGCTCTCTCTTGCGCACACCAATTACTTCAAGCGTAAAGGCCACATTTTCGAGCACTGTACGGGTCGGAAGTAGCTTGTAGTCCTGAAAAATAACCCCGACATGACGTCGCAGCTCAGCAACTTCGTAGCGTGAAGCACGAACGAGGTCGTGGTCATCAACCGCAACCTCTCCTCGACTGGCCCGCTCTTCAGCAAAAATAAGTTTTAGAAGGGTAGACTTTCCGGCACCACTCGCGCCCGCAATGAACACAAATTCTCCTCGACGCACAGTAACGTCGACATTGCGCAACGCCATCTGATTTGGCGGATAGACCATATCGACATGATGCAATCGCACCATGTCGTCAGACACATAGGACACGGACAGAACCTAGCTATTCGCTCGCTTACGCTAGCGCTTTTTCGCCGAGCGAAGCTCAACTTCCATTTTCCAGTTTGGGTCGCAGCGAAAATCTCTCGTATCCACCTGCCCTGGTTTTAAGCTTCGGGCGAATCCTTTGCTAAACACCTTACTCCCACGATCGTTTCGACCGATAACACGATAACTCACTGAGTATGAATTCTCAGGACTCGTATTGGTAACTTGCGACAAACACTCGTCTCGACTTTTCATCGAAACGCTACCGCTAATGACACTAGGTTCTTCATCGCCAGGAGCTGAGCCCGTCGCGTCAGAGTCAACACCAGTATTCTCAAAGCCATAACTTCCAGTAGTCGCAATTACACCTGTGCGCACTGTTTCACTTGCCTCTTTGGCTTTAGCGGATTTCTCCTCCGCCTTCGCCTCGGCACTATCTGCGGCACTGTCTTTGCCCTCTTGACTGTCGGCCGCTTCAGGAGCAACCGCAGTTACCAAAAGCAATGACGCACAAAGAAACACACCGCAGGTGGCAGTACACATTGATAAACTCTTTTTAGCTACTCTTAGCATTACCCATCTCCAAATAATTATTCTACCTAGCCTTCGGCTCTCGGTCGCCGCAAATGCCGCATCATTTTAACTGCTGCAAGGGCTGCTCCAAACCCGTTGTCGATGTTAACAACAGTCACCCCTGGCGAACAAGATACTAGCATTCCTAGCAAAGCCGCAATTCCCCTAAAACTTGCACCATATCCAACACTTGTAGGCACGGCAATTATCGGAGCCTCAATCAAGCCGGAAACGACGCTGGGAAGAGCCCCCTCCATCCCTGCCACGACTACAACCACCTCGGCTTGCCGAATTTCAGGCAAAACCTCCAGTAATCGAGGAAGACCAGCAACACCGACATCAGCGATCCGCTTGCATGAGACTCCGAGAAACTGGGCGCTGAGCTCTACCTCTTGAGCTATCGCAGCATCTGAAGTCCCAGCTGAGACTATCGCAAGGAAAGCAGGAGCCTCTCCGCTGACGCCTCCTTGCTCCTCCTGGACCTCTCCCTTTGCTGCGAATTCGGCGATGCGGCTTTCTGGGTATATCCTCAGTTTTGGCAACGAATCTCTCAGCTGTGGAATCTGCTCATCCCTTAGACGGGTAATCAGCACTTTCTCATTGCGCTCAATTGCAGTGCGAGCCAAATCGATCAAATGGGACGTCTGCTTACCCTCTGCATAGATGACTTCTGGTAGTCCGCTTCGCAATTCCCGTTGGGAGTCAAAGCGCGAGTGCTCAAGATTGTCGACTCTCAAGCCGCTCAAAGCATCAACTATACTCTCGGTCGATATTTCGCCCGCACGGAATTCTTCTAGAAGCCCAAGGAGTTCGTCTCTATTCATCGTTCCCTAATTCACTACCGTAAAAATGTTGATACCCAGCTTGCACCTGCGGCATCGCCGCCAACAATGTCTCGCTTGCATGCACAGAGCCATCGGCGCATTCTATTTCAATAAGAGGAGCCTTCTGCGTACAAGCGCCAATGCGAGTCAGTCGAGGCAGGCCAGGCTCGGCGCCCAGTGCAGCCAACATCGATTGCGCCGTACTCGGTGCTGTGAATAACAACTCGTAGTCGTCCCCCCCGCATAGGGAGGCAATCACCCCAGCAGTATCGTCGTCTGAACTGGCACCAGCGGCTAATTGTCGAGAGTCCCCAGCCGACCATCGCGGAACGGATTCCAATCGCAAAAGCGCTCCAACACCGCTCGCTCGAACGATATGTCCTAAATCCTGCAATAAACCATCACTGACGTCGATTGCTGCATGGACGAGTCCCGTAGCACGCAGCCGACGACCCAACTCGACCCGAGCAGTCGGTCGCCTATGCGCTGTATGAGCAGTGGTTTCATCTGCACCCTTTCGATCATCACCCGCCTGCAACATCTTCAAACCTGCCAAGGCAGCTCCTATCTCACCACTGATCCACAAGTCGTCCCCCGACTGCGCGCCACTGCGAAGTATGGGTGCCGACGGGCTGTTGCCAAAAAGTGTGGTAGTCAAACCAAACTGTTTCGCTCGAACGGTATCACCACCGACAATTGCTACCGACGCAGTAGTGGCAACATCCACGAGCCCTCGGTAGAGGTCAGCAACAAAATCACTGTCCAAATCCTCTGTGAGCATCAGCGATACCGTCGCAACCAGTGGTACTCCGCCCATCGCGGCGACATCACTCATACTAACGGCGAGACTCTTCCAACCGATATCATAGGCCGTTGAGAAATCTCGTCGAAAATGGACCTGGTCAATCAAGGTATCGATGGTAAACAGGTGATATCCCACTCCACCGCCAGCCGGAACGACCGCACAATCATCCCCCATACCAACCATCTGCTCTGCCAACGTTGTTTTCAACAAAGGCTGCAATTGATCGAGTAAGCCGAATTCACCCAGAGTAGAAAGGTTTGTTTCTCGAATGCTCACCGCGTATTTCTCAATTTTTTGTCAATAATGACTATAAAACAACTATGGGCTAATTGCATCTGTCCGTTTCTGTCGGTTTCTGCAAGCAACGTAATATAAGGGAGAAGTAGTATGCTACAATGAGCCGACTAGTGAGAGGGAATATCTAGGTTTTTTGCACAAGGGCACCCCTGTGCATGGTTTACAAAGGCGGTTACAAATCTTGCGAGTACACAAACAATTTCAGGAGATAGGAAGGAGCTTGCCGCTGCGATCGGAACGCGGGGTTAGTATTCTTGAACTTGCCTTAATTCTTCCTGTCGCCCTCATTCTCATCGCCGGGCTGATCGATATTGGTATAAAGATTAACCGAGTCAAAACAGTTGCTACTGCGGCTCGCCATGCCGCACGAATCGCAGCCAGCCATTCCAAATCGCTGTCGAGTATTGCTGCCTGTGGAGACCCGATTAGTCTCGCATGTGCGGCTGCTGACAGCCCAGTACAATCCTCGAGTACCACCGTCACCGGTGTAGCACATGATGCGGCGTGCAATTTTCTACGCTCCGCCAACTACAATTCAGAAGACTGGCGCGTGATTGTCCAACGACCAACAGACATAGGCGCAGTTGAGGATGGATTTGGCGAGTCGGTCGACGCAAATCGCAAATTCTATCTCGTCTCGGTACAAGTAGAGCGACTCGAGAACAAATGTCTCGTATGTTACGACCAAATATTTAAAATGCTCTACCCCAGAAGTAGTAGCTCGTTTGTCTTAGAAGGGATGTGTGTGTAATGGCGAATGATCGATCACATTCTCTGCATGAAGATCAAACTGGTGCAACCATGGTTGAATTCGCGTTTACTAGTATCTTTCTCCTCTTTCTCTTTGGCGCATTCATCGATATTGGACTTGGCATTCATCGCTATGCCCTCCTCAAACAGGTCACGACAGAGTCAACACGACAGATTGCCGCTAAGCTGCAAACGCATCGAGAATGCTCACAAATTCGCAACTATCTTGAACAGCAGGCTACCTCTAAAGCGACTCAAGGGCTCAATCTCATTTATACGCCTGTCTGGAGTATGACTTGGTATAATAAGGGCACAAGAAACTTAGAATTTCCGGTGATGGCTATTCGAGGCGAAACTCGAACGAACTGCTATTTTCTCTGTATGTTCTCGCAAGGGGGATGGCCAATAGAAGCCTCAAGCGAGATAGTAATCGAACGAAGCGGGGTCGGTGGAAACGATTACTGCCCTTCCTTTAGTACAGCAAGCAACGAGGTATGATGAAACATCCGGCGCAACATAAATCTGAAGAAGGTTTAGTGCTTGTCTTATTTGCGATGATTATCATAGTCGCCATGACTATTTTGGCAATGGTAGTCGATCACTCGAAACAATCACTCGCATTGAGCACCCTACAGCGCGCTGCTGATGCCGCCGCACTCTCTGGTGCGAAGCGATTCAATGGAAAAATCAGTGGTTGGCGCGACGCAAAAAAAGCCTCTATTGTCGCGATCAAAGGCAACGGCATCCTCGGTGTGGATCAGCAGAAGTTACAGAATCTAATACTAGAGGACGGACCATCGCGTGACGACGACTCTCGGGCAAAACACTCTGGAAGCATTGGATCAGCCGCTGGTCTGGATGTGAGTGTTGAGCGCGGCGTTATCTGGTTTGACCCAGACCTGACTGGCCCTTCAACCGCTGAGCACCCAAAGGGGAAACCAGGAGGCTATCGTTTCGTTTCGCTCGAGGTGAATGCGAGCGAACTTTCGCACCTCCCCATTCCAGTTGGCATTGATGGTTTTCTCTATAGCAACGCGGTACGGGTAAAATTGAGAATCCGCAGCCTCGCAACTTCTTTCGGACAGATCATTGGAATAGATAGCTTCGACAACCTTACGAGAACCGCTATTGCCGTGACACATGAAGAACTTGAGCTACCTGCCGCCCCGTTTGCCATTCCGCTTTGTGCGCTTCGTCTCAACAATAATCCTACCGCAAAACCCGACGAACAGGCACTTAAGGAAATTGACTTTTCAAAGCAATGCACTCGACAAGGCATTGCGACCGAGGCTGACCCAAAGCGAGAACTGCCTGGGCTTCGAAACCGCAGCATCGCGAAAAGTGTCGACCAAGAGATCTTAAAGCGCCGTGAAGGGCTGACTCGTTTTGAGGCGAATATTCGGCCAACCTATTTTAATTATCTAGGTGGTGGACAAGAAAACAGTTGCTATGACAATGGCTACTCAGGTCCGGCTCACAACTGTAAGGACATTCCACTCTATGGCGTTTTGGGTGTTCCGTCGATGCAACCCGGCCAGCAAGCTACTGCGCGACAAGTCGCGGAAGGATTTCAACAGGGAGTTCTTGCTCGACCAGGTATGTATTTTGCCCCGCTCCCAGATTTGAAAGGCTTTACCTCAAATCCAATGCTGAGTGATGTGATTGCGGGTGCCATAATGGACCCCTCGTCCTATGGCCCTCACGTATCAAGCTTGAGCTTCGCTGACGCATTTACCGATCCAGTACCAGAAGATAACCCTGCCTACGCGTATTTTAAACGATCGGCGAAAAGAAACTTCCCACACATTCGAACGTATCGACCACCTTGTGGTCAAGACCCTGAGCGCCGCCCCTGTTTTCAGGATGATCCCTTGACGCCAGAGAATGAGTCCGATCCTCACTACGATCTCCGTATAACTTGGCCAACGCCCTATATGACAATAAACCCACAAACAAACGAAGAAGAACCGGTACTCGGGAAGATGCTGGTAGATCGCCAAGAAAAAGGCAAAAATGGGGTGTACTCTCGACAGCCATTGGATTACACCCACACCTCGTGTCATCACCCCAGCATTCCTATTGACTCGGTGAACCGAGGAGATCCCGAACGACATCGTGTCAGAAGAATGTTGGCGCCGGTAATCGTTCCAGGAACGGATACTCGACCAGATGGCAATCCCGTCATGTATTGCAACTATGGTGATGTATTTACCGGATATGAGAATGAATCAGAGGCATCCGCGGTCGCTCCGATTCCGGAAACCTTGCCGGTTATAGTCGGCTTTATGCCTATCTACGCCTACGACGTCGGACTGCGTGATCTCGACCGTGTCAAAGCGTTTCAACCTCCAGCATCCGCGAACGTGTTAGACCCTGGCTCAATAATGGATCTCTCACCACGTATTGCCCGCAGCTTTATTTGGCCGCCGTTCCTGGTTGTACCACCGAATGGTTGGGCTCCGGTATCAGTCCCCTTCTTTCGCGATCCGAGCACTGGTGAAACGATTGTCGATCGTGTTCCGGGTGAACTTGATTTCGAAAACCAGTTTATGGAAGAGGCTCGCAACAATCTCGCCAAGTACGAGGAAGACCAAGATGAGTGGTTTGAATGTGCAGACGCAACGAGCTCTGACTGCGATGAAAAGCGTCCACAACCTCAGGGTGGATCATTTTTCAACATACCCGAAGAATTCATTCGTTGTTTTGAATTTAAGATTGCACGAGACCAGATGGGTGATATCTCTGGCGGAATCGAACGAGAAGGAGGAGCCACTCTCGGTGACGTAGTAGAATTGGTTCAAGAAATTCCTCCAGATACCTGTGTCGAAGAATCAGTACTCGGCACAACCACATCTCGGAAATGCATAAAGGAAAAGGGGCCGGCAAAGTCAAAATCAGCAGCCGCGTTTAAGGTGATGGACGAAGTTCTCAATCACAATATCCCGTCTCGAGATTGGTCGCGCTGTCTTGCTATGGCAAACTTGCAAGATCCGAATCACACCAAGAATAAGAACGATCCGGATCACTACGTGAAACCCATCGATAATCCGCGCCTCTTTGTCGGGTGCGGTGGGGTCGCGTTTAAGCCGGCCTGCGGCACAGAGGACGACATTGATAGCAATACGTTGTTCCTTCCTGGCGGTCGGGCTTGGGATCAGACGACACCGGCGCTCGTTGCAGAAGATGTAGAGCAATAGAACTGAGCCAAAGCGGCTTTCGAGTGGAGAGCGGCAAAGAATAGGCGCAGAGCAAATTACTGTTTAATTTCATATGCTTATAGACTTTGCATGCCACATATCCCACGGCGTCTCGAACTCTTGGCGACTTAATGTCGAGGTATTTGTAACCTTCGGCCCCAAAGTGAATCAAAAACACTAGTCTGATGATTTCATAATTCCCCCAAGTATTCGGGGGTTTTCATGCGCGAGGGGGCCAAGAAGGCTCAAGATGATCGAGATAACGATAGAATCGGCTGATGACGAAGCTCGAGACCTGATCTTTGATCAGGAATCAGTGACGATCGGACGTGGTCTTGGCAACGACATCATGCTCGAGGACCCACAGGTTTCGAGATACCATGCACGGATCGTTCTTCAAAGCGAAGCGCTGATGCTGTATGATTTGCGTAGTCGAAACGGCACACGGGTAAACTCTGAACGAATCTCTTCCTGCGCAATCTCAATCACTGATGCAATCTTCATCGGTCAGTCCGTTCTACGAGTCAAAATCGAAGGACAAGAGTACGAGCCGGTTTTGGCCTCCGAGAGTTCGAATGGCAATGGTGCAAGCAACGGTCATAGTGCACACTTAGTCGATTTCGATTCGGAGGACGATATCGAAAATGAGCCTTTGGGAGTCAGTGAAACAAAAGTATATCGCAGCGACCAAGTTGAACTTGAACTCTCTTCGAGGGAATATTCCTCGGACACTCCTGCTGATACTTCAGTCGCAACCGAATCGGATGGAGAGCGACCAACCACTCAACCTGACCTACTTCAATCAGGTCGCGGTGAGCCCTCAGATGAACCTTGGCGCCCATTCGAAAACTGCCTGGCGGCGCTTCTCCCCTTTATCGAAGAAGAAACTGTTTCCTCTATCACCGTTATCGCTCCAAATCGTGCGCTCATCAAACGCAGAGGTGGTGTCGAGGAGGTTGAAGTGCATCTCTCTGCCGGTCAACTGCAAGAAGCGTTTAGAATTGGATCCATGTCGACAAGACCGAATGGCTGCAGCCAAGAATCTCGACCGATGTTTGCCCTTACTCTGGCAGACGGGAGCCAAGTATCTGGGTGTAGTTCA
>CBDUGV010000090.1:0-14816 GCA_965366815.1 uncultured Bdellovibrionales bacterium | reverse complement strand
CGTCGATACTCCTCACTCTTTCGTTGGAGCTGAGTGACTACAGACTCTGTGAGCCACAGCGAGGTTTGGCTCAGTTCTGCGAAATAGAGGAGCTTACAAAATTGAATCTCGTTACAACCATCAGCAATTCGTTTTCGCTCGCTGTAATTTGCGGCCTCGGGCACACAATCGCGTAATTGTTCGTTTGTAGCGCCATGCACTACAAAAACAGGAGCAGTACCGCGAGTATCAAACTCGACGAAAGGGTATAAGTGCGCTTGATGGAGTTCCTCCGCTGATAACGAATCTCCCGACTCAGCCCGCGCCCTAATTGCTGCGCCTGATTTCAAGAGTCGACCCGTCTCTTGCTCTACCGCAAAACTCACGCCTCTATCCCGGAGCCGCTTCAAGAGACTCGAAAGCGCGGTACTGGGTAATGAATAACAGCGCTCTTTCGTAAGATAGTGTGCTCCCCTAATCTCCTCCAAAAAGCGATTCGCTTTAGAATAGGGGCGCAGTTTCGCACGAAGCCCTGGAGACTGGCCCCGCCGACTCCGATCGGCGAGCGAGATTACGATCTCTGGATCGATGAGCGCAATATCAGCCTGAGACACGAAAAACGGATTTTCTTGCAAACGCTCAAGTGCAGCGGTCAAATCGTTCTGTAACAAAGCCAAGCGAGAGGATGTCCGGGGTTCCTCCAGATCGTAGAGAATTTCGTGCGGGCGAAACTGTTCGAGTGACTGGATTTTAGGCAGATCGAGTAGCGGCAACTCCCAGCGTCGCTGCTCTTTGTTATAGCTCGCGCGAGAGAGACGCTTGATGCGTTCAAAACGCTTCTTACTAAACGGAAAAGTGATCCAAAGCACATCACCTGACGCCGAAATCTTTCCTCGCCGTTTAACTGCGCCTCCACCCTGCTGTGACATGCAAAAACTACCTCGTTTGCGGTTAGATGTTGGTTTTACTGTACATTTAAATCCTCACATAGCCTTTTCGACAATTACCTTATCGGTCAATCGGCGTTCTCGTTTCAAACCAGCTGTGCAACTTGACTTTTTCCTAAAAATTGATCATATTCCTGTGCCAATACAATGGAGAGATCAGCAATGCAGAAAAGTCATCAATCCAGCTTAGTTGCGAGTCGAGAAATCGTTGGATGGCATGAGGCAAGCACTGAGGCGAAAGAGTGGTGGTGCGAGCTCGAGAAGGTAAATCACGAGCGTTCTGAATTGGTAGTAGAGCTCGCCGAGGAGCTCAAAGTTCGCAGGGCCACAGTCGACGATTTTTTTCTTGTTTGCGCCTATAGCGGGCGAGAGGGAGTCCGAGAGAACCTGCGTTTCCTCGATTTAGTACATCAAGACAGCGACATGGTGTCCTAGGTAGACACCCGAGTGGCTGATTCAAAGGTCTCTTGCGAGAGCACTTCTCGGCAGGCAATAAAAAAGGCGACCAAAGGTCGCCTTTTTCGTTCTGAGCCTAAGATCACTCTGTCTTAGGACTTAAAAGGTGTATCT
Source organism: uncultured Bdellovibrionales bacterium (assembly GCA_965366815.1). Lineage (GTDB taxonomy): Bacteria > Bdellovibrionota_C > UBA2361 > SZUA-149 > SZUA-149 > CBDUGV01. The sequence continues at coordinate 13,320 of CBDUGV010000090.1, read as the reverse complement.
AGGCTGATTTCTTCTCACGCCGCCGTCGGGCGATTCCAACCAATCCAGCACCAAGCAAGAGCACGGTGCCCGGCTCAGGAACTTCAGTAGTGGCTGGTCGAGCCGTGAAAATAAAATCCGATGGCGACACATGAGCACCCTCGTTGGTGAACGTATTGTATGTGAGCCATCCCCACCCAATGAAATCACCGGCTGGAATCACATCGATGATGTCTTGCGCATCAGTATTGTTAAACAAGAATGAAAAGCCGCGAGCGTCGTTCTTCTTGTCTGTCAATGCAATCTGCTCACCTGCCGCCACACCCAAGATATCAAAAGTTGGACTGATGTAACCGCTATTGTTGGCTGATTGATCCGTTACAAGTATATCCGAACCATCTCCGTTCGACTCTGTCACATTGGTTTGATAGGTAAAGTCGACGTTCCAAACACCACTTGCCGCTGGGTCATAGGTATCGCCGGAATCAATGCCGCCAAACACCGTACCAAAAATATGAACTGAATTTGCGACATCATCATACACCAGTGACATTGTGCTGTTACCGGCACTATCTTCGAAACTAAAGGTGAACGTCTCATTCGGATCAAGAAGACCGTGTAAGATCATTCCATACTGAGGCGGGAAGAAACTTCCGCCTTCAGGCCGATTAAACAAATCGTACTCAAACGTTGCAGCCTGCGCTCCCATCGGCAGTCCCACAACGACTGCACATAAAGCGGCAAACCCAATGCCAAAAAGCTTATTCCTCATCTGTGAAAACGTAACTGCGACTTTCATGCTTTGGTGCTCCCAATAACCGTAAATCCGAACAAACACATAAACCGCACAGGTAAATTAGACCGGACCCGCAAATAAGGCGTACGGCTAATGGACACTACCTGTGTCATCATTTGTTATGAACACCAATCTACTGCTGGTATCCCCGCACAGCAAAATAACCGCCATATGTGCGAAATGACAGCAGAATAGTATGTAACTCCTTGCTTTCAACGATGTAAGTAGCTGTTATGATTAGATCAGATCGGATCTACGAGAACCTCGGGGAAGTCTCGCTGGAATGGTGCCAGGCTCCTTTATTTAAGCGGTGCCAGGCTCCTTTATAGCTCCTTTATGCTCGCATGCGCTCCTACTACTTCTCATCTGGGATTGGCTTGCCGTGTGGATCTTGAGATGGGTTCTGCTCTCGTTCTGCTAAGCGTTCTCGAAGTTCATCACTGGTGAAATGCTCAAGTTCCATAGCGCGATCGTGCACATGGTCAGGCCGTAAGCCAAGCTGTCGAACTAGATAGCTTTCCCAAAGTCGATGACTTCGAATAAGCGATTGAGCCTTTGTTCGACCGAGATCCGTAAGGCGCAAGATATCGGATTGTGGTTCGATATCCGCTCCCGCACGCAGTACACGCAATGCCAAGCGATGCGCCAACCACGAACGAATCCCCGAACTCCACGCAGTGCGGAGTACAGTACTCTCAGTGAGCGTAGTCTCGGCACTCTCTTCGATTCTATACAACAAACCCAACACATCTTCTCCGGCGACTTGCCGTGCAATTCTCAGATCTCGAAGCTGCTTAGCCAACATGCCATACCGAGGGGCAGTAACCACCGCAAAGCTCAAGAACATGCCGAGCGTCGTAGCAATCATTCCCGCTGCATTCAACGAATGAGTTCCACCTACCCAAAAGGGACCAAACGCTGCCAAGAAGTAGCCGACGATCGAGGCAACAATTGCAACAGCCACACTGACAACTATCTGACGCTTGAGACGATCCGTATAGAGCCGGGCTGTCGCAGCTGGACAGATTATCATTGCGATCACGAGGATTGATCCTACAGCAGAAAAACTTCCCACCACTGCCGCGGCAACGAAAATCATCAACAAGTAATGGAGTAGGTTCGAGCTATAGCCCAAGGATGTCGAGAGCTCTGGGTCAAATGAGCTCAGCGCCAACTCTTTATAAAAAAATACGACAAACAACAGTACCATCAGCAATATAACCGCACTGCCCACCAACTCACCGGGCAAGGCCTGCACGACCGACCAGCTGAACCAATCTCCGAGTTCCTTCGGTGGGTGCCAGAACACGCTCTCGAGCTGACCATGCAGCAAGCAATCGGCATCGAGATCCACCTGGCGAGCGGCGGCTTGCTCAATCAGCACCACGCCAAGCGCAAACAGGACAGAAAATACCACGCCCATTGCTGCACCACTCTGCACACGCCCGAGCTTGCCAACAAGTTCAACCAATACTGCCGTCAACACACCAGCAACTATTGCTCCCAACACAACTGGTATCGTTCCACGACTACCACTGATGAGAAATGCGATGACGATACCTGGCAGCACGGCATGAGAAATCGCATCACCCATCAAACTCAGGCGACGCAACACGAGATAGTTGCCGAGCACTGCGCATGAAACCGATGCACAGATTGCAGTGCCGAGCGCTGGCACATCGAGAGATAGAAATTCATACCAACTTGTCGCAAACATAAGCTCTATCTCACAGCGGATGCACACTCGGCAGCATAGGCAAGGTTCCTCGTTTCGAGAGCGCTTGCTCAAGCTCGTTCACCAGTTCGCGAGACAGCACATGCTCAACCAAGTCAGCAGAATAATCCACATGTGAGGTTGCCACATGCCCTTGACTCAATACGTATTCCTCCCACAAGCGATGATTTCGTATGAGCCGTTGCGCAGTGGCAAAGCCTTTTTCCGTCAGCGAGAAAGCTCGACCACCTTGTCCTTTGCGAATGAGTCCTTTTCGATGAATTCGTCCAAGATAGAACCAACGCTCGAGCGGACTCCAGGTATGAACCACCTGTAGATCCTCAATGGCAATGAGAAGATGCGGTTCCTCAAGTTTCTCGCCTCGCTCTAGTAGCTCATAGGCGTCTCTGAGAAAGTGATCATCGGCAATGCGAAGCGTCAGTCCAACGCGTCGCAACCAGCTCGCAACGAGTCCGCGGTTTGGTGCAAAAAGAAAGCTTAAACTAAACAGTGCTCCTGATACCAACACGATGACCGCCCCGGCTGGTAAACGAGGCAAGAGCGATGAAGCTGCCGCGCCAAAATAACCACTCGCTGCTCCGAAAAGCGCGGCGAGAATAGTCATGCGATTGAGTCGGTCGGTCCAGAATCGTGCAGTGGCAGCCGGGATGATCAATAATGCCACAATCAGCAGCATGCCAACTGTTTGCAGGCCTACGACGGTAACTAACACAATTGATCCCATCATCAGCAAATCAATCTTGCTGACCGACCAACCCTGGGCACCGGCAAACTCAGCATCGAAACAGATCAACCGAAATTCTTTGATGCAGAGCGCGGCAATAATCACAATGAGTGAAGCAACTATCATTGTAAGATGCGCATCCGCGAGACGTAGCGCTGCGGTCTGACCGTAAATCAAATGATGCAGACCCCCTTCTTGTCCCGTCCCAAGAGACTGAATAAAGCTGAGCAGCACTACGCCTACTCCGAAGAAAACACTAAGGACAGCACCGATTGCAGTATCCTCCCGCAATCGAGTCGTCCGGGTAATTATCTGAATACAAAGAATCCCGAGTACTCCGCTGATTGCGGCACCAAGCAACAAGAGAGGCACTCGCCGTGCGTCACTCTGCCAGTACACACCCCATAAAAAAGCCAATGCGATGCCCGGCAAAGCACTGTGCGCCAATGCGTCACTAACGAGTGCCCGTTTTCGTAGCACGGAGAACGTGCCGATCACTCCAGCGGCGAGACCGAGTAGCGTAGCTCCAGCGAGCACCACGGCAGAATTGTAACCCGCTCGAAAGGTCAATACACGGAGCACTTCGCTCCAAGCTGGCCAGGCAACTGAGACATCTGCAAGGGTCTCGCCGGAAGTCATACCTGCCGCTCCCCACTCGAGGCTCGCGCTATTGCTTGCGAGACTTCATCGAGCAAGGTCAAGCGACCGCCATAGGTCTTCTTTAGATTGTCTTGGGTGAACACTTCGCTCGTCGGGCCCGATGCAATTACTCTCGTGTTAAGCATTAAGACGTGGTCGTAATACTCTGGTACGGTTACCAAATCGTGGTGGACGGATATAACCGTTTTTCCTGCGGCACGAAGCGTACGAAGTATCTCTACGATCGCTCGCTCGGTAGCTGCATCAACTCCCGCAAAAGGCTCGTCCATGAAATACAATTCAGCTTCTTGTGCCAAAGCGCGAGCTAGAAATACTCGCTGTTGCTGACCGCCTGAGAGCTGATTGATTTGCCGTTGTGCGTAGTCAGCCATCCCGACGAGCCGCAGACATTCAAGCGAAGCCTGCTTGTGGGCTCGCGAGACAGGTCGACACCAGCCAATCTTTCCATAGCGCCCCATAGTGACTACTTCGAGCGCCGAAATCGGGAAATCCCAGTCAACGGATTCACGCTGAGGCACATAGCCTACCAGTGCTCGCTTTTCCTCATAGGGAGCACCCCAAAATTCGACGGATCCAGAAGCGCGGCCCAACAGTCCCAGACAAGCTTTGATAAAGGTGGTTTTCCCAGCTCCATTTGGTCCAACTACGCCAATCAAGGCGGCACTCGGTGCATCGTAGTCAATGTCCCAGAGTACAGGTTTTTGTCGATAGGCCACCGTCATAGCGTGTACGGACAGCGGGCTGTCGGGGCTATGCTCGGGAAACTGCTCGAGCGATTCACCAGTTTGAACGTGGCGAGAAATTTTCATTTTATTGAGCACCCTCACTCTCGCTCGATGCGGGTGCCGCTCCAGGCAGTGCTTTGGACAGATCGTTCTCTCCCGCCGCTCTTGCCGTTAAGCGGTTCTGCATTCCTCCTACCGGTGCAGACCCGCCGAGTGCCCGAGCAATTGTCGTCACATTGTGGTCTATCATGCCCACGTAGGTCCCTTCATAGGTGTTTGGCGGACCCATGGCATCCGAGAAAAGTTTACCTCCAATCCGCACCTCATGCCCACGTGCATTCGCTCCCTCCAACAAAGCCGTCACGTTGCGATCGGAGACAGTCGTTTCGACAAAAACAGCACGAATATTTCTATCAACCAAAATGTCGACAATTCGCTCTAAATCTTTTACACCCGCCTCAGATTCAGTACTAATGCCTTGAATGCCAACGACTTCATACCCATAGCGACGACCGAAATAGTTGAATGCATCATGAGCTGTTACCAACACCCGCGATGCCTGAGGCACCGTGCTCAATACACGCTCAGCATAGGCGTCTAGTTTGAGTAAGGTCGCTTGATACTCCGCCGCCGAAGCATGATAGGCGTTCGCTCCTTGCGGCTCAAACCTACTTAAGGAATCGCGCACGACCGGAACTGCCTCACTCCAGGTCTTCGGATCCATCCAAACATGGGGATCGTAGTGCCCAGCAAAAGCCTCCGGCTCTAGTAGTGAAGATTTGTCCAAGAGTTCAGTTACTGGATATACTTTCTTCCCCGCAGTAGCCACTCGGATCAAGGCGTCGGTCATCTTACCTTCCAGCAAGAGCCCATTGTAAAACACCACATCAGCGGAATTAAGTATCGCGATATCTGACCGCGTGGGTTTATAGAGATGTGGATCAATCCCCGCCCCTAAAAGCCCCTGGACCTCTGCGCGGTCCCCAGCTACCGCGGCTGCCATGTCAGTAATCATCCCAGTTGTCGCAACGATAGCAATCTTCGACGCTGCGGCTTCGACACCATTTGGCGTCTCAGAAGATGTACAAGCAGTCAGGCTGCTCAGGCTGCTCAGGCTTGCAGCAGCTGCCAATGCAAAGAGGGTCCGCAGAATTTTCATCACGCTGTCCTTCGAAAAATAGATGAGATGTAGCACGTGCTACATTTAACTTAGCTCAATTGCTCGTTTGGAGTCAAGTCGCTCGAAATACTACTGGCGGGCCAGAAATCGCGCCAGAGCCTCGGCCTTTATTCTGAACGAATCTATCGAGAACCACTCCTCGTCGGTGTGAGCCCCCCCACCGGCCGGCCCTAAGGCGTCCAGAGTGGGCAGTTCTGCCGCAGTTAAGAGGGAAGCCGAGCTCGCGCCCCCCACTATATCTCTGTTGGTAGACCCCTCCTGTCCCATCTCATGCAAGACGGCAATGTAAGAATGGGCAAGATCTTCCATTCCCGGTTGTAGCTCCATCGGAGGGACTAACAGGCGCTGCTCTATCGAAACAGAAGTCCCAGGCAGACAATCTCGCGCAGCAATCTCTTGAGCCGCAGCGAATGTAGCCTCTAAATCGCTCATGACGGCGGTGCGGATATCGAATTTGGCTTTCGCTATATCTGGAACTACCGTTGCAGAACTTCCGCCTTCAATGGTGCCGACATTGATTGAGACATCGCGATCTCGACTGGACAATTCAGATAGTGCAACTACCGTTCTCGCCAACTGCACTACTGCGTTCGCACCATTCCAAAACGCATTTCCCGAATGGGCTTTTTTTCCATACGCCGTTGCTTCACACAAAGCGATACCTTTGCGAGTTAAGACGATCGTATTCGATGGTCTTCCAGATTCAAGCACCAAGGCGAAGCGACAATTCCTTGCAGCTTCTGCATGAAGAGCGTATGAGCCTGGCATGCCGATTTCTTCATCGCCGATTATCAAGAATCGCAGAGGGATTTTCTCAAACACCCCTACTTCTCGGAGTGCGGCTAGCGCGAGAAGCGCCACTCCCACCCCCGCTTTCATATCGTAGCCACCAGGTCCTCGTACTGTATCTCCTAGGCGTTGAGCTGTCTGAAATAGTGGATTATCTGGTTGAGCGGTATCGGCATGGGCAACAAGCAAAATCGGCTTTCCCGTCACCTGGTTTTCAGCAATCAGGTGATCACCATATGAACCTCCCTCATGTCGAGTAACAATAAATCCCGCACCCTCAAGGTCTGCCGTATACATATCTTGCACTTGAGCTATTCCGGCAAGATTTGAGCTATGGCTATTGCAATTCATATACTCCTCGACTCTCAACAACGCTGCATCGAGCCCAGATTGAATGTAATTTGAAATCACTTCGTTACCCAACAGATCATCCCCCAATAACGAACAATACTTCTCTCAGGAAGGCGCGCTAAAAAAACCCAGGCGCTCAGGGGGGACTCGCGTCACTCCCCCTTGCGCATGGTTAAATGAAACCTCTGCTTCCGGCAAGGCGATTGCAGCCACGCCGTCGATCATCATGTGAACCAACAGTTCAAGAGTCTAGCCTCCATTTTGGGCACGAAACAAGTCATCGAATTGCTCAACCTCCTCACGCGTCTCCCCAGCCAAGAGCACACCGATCTTTCGATCGAGGATAGTTCCCCAACTCACGACGACCACACCCTTTTTGCGGAGGGGATCAAACTCGATTGCTTCGAGATTCACCCGGTTCAACGAATCAAAAGGAACTGAGAGATTTCGGCATTCCCAATTGGAGATGCCAAACCGCTGAGCCACCTTCCAATAATAGGTACAGGCATTCCATCGTGGGTTACACTCGATGAGCACAGCTTGCTGGCCTGACCCTGCAGCAACATCAAATGCGAAATAGGACTTCATGCCCATCTTGGCGATCTCTTGAGCCGCAGGATCGCAGAGCTCCCAAATCCCTTCCTCCGAAACCGCCGGATAGCGATTGCCAGCATGAGCAAATCCGTCCAACACCTGATCGGTAATGGCAACCCGCTCGACCTGTCCATCAACTACTCGATACTGCACATTGATGAATCTGCTGTCAGCGGCGGTCGATTCCTGCAGTTGCAAGGCGATCCCCGGTGGCATTGACTCTAAATCAGCATCCAAAGTCGCTCGACTACAGCATTGCACTACCCCCTCCCCCGCGGCGGAGCAGGAAGTCTTTCGATACAATGGATACTGTAGGTTCAGACGGTCCAGCTGTCGGGCAGCACAGACTGCATTATCGAAGCAGTACGTTCTCGGAACAGCCCACCCGTGTCGCTGACACAAGGCAATAAACTCATTCTTCTCGTTCATCGCTCGCGTCGTTTCAAACCAGGTTGCATCACTCTTGGTTGCCTCATGCAGGTTTGAGAACAGGAAAACCTCCCAAGCATGATTGGGAAACGTTCTAATCGCCTGAAGATCGGCGTTCCACAGCACATTCGTCGAATGGGGAAGACCAATTCGACGGTAGTGCTCGCTGATCCAAGAAAACTCCTCTTGCAGATCAGCATGGAGCTGAATGGTGTCCTTGGGGTTCGTGCAGCAGAGTGCTCGTGCCCCATAGCGCCAAACTCCCGGGATTTCAGCCAGCTGTTCTGGAGGGTAGGCCCCCTCCATTGTATGGTTCCACAGTGTCGCACTCATGATTGTCAGTCCTTTCGAGAAATCGGAAAAGTTGGATAGCGCCGAAGTCCTTTCGAAAGGAACGGCGATTCTGCAGAACAGCAGAAAACAGGTGAGGCAGGCTGCCTCAAAACACTAGTAGCGCGCCTTACCTGATTCGAAGCATACAGCTTCGAATCAGGCAGGCGGATTTGAATTCCCTAAATCGTCGTTTCAAAGAATCCACCAGAACTGCAACAACACCACCCCCGAGGGGCCCGTTACCTATTGATTAAAAATTGGAATCGAATAGTGAAAACGCCCCTCAGTGAAAAATCACGAGAGGAGGAGGAGGAGCGCAGCGAGAGCAAAGAGCCCCACCAATTGGCAGAGTAATAGTAAAATTGGAATGGCTCTCGCTTGCAATATCATATCTGGTAGAGGTTCATTTCAAAGTAGGCGTAGGCCTCCATTGATTGGTCAAAAGTAGCGCATTCGACGACTTGAGGCCCGTCTACGACAAATTTCTTCAACTGTAACCGGCTTTCTTGGAAAAATTGCTTTCCGATAGGGCGCTCAAGCCAAAAACGCTTCTCGTTTGTCACCCATCTGGAGAATGAGCTAGAAAGAAATGACCAAGGTGAAAACCCGGTAGATTTGAAGACGAAATATCTCGGTTTATATGGCCCCTAACAAGAAAAAGAAGCGTTCGACTCCGTTTCATGCGACACGCAAGCACCATAGCAGTGAAGCGGCAGAGGATTACACAGAGCTCGTAGCCGATCTCATTGAACAACACGGGGAAGCTCGGACCGGTAGAATCGCCGAACACCTCGGCATTTCACATGTCACTGCTCTAAGAACTATTCGTCGACTTCAAAACGAGGGGTATCTAGAGACGAGCCCGCACAAGCCGGTTGAACTTACCCCGAAGGGCAAGAAGCTGGCCCACCACGCCAAAGAGCGGCATCGATTGTTAGTAGATTTTCTCGTACAGATTGGAGTTCCCCCAGAGACTGCTGAAATCGATGTAGAAGGAGCCGAACATCATTTCAGTGATGCGACGCTCGACTGCATTCGATCACTCCTCAACCGTTTGAAATCTCTTGACTAGCTATCGATCGCCAGGAACCACGATACTTATCCTCGCCCTGCTATCTGTTGCACTCTTGAGCCTAGTAACGTCCTGTCTTTCGTTCGAATATCTGCTTCAGCAAGCAAATTTGTTTGCCGCTGACGGACATGCCGAGTTTGTAACTCCAGAACTTCATCAATCGCTGCGAGTCAAACTACGAGTACTTGCGCTTGTATGCCTCTTGCTCTCTTTCCTGGCTTGGAGTTTACGTCCCCAACTTGCGGCACTACAAGACGCGTTTGTCGCCGACAGCCGTAGAATTCTCAGTTCGTATCAAACCGCCTACACCAATGCGCTTCGCTCCGACGAAAGAATTCATAGCATAGCACTTGGACTCTTACTGATTCTTGCAGCAGCTCTTCGCTTCCCGTATCTCAGTCGACCAATTTTCTACGACGAAGCATTTACCTATCTGAGTTATGCATCGAAACCATTATTTATTGGCCTGAGTAACTACAGCGAGCCGAACAATCATCTGCTGCACACCCTTTTCGTGCATATCGCAACAAGGCTATTTGGCGATGCCGAATGGGTTCTGCGCTTGCCAGCCTTCACTGCCGGGATGCTTCTCATCATACTGAGCTATGGATATACTCGCACAACGTATAATAAACATGCAGCCTTGCTCTGTGCTGCGTTTCTCAGTGCGGCCTCAGCATTGATTGAATACTCTACCCTTGCACGTGGCTATACGATTCTCATCTGCTGTGCGGTAGCCCTGGCATGGCTCGCTGCAGGTCTCGCAAAGCGAGCGAACCTTTTGCTTTGGGCTTGCTTTGTGAGCACAACAGCTCTGGGGTTCTACACGGTTCCAGTTTTCCTCTATGCTTTTATTCCGATAACGCTTTGGCTCTTTCTTGAGATGGGTTCCTCAAGGGAAACGCTTTCCCGCCGAATTACCGAAATTGCACTGGGCACATTTGCTTCCTTCCTGCTCACTCTACTGCTGTATCTCCCACCGCTAATGGTCAGTGGATTTAAGGCACTTCTCGGCAATGTTCACGTCACCCCACTTTCCTTCGGAGACTTCCAGGCGAAGATTGGCAGTGTGCTGCTCTGGTCTTGGCAGCTTTGGAATCGAGATCTCCCTCTCGTTGTACAGTTTGCTATTCTGCTATTTTTCGTCGTCGGTCTGATCGTCCATCGCCGATCAACAGGACAGGTTCTGCCGGTTGCAGTTATCGCACTTGCCACGTCGGCTGTTCTTCTCTTGCTCCAAAGAGTGCTTCCCTATCGGCGCATCTGGCTGCTGTTCGTACCCTTCTATATCTCGGTGAGCGCACTCGGATGTAGCGCTACTCTCCATTTAGTCGTTCCAGAACGCATGCGATCAGCAACGACCAGCCTATTGAGCTGCGCCATGACGATACTTATTGGATATTGGGTTATCAGCGAACGAGTCGCAACATTTCACGGTGAGCAAACTACTCTGCATGAGGCAGAAGCGATCGTTCGGGAACTACAACCACAGCTCAGGGCAAATGATGCCGTTCTCACTGTTGCTCCGGCTGACTATCCTCTGATGTACTACGCAAGCAGGTTGGGAGTGCCGCTTCAGCATTTTGATGCCGAGATCGGCAATCCCACACGGTTGTTTCTCGTCTTAAATCTAGAACACAGCTTCTCTAAATCAGGACAACTTTTACACACATCACTGCGCTCAATCCTTGAACAAAGTAACTATTCAGCCGACCTAACTCTTACTGCAAAAAAGTTAAACCAATACGAGTCGGCGAGCGTCTATATAGTTACACCGAATTAACAACACACCCCCACCTGAGTAAGGAGCTGAGCAGTATGAAACGTCGTGATTTCCTTAAGTTAAGCCCGGCGATTGCACTGCCGGCGCTCAGTAGCTGCGGCCTGCTACGCATAGATCCCTGGCACCCCCTCATTCGTAGCCCCTATATAACCTCACTCGAACAGGAAAAAGAGATTCTCTCTCGCGCGCGCCTTTCAACAACCTCCGATAACCGAATACGCGTTCTATTTGTCTCTGGCACGCCGTATGAACGCGGATATCAGCACGGAGTATTGTTGCGAGAAGAAGTGAATGACAACCTGGGCTATATTTACAAGAAGGCTTTGAGCAAATTTCATTTCGAAGAACTATTCGCAGAAGTCTATGAGCGAATGCGCCCCTACATTCCACAGGAGTATCTTGAAGAGATGCATGGTCTTGCCCATGGCGCTCGAATGCCCTTGCATGTAATTCACCATATGCACATTCTTCCCTCAATTGGTGAATGGGGTGGCAAGAAGAAAATTAAAACAGTTTTGAAGAAAATGATGGCAGGGGAACTGGGCACCTCTTGCAGTAATATTGGAGTCTCTTCCAAAGCCACTGAAGATAATAGACTCTACGCAGTTCGTATTCTCGATTGGGGGCTCCATAGAATTTCCAAGCTCCACGAATACCCCCTTATTACCGTCGGCCTTCCAGATAAAGGAAACGCCTATGCAAATATTGGTTGGGTCGGATTTCTTGGAGCAGTTTCTGGAATGAATGACCAGGGAATTACCTTGGGCGAGATGGGCTACGGTGATCCCCCAAATGAAACTCTGTACGGCACGCCGATGCCATTTGTATTACGGGATGTGATGACTCAAGCATCAAATCTTGCCCAAGTACGAGAGGTGATAAGTGGTCACCCCGGAACTGCATCCTTTGGCTTCCTGATGACGGATGGCAAATCTGGAGAAGCGGAGCTCTATGTCCGAGACCGGGATCGTTTTCTGACCTTCAAGCCTGGTGTCGACCTACGAGATAAAGATGAGCACTTCCCTGCCGTCAACAGCACGGTGTACGGTGGACACTACGAAGAAGTCATGAGTGATTTACTCTCTACGTATCACGGAAAGCTCACACCAGAACTCTTCATGGAAGAGCTGATTCCCAAGATGGTGATGAAATCGAACTTTCAAAATGTCATCTATGACCCAAGTTATCTGCGTTTCTGGGTTAACAATGCGAAAAGCCGAACTGAAAGTGCGAGGAACGCACCGTACAGTTTCTTCGATTTCGAGAAGGAGCTCAAAGGGATGAAGGCCTATCTCGCGAGCTTGCCGAAAGTTGAGCAAAGCAAGCTGCCGTAGACCGGCTGGGGGCTATTGTATACTTACCTACGACAGTATTTTAGCCTCAGTAACTATTGAGAATTACCGGGATTTTCTCCCTCTCTGACGGCGGCAACCGCCGCTGCTTATAGCTTTTAGCGTGTAGAGTGATAGAATGCCGCGGCCAGGCAATACATCTCTACACAGGATACCGCAGTTTCGAATTGCTGCGGTTTAGAGCTACACCTATGAGCGACTCTACTGTCCGTAAACTGCAACAGGATCCGCCGGTTCAGGCTGAACAGCCAATCGATCAGCTCTTAGTCGAAGAGATTCGCGGCATGCGCTCAGAGATCAATAAACTAAGCACTCATGTAGCTCTCCTTGATGAGCAACTGCGGGCCGAACGACTGCGGACGAATGGCATCTCCTCGACCGGTCTCCCCCTGCCGAAAAAGTCGATACTCCGGGCTTATATGCGAAAAAACAATGATGGCCGCAAGCCCTATCTCTTGCGGCTCGATGGCCCCATTTCCTTTTCGGCTCAACTCACAGAAGTACGAGCAGCCATCCTTCTCGTTCTGCTTCTTGATTTGGAAGATCGCACACAAGGTGGCCGCGGTATTATCGATAGAATCGATTGGATCAACAAGGCTATTACTCGGCTCTCCCGTACAGAGGTCAACCCAAATCAACTGCCCAACAATAGTCGGGTTGCACTTCATCGATTCGAACTATTCTTCAATGAAGAAGCTGACCTCACGAACGAAGATCTTTCCCTACGCTTCGACACAAAGAACCTTCAACTGGAACTGCAATCGAACAGCGATACAGAGGTCGCCAATGCAACTACTGTTGAACTGAGCTGCGAGGAC
>CBDUGV010000089.1:0-14948 GCA_965366815.1 uncultured Bdellovibrionales bacterium | reverse complement strand
GTGAGCAACCGGGACGAATCGCGATTTGCCATCCTTGCTCGACTGCTCGGTGAAAGATGCTTGCGGCAATGGTCGCCGAATGACCATTTCCAAGGCGGGTTGCAGCAGGCCTTTGTGCAAGTGCAAGCCTGGGCACTTCCGCAAGAACTGAACCAGACTCAAGCAATTCAACAAGCTCTGTCTAGTTGTTCGGAGCGAATTGAGCGGATTCGAGGGTTTCGAGACTTGATGAAAACGCAAATGGAGGAATTCGACCCCTTGCAGTAGAAGTCAGTTGTTGTACAGAGGTGTGGCAATAGCCCACCTCTGGCCGGTTTGGGTAGACCGCTGACTTTTTGATCTGGAAGGAGCAAGTGAGCAAACTCTTGCATTTCGACACGCTGGTTAATTTGAGCTGTGGACTTAAGAATACGGCTTGCTGAAATTGAGCCAGGACTCTCGGAGTTGTTCGCTCAGGTGTGGCGGCGGTAGAAGTAAGAAGGGGATTCTTAGATATTTGTATAATCTATAAGAGAAGCTCCAGTCTCGCCGCGAAGCCTTGACTTGCTGTAGCAATAATTTCGCGAGATCACTGCGAGTTGCCTTCTCCGTGTGGAGTGCATATTGATAGCGAAACGTATCTCGCATATGCTCGAACGGTAAGAGAAACTCATCGAGCAACCTTTTGTCGTACCCTGGCACTTGTTCAATTCGCTTGCGAATAGCAGAAATCTCATTATCGGTATATTGCGCTTTCGCCTTCGCCGCATCCGCTGAGGGAGTGGCATAGCGGTTGCCGTCGTGAAGTCGGTAGATCGTCATGTGATGGGGTAGCGACGAGATGTTGGTAAACCAAAGGAGCGAAAGAAGATATATGTCAGCACCAATTGGACTCTTCTCTGGGAGTGGCATCACATGATGTAGGACGGAGCGCCGGAGTGAAGTGCGACCGATTCCAAAACTACATTTATGGATTTGCTGAAGCGTTTCATGAGACAGCTTGACATTGTGCAACTCGGGTCGAGTCTCTTGCAGGTCAATCTCATCTCCGAGTCGATGCATTGAGCTAAGAATCATTCCGACTTCGGGATGGCTCGCAAATTCCTCTGATATGATTCTTGCTCGGTTTGGGGTGCAGGTGTCGTCACCGTCCAGTAGCGTAAGGTACTTCCCTTTTGCAGCTTCAAAGCCGACATTGAAAGCAGATGACTGTCCGCCGTTTTCCTTTCTAATGTAGCGGATTCGATCGCCAAATGTGGCAATGATAGATTCAGTCTCGTCGGTTGAGCCATCGTCAATTACGAGTACTTCGAAATCTGTAGTTGGAAAATCTTGGTCTAAGGCACTCGCTATCGATTCTTCAATGAAGGGGCCATTGTTATACGTGTCAATTATGATCGATACGAGCGGCGTGGCATTGCTCAAAATGATATTCCCATTCTCAGGGTGCAGTATCTCAGCACGCGTTCACTCAGGGTAGTGTTTTCTTTAAATTGGGACGACTTCTCGCGCTTTGTCCAAAGAGATTGGCGAAAAAAAGTATATAAGTCAATGCAAGTATGTTGCTTCTGTACCAGGTTTCATAGAGATTGGACTGGAGTAAGTGCAGTACAATGCGTATGCTAGAGCGATAATGCGATTGGCAGTTCATTTCTTCGGCTGTGTGTGAGTAGAGTAACTCTGTTGCGTTTTGGGGGTTTGGATGCCCAGTGCGCAGCAGCGGGTAAGGTTTACCTGGGAGGTTCCTCGTAGAATCGCCTCTGTGCTTTATTTGCTTTCTGTTTCCCTTTCTTCTTTCCTCTTTTCTTGCGACTTCGAGTTCACTTCAAACCTTTCGCAACTTGGCTTAGGAGATTCTCCATGAGCAATAAAAAACATAAGCACTCATCGAATGGTTCCAGCCGTAGCGATGGGCGCCCCGATCGGGCAATTCATCAGACGCGTCATGGACGACAGTCTCGCAGGAGATCGCTCGGCAGCTCGTCACCAAAGACCTACAAACGTAGTGCTCTTGAGACTTGGTTCAACCTGGTTGTGCCCTTAAACGTGCAGCTTGGCAATAGGACCAGTCCTCGGCAATTTGGCCGGAGTGACTGTTGGTGGCTTGTGGCCAACATTGGCGACGTCATTAGTTTGATGTTTTTTGCCGAGATCGGTCCGAGCGAAGATGGAAAAGCAGCATTGGCGACGAACCCCAGTGTTCAATTCGATTTCGAAATCGAGCAACGCTGTGGGATATTTCGAGCGCCAGATTCGGAAGAAGAGCTTCGAGCCACCTTTGAGGTGAGCAAGAAGAGTCAAACGGCGGGGCGCAAGGCGGCAGAAGTGTTTCTCGAGACCCTACAAGAAGAAGGGTCTCTCGCTCATGCTGTTGAAGCCGCGCTCAGCCAGCTGACGCCATCAGCGGTCTAGCACAATTCCTAGCGGCAGCGGTTTTGATATTCGGAATCAAAACCGCTGCTGCGAAGTTCCTTTTGGAAACTGTTACTGAACATCAATGTGTACTTCATTGCGCCGTAAGAACGGTAGTGTCCACGGAGGGTTGAAAGCTGCCGCGCGCGGTGCGGAGAGCACTTTGAAGTTGTTGTTACGAAGCCAGGAGAGTAAGGCCTCAGAGTTCTGATTGAACGCCTCTACATTCCATCGGCCGGTAAATCGTATAGCAGCTACTTTTTTGGCGGGCACTTCCCGCAACGTTACCAATTCATTCTCTGGTTGAGGCGCATTCTCGAAGGTAAACTGCTCCGGTAGGACAAAACCCATTTTCCAGCCTGATTCAGTCTTTTCACGAAACAGTGGTGGTGATAGCTCTTCGAGCTGATTCTCTTTATTGTTCATCAGGACGGGAGCGGTCATTGCAATCTTTTGATTGGGGATATTCTTCCCGGAAATATATTGAAAGAGTCGGCGAAACGCACGGTCACTGGCTGAATCATAGTCGGCTTTGACTGTGGTTTCTGCAACAACCAGCTCACCGTACTCGCGTAGCTCAATGGTGCCTTCAGAGCGAACCGTGGTGTAGGCGGGTTCATCAACGTTCGACAAGCCAAACAGAGAACAACCTGAGAGGATACAAACTGCTGCCAGGACGGAAAGATAATAAAGAGTCTTCATTCGTTTCTCCTATTTAGAAATTTAACTAACAACTTTTATTTCCTGTACGCTTCCGAGTAACAGGACCACTACGAGTATCGCTGCACGAGCGGTCCAGGTAACAGTTCGGATCCAATTTGATCGGACCAGGTTGGCAAGCGCGGTTTCATCATATCCTTGAAGCAACGTTCGATGCGCTGGCTTTTGTTGAAAGGCAGTTGTGCACCAGACTACCAGCACCAGACCAGCAGCGAGCACCAGTAGGAACTGAATACTTTCGGACGGAGCAAGAATAGGAAGGAACAGCGCAGTTACCAGTTCAATTATCATGGGTAGTAATACTACCCAGCCTGTGCGCCGACAATGAAGAGTTTCATAATCAGTAAAGTTGCTGCGTCCGACGTGCGCAAGCAAGGGATAGTGCACTATCTGAACAAACCAAATCAAACCCAGCATGAACGTTGTACAAACAAGATTCAACGTAAGGACGATTGCATATGCGGTTGGCATGATCAAAAACGTATTACCAAGGAACTCGCAGGCTACCAAGACCTCCGTCAACCCCAAGCACTTGACCCGTAACCCAAGTTTGCGCGGGATGTAGAAACCAGTGAATAGCTGAGGCAACGTCCTCGGGTTCCCCAATCTCTCCCAAAGCGTGCATGGAAAGCGAAGCCTTTAGTGATTGTGGGTTCTCCGTCAGTTGTTTGGTCAGCGGAGTCCTCGTCAGGCCGGGAGCGACGCAGTTAATGCGAATTTTCTTTTTCGAATATGTAGCAGCCGCTGTGCGGGTTAACGCCTCTATTCCGCCTTTTGCAGCAGCGATGGCTTCATGATTCGGTAATCCAATACGAGTTGCCGCAGTTGAAACGAGGACCATATTTGCATCGCTGAGGTGCAGGCCTCCGGCACGTACTACCGCAAAAGAAGTGGTGTGGTTATTGGCGATAGTATCGGACCATTCTTCGAAACTTGTGCGATGGGCTGGCTTTAGAAAAAGAGAGCCACAGCAATTGACAACTCCGGTTATGCGACCGAAGTGGTGGTTTGCTGCACTCAGTGCTGCCTCAACATCTTCAAACGATGTTGCTTCAACTATCTGATACGGCATGTGTAATTCCGCTGAAAGTGCCTTTGCTGCAGCTTCATTTCGCCCGGTTATAAACACTTGGTGTCCTTCTTTGCAAAGGCGGCGCGCCAGAGCTTCGCCTATGCCACTGGTTGCCCCGAACACCACCACTGCTTGTTCATCTTGCTTCATATCTGTATTGCTTATTTTCTAGTTTGTTGTCCCTTCTCGTCCCGACGAGCAAAGAGATTGCACCTTACAAGATAATATCAACAGGCCATAAAAACCGCTGTTGAGGTTAGCTCTAGAGCTAGGTCGGCACGACTCTGGCAATTCGCGTTAATCAAGGCTTGATTGAAACTCATGAGCGATAGCTCTGTGAGTTCGCATTTTTTTCGAATCGAGTCTCGCCAATTGTTTTAGCATGAGAGTCATGCGGGGATTGTCTGCGAATCTTTCTTGATGCTGGTCGATGAAGCTCCAATAAAGGGCATCCCAAATGGCGCACCATTCCCCTTTTTTAAAATTACTCATTTTTCGGATGTAGTTTGAAGAACTAATGTACGGTTTCGTGGTGATAAGGCCGCCGTCGGCGTATTGGCTCATTCCGTAGACGTTGGGCACCATTACCCAATCATACGCATCGATAAAAAGCTCCATAAACCAACGGTAGACGTCGTCAGGATCTATCTCGCAAAGCAGCATGAAGTTTCCAAGGACCATTAGCCGTTCGATGTGATGTCCATAGGCGTTCTTCAGCACACGGGCGATTACAGTATCAACAGGTTCAATTCCGGTCTCAGCGGTCCAAAACGATTCAGGTAGTTTTCTAGTAAAACCAAAATAATTCGTTGTCCTCTGCCTTACGGACTCACGTTGATAGACTGCTCGAAAGAATTCTCTCCAACCAATTATCTGCCGAATGAACGCCTCAAGTGAGTTTAAGGGAATAGGGTTCTGCTCATGGATTGATAGAACTCGAGAGATAATTTGATTCGGAGTAATTAATCCTGCGTTCAGTGGTGCTGAAAGAAGCGAATGGAATAGAAAAGACTCGTTTTGAGAAATTGCATCTTGATAATCACCAAACAAGGAAAGACGTAGCTCGATGAATGAATCTAGCCAATCCATGGCCGCGCGGTGGGTGCTTGGATAGTGGGCTCCCTCTAAATCACCAGGATTGTCAGGAAAACGATCTATAACATACTGCAGCGCCTCCTGATCGAAGCGATTCGGTTTAGGAGCTTGGTAGGGTGGGGGAATCAGGTCTTTCGGCAGCTTCTTGCGATTCTCTTTATCAAACGTCCACTGCCCCCCAACTGGTTTCCCATTCTCTTCAAGCAAGATGTCCAATCTCTTGCGTTGGGCAATATAATAGGACGTCTGAAAATAGTCCTCCTTTGAGTCAAAGAACTCCTCTGACCAGTCTAAAGTGCTCATAAATCCGGGACTCGAGACGCTTTCAGTTGAAATAGAATAGGCCCGGCAACCCTTCTCCAGCCTTTTGCTCAGCCAATCGTCATCGAGTTCGGCGAAATAGAGCTTTGAAATACGGTGAGTATCTAGAACTTCAGCCAGCTCCGAAGTATTCTCAAGCTGACCACAGTCGACATAGGTGACATCGTACCCCTTTTTACTTAGGTAATCACTGTAGTATTTCATTGAAGCTCTATGAAATACGAGTTTCCTTCTGTGAAAGCGGTATTGAGTGAAGAAGAGCGGATCTTCAACGAGAAAAACCCTGCGGCCTTTCTCAAGGGCAGGATGCTCGGAGAACAGTTGGTGAGGGTAAATTACGGTGGCTTCTTGGCTCATGAAAGTATGGACGTAAGAAACTCTCAGCCCTTACGAAGTTAACTAGACTTCCTCGCCTTCAGAATCATCGTTATTTGCCCAGTTAGGTTGGGGGATCGAAACAGTAGCTGGATCCAGTTCGAATGACCCCTCTCCTTGAGAACGCAGTTCTTCGTAACTCAGGTGATAAAAACTCCCCCCAGGAGGGACCTCTTTTATCGAGTCGGCTATCTCATCTCCAGTATCAATACGTCGCCGGATGAGAATAAGCTCGTCGTGAAATTCTACAAAATATTCCATAGTACTAGTTCGCTGCTATATGTGTTCCGCCGTCCGTTTCGCCGGGAACAGCGTAGCCATGTGCCTGAAGAATTCTTTTCATTTCTTTCAATACAGTAGGAAAATTCGTTTGAAACTTTTGATAACTGATTGCCGAAGGACCTTCCATTATGACATTGAAGCCCTCAGCAAAGGTCTCTTGCCGTCCAGCATGTCTATCGCCATTCTTTTCCTGTAGAAAATACTTGAACGATTTGCTCTTATCGCTCGCTTCAATAATAGCACGGTCTTTCTCGTAGGCTGCAATAAATTCCGGACTACTGCTGACTCCATGTTTGTAGACGGGGTTGGATACGATGCGATAGTGGTTGTGGGCGATGTACTCTCGCAGTTCTTTCGGTTGCCGCTCGCCAAGCATGTGATCGACCGCATGCCCTGCTTCATGAAGTAGCGTGTGCGGATAGCGATGCGCAATACTCCAGCTGTCCGTCTCTGGTTCGTAGATCTTTTCTGCTAACAGAACTTCCTTTTGGGTTGGCCGGTAGGCACCACCAACCTCAGCCCAAACCGTGTCCTTTGGCCAACCCCGCGGCTGGCCCGTGAGACCTGTTTCTTGCATTAGAGTGCGCTGCGCGCGAAAACTAACTCCATAGCGCTGCAGATCTCGAAGCATCTCGGCTGGAAGTATAGCCAATTGTCCCCGAACTATGCTTCGATACCCTGCCGTTGTGCCCTCAAAATCAACAACTATTCTCTCGGCTTGAGCTACCGATCGCGTTGAACTATCGACCTGTTTTAGACGGTCCTGAGTCCTTTCAATTAGAACCTGTTGATTCTCCTGAGGTGACTCAAGTACCTTTCTTGGAACAAGCACCGACATGCCAACGGGCTTGTCATCAGCGCTACTGTGAAGTCGCAGGAGGTACTCGGTCGCAGTGACAGCTTCAATCTTGAGATTCATGCCGGCGTCTCGGACTTGGTCTAATAGCGCAGCGACGCCTGGAGCGTTGTGTAGCATTGCTGGAGGTTGGGAGGCATCGGCAAAGGGTAGCTCTGTCGTAGTTAGCTCTGCTCCATTCTCAGTGGCTTGCAATTGTTCTAAGAGTAAGTGATTCCTTCGCTGTTGATAGTCAACTCCGCTCAGAACTCGTAGTGTCACCGGTTCTGCGTCTGGGTCGCCACTGCGAAGCTGATACTCATGTTGATAGCCGCTGTCGTGTTTATAGCTGGCGCTATGAGCGATTGTTACTCCCTCTGCTTTGTTAAGTGCAGACCAGAGATCTGGAGCTGTGATGTAATCAATTGGCCGTACTGTTTTTCCCTCGACTTCGCTGCTCGCCTCGATAGGTGGATGCTCTAGATGAACTGCCAAGGCCGTTGCGATGTCGTAGTTTCTTCGAGCGAAGTAGTGCGGATCACCGCGATCAATTACTATTCGATTTCCAATTTCACGCAGCTTGCCGGACTCTGCATCACGAAGTGAAATGCGAAAGGTAATACTTCGTGTGTCGTCCTTGGTTTTGTCAGACACGAGTTCTACAACGTATCCCTTTTCAATCGCTCGCTGATACACTTCATAGGGAGAGATCTCTTGATCGGCATCTGGGGGAAGTCCGGTTTGTCTGTCGATTGGGAGGGTGTTACTTCCTTCGACGATACTGCCAATCGGTAGTGGCAGGTTTTCACTGTGTACGTCTAGAGTCGCGGCAATTTCGCGAATCTGCTGTTCTCGGCTTCCCTTCGCTTCGAAGGGTTCAGAGAGATCTGAGCCTTCGTACTGCACCTGAAATTTGGTGTCATCCAATTGAACGACACTGAGTCCTTGCGCAGTTGCTTTCTGTATAGACTCATACGTTTCTCGATCGGTGGTAATACGGTCAACTAAGAGCGGCTTGCTCCCAGCACTACGGTGCTGTATCACCAAGCCGGGCAAATTGGTTTTCTCTATCGCATCAGCGGCTAAGATTGCCACCCGTTCAAAACCAGAGCTTAGATCATCATGCGCGATTTCAATTTCTTCACTCAGCCAGCGCGCTGCAACGTCGCGCTCGTCGATTGTGTGCGCTGTTTGGAAGAGACGATATTTTGTTGACTCTCCGTCCACGCCAACGAGTGCGAGCGCAACATGACCATCCCCTGAATTGCGTTCATCTCTGAGGATAGTGTAAAGTCTTCCGTCCTCTGCCGAAAGATCACGGCTTGCCAGGCCATCGACTGCACTCGTGATACTATGTCCATCACTTTTGCTATTTGCCTCAACGAACTGAGTAAGTTGCTCCTCGACCTCCGCTGCTTTTGCAGATTTCGCGTGTACTAGAGGTGGAACAACCCGTTTGCCATTGCGGTTGAGGTAGAGCAGCTGCTGCTCCGAACCGGCTTCAATCGTCAGCGTGAATCCAGCGCTTGCGGCAATCTCCTCAAGCCGCGCTTGCACTATCGGTGGGTCTTCCATGAGTTCATTTAGACGAGTGCTCAGGGATGAGAGGTCTCCGTTCTCAGGAATGTCGAGTCGGGGTAATACTTCGTGTCCGCGATAGAGAATGGCGATGCTGTCATTTTCTGCCGTTCGAACGGTGAAGCCGTGCTCCTGAGCCCGTGTAAGAGAATCGTATACTTCCTTGCTGTGCTCCAAGGCGTCAATGAACTGAGGTCCAGAACTGTTGTTGCCTATATAGACTGGAGGTTGAGCAGCGCGCTCCACGAGTTTTTGATCCTGAATAGCTTTCTGCAGCAAGTGATTTCTTTGAGCAACACCGAGGCGATCATCTACTGCGACCTCGTCGCCAATCCAACGTGGAGGCAGCTGTATGCCGTTCTCTATGCGAGTGGTTTGAAAGAAGCGGTAGGTGCTCGTTCCGTCTTCTGAACCCAGATATGCAAGTCGCACTCCAGTCGAGGATTTTTGCTGTTCAAGCAATACTCCATGAAGCGGAGAGCTTGCGGCAATTGCCAGTGGCGTTGCTTCGGGAGCTTTGTTGTGTATCAAACCTTTCCCGTTGGTTGAAGCGAAACTCAGGTATGATGCGAGGGCGGCTTTAGCGTCAGTTAGGCCAAGTGATTTCGCCAAGTACAATGGTGGATGTGTCGCTTTCCCATCTTTTGTCGCCGTTACCACAAAGTGCTCATCGGTCATTCGGCCGGAGAGCTCAAACCCAGATGCTCGCGGGAAGTGATGGAGTGCAAAGGCAGCCGGGGTTTCGGCAATCTCAGCTTCGTTCTTAAGTGAGTCGAGCAGTGATTTTTGGTCGACGTTGAGCGAGGTGTTTCCCCCTTGGTGAGTTAGATTCTCTCCGTCACTGGAAATCGTAAGAACTTCCTCACCTACGGTAATGTGTACCGCACCAGTAAATTCCGGATCGAAGCGCACGACATAGTTCTTACCAGTAGTGTCGATCTCTACTCTGGCGACCCGTTCATACTCGGATGCACTGACACGTTGTTGGCCAATCAGCCGACCCGGTGTGATGTCGTGATCTATTGTAGAGATTCCGGAGATACTGCCCGGGTAGCTGAACTTTCGTGTGCCTTTGACCTCAAAGTTCGCCTCAAAGGGCCTTTCCACAGAAACTGCAACTGCGAGGGGAAAGCTCGCATTTTTACTCGCGGCCTCACTTACTTGTAGACTGCTGGGAGTCTCGAGTTGCTGCTCCTCAAGAATGGTATAGATTTCATCTATGTGTCGCTGAGCCTCAGAAAAATCACTTGTGCTAGTCCAAGAGGAAAGCAAATCGGATGCGGCTTTTAGATTTGTGCGCAAGTCATCCGCCGCGGTAGCTTCAGCAGGCCGTTCTGACTTTTCATAGGCTGAAATAATTCGATCAACTGCACCGCGAAACTCGGACCATTCTTTCGATGTTGAGAGATCAACTCCCTCAGGACGGGTCGATAAGGGCCCGTGCTCGATGGTCTGTTCATCGTTCGCCGGGTTCGAACTATCTGTACGACGGGAATCCGTCTCTGTCTGGGTGTTTACTGCCAAATTTCACACTACACACGACTATTGCTGCAGAAGTACAGCGGGTCCAAAGAACTCTCTCTTTTTCTCGGGACCATATAGTTGTTATTTAAAGAATGCCTAAGAACGTGTCCCATAGGTGTGAGGAGCTACTTTCGACCAATCCGAAGGGTAACTACTGGAATATACAGGCGAAAGTAGGGGTCTAGGTGGTCAGGAAAATGAGCGAATTATGATCAATATAGTGATTTTGTGACAACAGGAAACAGATTTAGCCAAAATTATTGGGAGTCTTCAATGGAGAAGCCTTGATTCGGCGAGTAGTGATAGCAGTGAACATAGTTGATACATGAAGAATGAACTAAGTCAGTCCATGAGAAGAGAGAGGGCAAATGGGTGTTGTGAGCAAGCTCCTATCCAGGTCGAATTTCCATAGGTACGCCAAGAGCTTGCCACGTAGAGTCTTTGATTACACCGCATCATCTCCAATTTATTCGGTTGTATTGCAAGGGGGACTGGGGAATCGATTGTTCCAGATTGCATCTATCTACGGTCTTAGTTGTTCGCATCAATCACAGTTTGTAGTTCGCAATGAGTATTGCCATTCGAATTCGCACAGTAGTCGAACCTATGAACGATTCTATCGGCCATTTTTTAGTGAGCGGCAGTATGCGTTTGAAAAATATGTAGAACCGCAATTTGCAGCGCTATCGTACCGAGAGATTTCATTTCGGGATAAAAACACATTGTTCGAGGGTTTCTTTCAGAGCGAGAGGTATTTTTTAGCCGTTCGAAAGAAGATAGCGAAACTTTTTGGGCCTACCCGGAGTGAACTGCGAGAGATCAAGCAGCGACACGGCAATCTCGAGCAAACGATCTTCCTCCATGTTCGCCTTGGTGACTACATTGGAAATGCACTGCATGAAATCGATTTGAGCGACTACTATCTTGATTGTTTGGAAGATGTTCATTCAAAGTTTCCCTGGGCTCGTGTGCTCGTCTCTACAGACGATGAAGACCGCTGCATGGAGGCTTTGCCGTTTCTCAAGCGATACGACTTCTTAAAAGAGGACGACGAAGTGATGGCACTCTACACGCTTAGCCGTTGTGGGTTAGGCGGTATATGTGCAAACTCAACCTTTTCTTGGTGGGCGGCCTGGTTGAATCGCTCTCCGGAAAAGCAAGTATACCTACCTGACACCTGGCTAAACGATTCACGATACTGCCAAGCGGGCATTCAGATGGGTGGTGCTACAGTGATCGACCTCAACAGCTTATCGAGTCGAGGGAGGCCCCACCATTTTCATGATAGAGCACAAGGGTTGGGATAGAGGTAGGTAGCGGCCGAATCGAAGTTGTGCTCGCAGTAAATGCTGTTTCACGTCCCCTGTATTTCTAATCCTTGCGTACATTCCCCGAAGTAGGTGGAGAGTGCCACGGAGAAAATCCTGGTTTGACTTCTGTCGGCTCAACCTATCTGCAATCAATACGTCGTACGCCTCAAGCACAGGAAGTGATTTTTCAAAACCCAACAACAACGCGTCTCGATATGCTTCAGTCAAGCGTTCGGCTGGGATAAAATGACTAAAAGCAAGTCGCTCATCGTACCAGAGTTTGTAGCCTTCTAAGAGCAACCATCTACAAATTTCTGAGTCATCTCCGGCAAGCAGTAGCTCGCCGCTACGACCGCTGAGTAAAGGAGTGTATCCACTTTCGTAGAATTGATTAAGTACAGAACGTCGGGTGCACATTCCCGCGCCCCAAACAAAGCCCCGACCGCTAACATCGCCGGCCGTTTCAGCCTGACTACCGACCGCGTAGCCAAAACTGTAGTCAGGAAACCAATCTGGGAAAGCGACGTCAGATGTCGCATCGCTTCGGCCCCCCAAGGCACCAATAGTCGGATCGGACTCCATAAGTTGGAAGGCCATACCAAGGTAGTTTTCGGCCAGATGATTGTCGTCGTCGCAAAAAACGAGGTACTCGTATTCTGCCGCGGATATTCCCAATGCCCGTGCGAAAGTGACGCCGGGCCTTGGCTGATGCAGTACCTTGAGTGGGATATCTTGTCTGAGGGCTTTCCACTCTTCAGTTACGATTTGTCCGACGTTATCGGAAGAATTGTTGTCCACCACGATCAACTCCCAGCGAACGCCGGGGGGAATTTGTTGTCGACTGAGATGGTGCAAAGTCTCGACAATGCGCGAGCTGCCATTATATGTACAAATCAACACAGAGATACCTCGTCTACTCATAGGTGGGGATCGCTACTGAAATCAGTTCAGAAATTGGCTTGTCTGAATAAGCTGTGAGAGTCTGCGCCATGCTCACATGTCAGTTTGATATTTCAAGATTATGGTTTATTGACGAAGCTATGCTATCCAACCCCTCATGGGATGACAAGTATCGGCTATATATTGACCACCGATGCTAGTTGAAAACCGAACTGGAGCTACAGTTGCTTCGAGCTCTGTATGAAAACAGAGTGCTTCAGATTCGAGAAAGAGTATGGTCGTGGGAGTCTTGTATGCTGTTGCAACGTCCTGTTGACGCGAACATTTTTTTGGAGAAAAAGCATCGAACACTTTCGCTGCTTGATGAGACTGCCAATCGATTCGCCGTTTCCAAAGACCTTATACTATCTGAGCGACGTTTTTGGACTCGCTATCTCAGACACTGCAAGGTCGGCGCTTCGTGGCGACGGAAATCGAAGTATAAAATTTCGGCTATCGTTTCAACTTACAATTCGGCAGAGTTTATAGAGACCTGCCTTTCGGATATCTGTGGACAAAGTGTGTCTGAGTTTGTCGAAATAATCGTCGTAGATGCCTGTTCCCCTGAAAGTGAGTGGAGTTTCGTAGAGAAGTTTCGCAAAGGTCGTCCAAATATAGTCAATGTGAGAGCACCGCAGAGAATTGGAATATATCCGGCATGGAATTTGGCGATCTCTCTGGCTCGAGGAGACTATGTTACGACCTGTAGTACGAATGATCGACTCAATCACACCGCACATGAGACTTTGATGAGAGAACTGGATGCTGATGCGGAACTTGCATTAGTGTATGGAGACTCTCATGTCACCGACCTCCCGCATCAGTCGACCACGGATTTCGTTCAAGCCGCAGAAGATAGTCATTTTCTTACCTGGGGAGATTATGATTACGAGGAACTCCTTGTGAATTGTGGCGTCGGGCCACATCCCATGTGGCGTCGACAGCTGCACACTGAGTTAGGGTTTTTCGATTGTCGCTACGAGTCTTTGGCAGATCAAGACTTCTGGCTTCGTATCGGTTGGAACCACAAAATGAAACATGTTCCCGAGTTCACAGGTCTGTTTTGGAAGACCCCTGCAGGTATTTCGCAGCGCTTAGGAGCGGCGACCGAAATCCAGATGATTCACGAGAAGTATAAGGTGTTCAGGTCCCGCGGCACTCCACCTTCTCTTGGCGGTGAAAAAAAGTAATTTCAGAATAGCAAGGGCGACGAAGTCGATGCTGTCGCCCCGCTTTTCGCGGTCAAATTCCTTTCTGGTCCTTACTGAGTCTTAGACGGTTTGCTCTTCCGGTCGCATCCCCCAGAAGATACTACCGAGCACAGCGCACCACAAGCAGAGCCCGCCCGTATCGAGGTAGGCGAACTTCCGTGCGTGGATCCGAACCATATCGAACGGCAGATGCATTTCCGACGAGAAAATACTGGCCTCGCCAATAAACTCGACAGACAACACCAAACAAACGAGCCCGCACAAGATTGCTTGGCACATCATCCGCCGGCTTTTCCATTTCGTCGACAGCGGTCTACCAGATCGTCTACGGTGCCAGGCGTAGAGAGACATCAGTCCCACCATTGCCAACAGAGCCGCGGCGATGCCGTCTTCGATCAACACATAATCAGTGTGGCCGAATGCGGCCACAAAGACTTCGTCGGCGGGGGACGAGCTGCGTGAGTCGGCGATGGCGACCAGTTTCGCCCCACCAGCCAGCAATAGAATCATGATCAACGCCTGCAGAAAAACCCACATCAGCAACCTCCTTAGTTTGAGAACATTTGCAGCATTCAACTTCGAACGCCTCGGTCAAACGGAATCGCCTGAGAGAGACACTCGAGGTTAGCTTTTCACTTATTGTGAAGGATTTCAAAGAACTAGGGACAGGAATAGCAACACAAGTATGCGTAATTCCAGGAGTTTTTGGCGACCACAGAATAGCATAGTAAAAGTATATGGTAAAGCAGCGGGGTTTGGAAGAAACCTATAGAATAGGACTACTTGCGTATCTCCAGCTTATAGATCTCATTTTGTAATCATTGATACTGAAATATCTACGGTGTCCGGGAAATTGACCATAACTAATAACTGTAATGGACCCGCAAATTTACCCAGATCCCACTCAGGTAATCGCTCCAGAAAGAGAGGAGCAAGCAGCCGCTTTATCTGCCGAGCAGGTACAATCGAAGCTCAAGCCGCTTCATCGCATTGCCGCTAAGCAGGACCAAGACAATAAGCTGTCTCAGGCTGATTTTAAAGCTGCGGAAGCGGCGGCTCGAGAACTCGTTCAGCATCCTGAAGCAAAGGCTGAGTTGCTCGACGTGTTGGTGAAGATTCTCGATTCAAATCATTTTATTGAGCGAACTTTTGCCGGGCGTCTACTTCGGACTTTGGACAATGTGAGCGCTGATCAATTCATTGCAGCACTTGAGAGGGGCGGAGGAAAATCACTTGAAGTGTGGAGCCGAGCCTCAGTTGTGCTTGCCGAAAAAATCTGGAATGAACGTAATCCA
>CBDUGV010000088.1:0-14988 GCA_965366815.1 uncultured Bdellovibrionales bacterium | reverse complement strand
ACTGCGACATTGACCAGTTTGGACCCTCGATCTATTTCAACTTCTAAACAAGACGCCCCCTGACATTCTGATGCTAACTGCGCATCGGGAAATATTCTTCTAAGTTCAGTCAGGCCAACATTTCGGGCTCGCTGTATGTCTATATCGAGACTTGGCCTTGGCTGAGCTTGCGCATAGGTATGTACGGCGAAGCAATCAACTAGTTCAGTGCTACTACATACAGCTGGCATCACCCTGCTTCGTCCAAGGAATTCTGGCTCAGCGTTAATTCTCTCACTTGAACAGGAAGTGAGTATTGCTGCACAAGCCGGTATTCTACTTCTCAACCCAGCGAGCTCCGTAACAGGAATTCTTCCCAGATACTTCAGTATAGATTCCGATTGAACGTCGATTTCTATTTTCAACTCATTGTCGAGTAAGCGTTGCTCAGCGAAACGCTCTGCTGCATCGCTTCGCAATCGTTCTTCCAATCCAGTCTTCTCGAACGAATCGCTGGACCTGGGGCACCCGGTGTCTGGCACACAATCCAAATCAAAATCGTAGCGCTGAGTATCTCCAACCTCGAGAGGTCCCAGGCTGATTCGAGCTATATCTAACGGCAACCCTTCGCTATCTGCAAACGGCGCTAAAAACTCGAATACGAGTGGTGATACGCTGCGTTTCACTACTGCATCTTTTGATAAACTCATTTCAACCAATTCACGCCAACCCAGACGATCCCTGGCCAATGAATCTTTTTGTTCAACACTCTCTAACCACTCATCCCAACTTGGACCAACGTATGAATCTGACTGCCGCTGCGGTTCAATTCGGATCAGCGACAAGGGTGCAATATCTCGTTGATACTCCATAGGCACCAGCTTCCCCCGTTCATCGACTGGACGCCAGCTCCGCTGCCATGAAGCGTTTGCCACAGCCTTACTCCATCTCGCTGCTACCTTTCCTTGAAAAGCCTCGGCCAACGGCAAACGAGTTGCCTCGGCTACATTCTGTGAATTGAGGAGGGACATTTTTTTCAAACTTGCATCATAGGTATTCTGTAGCCCAGCTAAGAAGGTAGACCAACCTCCACAATTATCGAGATCACCTGCTGCCGGCCGAGATTCTTTGTTCGTGCAGGTAAAGAAGTTTCTCTTTTGAACCACCGCGGGACATGATTCACCGACTTCTGCCACAACAAGCGGCGCCGCTGGCTCACGCACTCGATCTAAACCAGTCCAGCCCTCTGCCAAGGCGCTCTCCCATTTCTGCCAACCACATACCCGGCGATGGAGAAACGTACGTTTGGCGTTCGGGTCCTGCGGATTCCTATCTGGCAGACGTTCCCATTTAAAAAATGTCCAGTCATAAGGATCGGGCAATATCAGATTAAGTGTTGGGCTTGAAGCCCTATCCGGCAGCAAAAAGAGACTGTTGAGCCCAAGTGTGCCTTCTGGACTATTCACATCTACGTTAAAATCCAAGCGATCAAAACGGGGGGCAGCAATTGCCGGAGTCGTCGGGAAGAACCTAGCAATTGCCTCTATCTCAAGTATCTGCTCCGCCCGTTCGCGACTCTTACTTTGAAGGCGCTGTCGAATATCTTTTAGGGTCTGTTGCGCATTGCACGTTGCAACTTCGACTACTAAATACTGACGCTCGACTGTCATGAGAAACGGTCTATTCCTGTCGCCAATCTGCGCTGGCCCCCAAGGCGGTTCATGAGGGAGCGGTTCGCTGAGCACTGGCAACTCGGGTAGTTCAGTATCGCATATCGGATCTCCACCTAACAACAACCACGGCTGCTCGTTTCGCGGTTTTTCATCTATCGACTCGGGAGCACCGGGAAGGCGAACTCCACAACTACTAGCCCAATTCGGATCGACGTAGCGATGAAAAGCGCGCGTTGGATCGGCCAGTTCCCGGCAACGAGGATCAATTGCTGCATCCTCTGCCGAAACACCGGCGCACCATCGATCGTCTAGGTAGGTGCTCGGTTTACTAAAGTCGAGACCCCACGGAATTTCAGCATGATTCGGCAAGCGACAGCGAAAGATCTCTCCATCTCCTTCAGACCTATACAAGACATCTACGTCCGCTTTCAGAATAGCCCATGAATTAAGCAATCCAACAAAGCGAGTAACGGGCAGTTCGTAGTTCTCGTATTCGATGCGGTGCTGCTGGGTAAGAACCTCGTACTGCGGTATCTCCAAGCGATACTCATCTAAGGGCATAGTGATCGAATAGTTTGCCGATCGCCCGTAGAGATCGACGAAGTTTCTTGTGCGATACCCATACCAATCCCGTATGGCCGGCGGCTGCTCGGCCTCCACATGCACACAGGGGTTGTCTGTTGCTGAAATACAGCGTGCAACTTTTCTCGCCGCTTCCTGTACGGCACCCCGTGCAGCCACGTAGCGACTGAGATTGACATAGAGCAAGGCAAAACTCACTCCGGCAAAAACTGCGAAGAATGAACCGAGCATCATAGAGCCCCTCTCAGACGCTCGTTGTCTATTGACTCCTTGCATTCACAGCCTCGCTCGACCTACGCATGTTCCGCAACGGCAACAGCGATACCTGCCTCACACCATAGCTACGGCCAAAAATGAGTTTGGTAAAATCGGGACCGATTGAGTTGCTCATCGTTCGAACTAGAATCAATACGGCAACTGCACGCCGGAGGTATCGTCTTCCTGTTTCGACCGCAAGAAACCCAGCTCCCGAGGGAACGGCGAAGTTCGACGGTACTTTTCCAACTTGCTTCGCAAGCTCTATTTTGAGAATTTCGCCGGCGCTTTTGTCACTCAGTGGAGTAATCGAATTCAGTGAGGAGCCCGATTCGCGAACAATGGGATGTACCCGAAATTGATTGAGGAGTAGCTCTCCTGTCTGCGGAGTCACTTCAAGTTCGATGGCCGCAACCTCGACTAGAAACTGGCCTTGCTGCATGCCTAGATGCCGCTTTGCATATTGAAGCTCATTTCCAATTCTCTTGGCGATGCGTTTAGCTATGAGCTGAGGGGGTACCTGGTCTGTGAGCGGTTCGGCCACA
This sequence comes from uncultured Bdellovibrionales bacterium, assembly GCA_965366815.1. GTDB lineage: Bacteria > Bdellovibrionota_C > UBA2361 > SZUA-149 > SZUA-149 > CBDUGV01. The sequence continues at coordinate 11,954 of CBDUGV010000088.1, read as the reverse complement.
CTGCGACGGACGCTATCACGTATTTTTGCCGCTTCCAGGGCATTGAGCCCAATGTCCGTCGCGGCGAAGAGGAATAGGAAGGCTATGGGTAGCGCGAAAAGCATTTCAAGTAGCGCATTACCTCTCATGATTTTAGAACTACCTCTTTATGCTTGGCAATGAGTCTGAGTACGGTCTCTCCGAGTTCTACTGGTCCATCGGCAATTCTCACTTCAAGACCTTCTATCTTTTCTAGTTCTTGCTGCTGCGCTTCTAGGATTTCGCGGTGTTGCTGATAGTTATCGGTCGCGGAGTGAGTGTAGCCAACCAAGACAACTTCGATCTTTGCGGCAAGGAGTTCCCTGATTTCTCGTGTCATCGTTGGTAGGGTGTCGCTGAAAACAAGCACACGACGCCTAGCTCGCGTCGCGACCGCACCTCTGAGCTGTGATGCGCTTTCGGCTGATACGAGTTCGGCGAAAGCGACACGAATGGCTGCTGCGATACTCCCCCCCTGCCGATCGTGTTTCGCTCTGCGGAGTGAGTGATAATGGACTAGCGATCGTGTAGTTAGATCTCGAAGAAAGCATGGGCGGAGGTTGCCATTCGGAAGATGGTCTAGATACGGAAACCCCAGACGATATCGTTGGCAGGGGGTGGGGCTGGATTGTTTGGATATTGTATAGTTGGGAGCCTTGGGCTCCGTGTATGTACCTTCTCGGCTAGTGTCAGGATCGCTCAGATAAACACATGCCTCATCACTTGACAGGAGTGCTGGTTCAAACCAATCGGACCAAAGGGGCCGAAGGGGTTTCCTCAATCGTTGCAGGAATTGAAATCCAACAAATGAATCTTCACCGGATGCAAATGTCAGAAGTCTGCCAGCAGTCGATACACCCCCACCGGGAGAGCTAATCAAAGCCAACCGATTGGTAGCGACCGATTGAATCGAGTCAACTAACTCAATAATTGAGCTCTTGAGTGCTGAGTATACGGGATTGAAGCATTGCTGCGTGGCCCAACGGGGATACTCTTTTCCCTTGAACGGCGAGGAAACTAGATTGAAGTACGATGCGGCAGGCCAGACATCTTTGCTTCCCCAGGCACGAAAAGGCTGAGGTCCCAAGTCGCTCGAATCAGAGAAGACGATCACATAGTCTCCTGGCACAAGCTGTGCTGTCGCTTCTTCTTGAACCAAGAGTGGCTCATTCGATCGGCCGTTTGGAAGGAGAAACGAGAAGTTGAGTTCTTGAGAAGCTACCAATACGAGGTGCAACTGGTTATTGCGTATTGCCAATTGCGGGTCCCCTTGTTGATTGCGAAGCAGATCGAACTCATTAAGGGAGGCTACTGAATCAATAATGTAGCGCTCTGCCGCTTCAATGTCAGGCAAAAAATGCGCTGCAGCGATGGCAATTCGGTCTGCCTCGGCCTGCGCCTGTGCTCGCAACAGGCGCCAACGAGAAACGTCGACTGTCAACACGGTCAGTGAAGCGACGAGTGGCAAAACCACTAGAAGGTAGAAAACGATTTGACCCGCTTGGTTCGGGCTCCTGGAAGAACGAGTACCACACATCGCACTCGTCTTATCGATTTTCTCAAATCGATCGTCAACGGTTACTACAATTTCGTGTCGGAGGAACCGCGACGGCAGGTAGAACTAGTTCACAATCACGGACGTACTTGCGACATAGAGTGTTGTTGGGGAGACAACAACAGACAGAGTCGCGTCGCCGTCACTCCCCATGCCTAGCGTTTGGGTTTCATTCGCTCGTAGAGGCGGATCAGCGCGTGGTTGCCCAGCTCTTCGTCCCCTCCGTAGCAGAGGGCGGCATAGAGTTCCTTTACCAAGGCAGATACTGGCACCGTGCTTTTTTGCGCGTCGGCTTCGGCCAATGCAATACGGAGATCCTTGAGCATATCTTTCGCGTAAAATCCGGGATTGAGATCTCCGGCTAAGATACGAGGTGCATAGTTATCGAGCGCCCAGGAACCAGCCGCACCGCTAGAAATTACATCTAAGGTCTTCTGTGGATCGAGGCCGGCGTCTTCGGCAAACACTAGCCCTTCGGTCATTGCCGAAACGGTAACAGCGACGACTAGTTGATTCACGCATTTCGTGAGTTGCCCGCTCCCAGAGGGGCCTGTGTGGAAAATTTTTTGGCCAGTCCAAGTGAAGATATTCCTTGCCTCTTCAACGACGTCAGATTTTCCACCTACCATTATCGTGAGCGTACCCTCTCGAGCGCCGACATCGCCACCTGAGACCGGGGCATCAAGAAACGAAACGCCCATTGATTCCAGTTCTTTCGCAATGCCTTTCGCTTGTGCAGGTGCAATAGTCGAATGATCGATGATCATTCGAACCTCTCCCTCGCTTTGCGTAATACCTTCGTCACCAAAAATGACTTCTTCAACGACTTGACCATTACTCAGACAAAGCAAAATGCAATCGACCTCTTCAGCCATTGCCGAAGGAGAGGCGCACCACGTCGCTCCGTTATCCAAGAGTGCTTGGCATTTTGACTTAGTGCGATTCCAAAGATGGACCTCGTATCCACCCTTCATGAGATTCTGGACCATGCCAGTACCCATGATCCCAGTACCGATAAAGCCGAGTTGTTGACCTTTCATTGATTTCGTACCTCCAGCATTGCTTAGACCTATTCCCACTATCTGGGATAGGGCGACAAAACAAGTATATACCTATTATACCGAGAATTGAGACTCTCTCTATTTCTCGCCTTAATTCAGGGAGAAATATTTAAATTCGCAAAGTCCCTTCGCTCCTCGCGACCTCAGGCCCTAGAGCTGCATCTATCACATTAGAGTAACTCAAAGAGGAAACCAGTGATGATGCTTGGACTTGTGACACTTAAGGGTGCTGAAGACGAACTACCGGAATTGTGTATCGTGCCGGACAAACCGAGTCACCTCTGTGAGGCGGTAAAAGTCTCGAAGCTCTTGATCACCGATTTCGCCGTACAGTTACTAGGAATCGAAGAGGGTTTTACTCTCCAGAAGAATGATTCGGGCGCTGGAGTGATACTCACTCCCATGGTCCCCGCCAAGCTTTATCTTACGCCGAACCGTGCCGACAAACCGGGGTTTTCAGTCTCTGCTGCAAAAATTGTTGAAGGCACTGATGGTACGTTCGCAATCTCTTTCAGACGAGAAGGTCGAGATTGGCAGGACTGGAATCCGAACGTCAGAGTATACTAGACACCAGCAAGGTACCCTATCCGATCGCCTCGATCGAACTACTTCGAACTACGTTCGTTTAAGGTCCAGTCGTAATCTAGATATTCAATATCGAACTTCTTCGATCGAAGAGTTTTCGCCTGCTCTTCAGGCAGATGTTGGGCGAGAAAGGCAATCACTGCCCCCTCTTTTTCGCCGTAGCCTGGATTTCCATCCCGCCATTTATACTTTGCAACAAAATCCTCGCCAAACCATTCGAAGATTTTTGAAAGCCTAATGGGAGCCCCGTCCTTTGGAAAACCAAAACGAGTTGAGTTTGCCATAAATTCTTTCGTCTGATCGCGAAACTGCTCCTCGAGTCGCTCTGCGATATACGGTTCATTCCGCAGGCGAGGACAACTCAGTGCAGCGCAGACAAGCGCCATGTGCACACGTGGCTCAGAGAATTGTTTTCGTAGTATCTCGTGTTCAATCTGATTCAGGGTATGGGGCTTGCCCATGACTTGAAACTGTAGTTTATCCCAAACACCCGAGATTTGCCGAATGCTGTTTTTCGGAAACGCCAGTGAGCTGAAAAAGCCCGATTTAATCGGATAATTATCGATGATCGCGACCAACGTCAGCGCGTTATAGGCGTTCGTCCAAAATACTATTTTTTCAGTATCTGAGAACTGCTCGTAGGTCGCCGGATTGAGTGATCCAAGCGCTTTGGCAAAGGCATCGAGTGTATCTCGAGATTGCTGCAACCCGCGATAATAGACCAGACCTTTGTCATCGACGAATTCTGACAGTACTTCGGCATATCCCTTGTAGAGATCGCCCGGTATAGCTACTTCGCTCGATACTGGAGACGTGCTCGATGCCAGCTCTTCTCTTGCTTGCGAATGGTCCGAGCAGGCGAAGAGAGAACAAACTCCCAACAGAATCGCTGATCCGAAAAATATCTGCCTAATCAAAACGCTCCCCTTCAAAAGTAAAACGCAAAGGGATTACTAAAAATCAGCAGCGACTGCATCGAGATACAGCACTCGGGCAGCCTCTTCCATCACTTCTTCTAAGGCTTGATTTTGCTGACCTCGGGAAACTTCTCGAGATCCCAGGGTGCTTAAAGTGCCACTTTCGATTCCACCTTGAGCAAACTGCGAGCTAGAAGTAACAACCACATCGCTCACGCTACCAAACGTTTCAGTCGCTCTGAGATTTTCATTGCGATACAGCACCTGGCCGTTCTTCATCCGCAGCTCAGCTCGCACAGTCATGGTGAGTTCTAACTCTAGCGCGATGTCCGTAACACCAGTCACATCCCTTGTCCGGTTCTCAACTTGCTTTATTGAGGTAATGAGCTCCGCGTCGGCATCCTGATCGGGGTCGACTACCTTCACAGCTCCATATCGCTCAAAACGCGAGCGAAGCTTCTCTGTAAAGCGAAGCCCTAAACCCGGTTCCGTCGTGTTGTTCTCGGCCAAACGCACCGAGATCGTCTTCACGTCATCTGGCAAGACCGAACCGCTCCCTTGGAACCCGTATCCACAGCCACTGATGACGAAAAGGCCGAGTAAAAGAGTCGCTATCTGTTTCATCTGGTATTCCGTATTAAATGCTTATTCAAATATGGATTTTTAGCCGTATTTTTATTAACTTACCAGTCCGAAGCCCGAGACAAGAGCCAAGTCCCGGTTATTCGTAAAGAAATACATGAGTTGCTTGGACGGTCGAAGCGACAAATGTCCCAATTCTCACTATATATAGCAGCTGTTTACTTAGATTTATAGGTAGCGAAAGGAGTGGTCGTGTCAGATTTAGGTGTTGAAAATAAGGGTTCTGAAGGTAAATACACCCCGGCGGAAATAGAGCCACGCTGGCAGGACTTCTGGCTCCAGAACAAAACGTTCAAAGTTGAAGTCGATACGAGCAAGCCGAAGTACTATATTCTCGACATGTTCCCCTACCCCTCTGGCTCGGGCCTCCACGTCGGCCACCCGGAGGGATACACCGCGACCGATATTCTTGCGCGCTACAAGAGAATGAACGGGTTCAACGTGCTCCACCCGATGGGTTGGGACGCTTTCGGTTTGCCAGCCGAGCAGCACGCGCTTGAAACCGGAACTCACCCAGCCGACACTACCCATAAGAATATCGACACGTTTCGCCGACAGATTCGGGCTCTTGGGTTTTCCTATGATTGGGATCGCGAAGTGGCCACTTGCAATGCCGATTACTACAAGTGGACCCAGTGGATTTTCATGAAGCTCTACGAAAAAGGCCTGGCCTACATGGACAACGTTCCAGTCAACTGGTGCCCTGCCTTGGGAACCGTTTTGGCGAATGAAGAAGTTATAGATGGTAAAAGTGAGCGCGGTGGTCATGACGTAATACGCAAACCAATGCGGCAATGGCTACTGCGAATTACTAAGTACGCGGATAGTTTGCTCGAAAGTCTGGACGATCTTGACTGGCCAGAAAGCGTGAAAGAAATGCAGCGCAACTGGATTGGAAAAAGCGACGGAGCGAGTCTCAGCTTTCGTGTGAAAGACCATGAAGGAGTCACCTTTGAGGTCTATACCACCCGACCCGACACTTTGTTTGGCGCAACGTACGCCGTACTGGCCCCAGAACACCATGTAGTCGATTCGATCGTAAGCGAAGAACAACGCTCGGCTGTGCTTGCCTACGTGGAAGAGGCAAAGAACAAGAGTGACCGAAAACGCCAAGAAGATGCAGACAAAAAAACAGGCGTCTTCACCGGAGCCTACGCAATCAATCCAGTAAACGGCCTCGAGATACCGATTTATGTTGCCGACTATGTGCTGATTACGTACGGCACCGGCGCAATTATGGCTGTTCCTGGTCACGATCAGCGAGACTGGGACTTTGCTAAGAAATTCGATCTCAATATCGTCGAAGTCGTATCGGGCGGAGATATCAGTGAGGCTGCGTACACTGGGGTTGGTACACTAGTTAACTCAGACTTTCTAAACGGCCTTGAGGTGCCGGAAGCAAAAGAAAAAATGATCCAATGGCTCGAAGCCGAGAAGTTGGGCACTCGAACGGTAAACTACAAACTTCGCGACTGGCTCTTTTCACGTCAGCGCTATTGGGGCGAGCCCTTCCCGATAGTTCACACGGCCGAAGGCCCACAGCTCATTGACGAAAGTGAGCTGCCATTGGAACTCCCGGAAGTTGAACGCTACCAGCCGACTGAAGACGGCGAACCTCCACTGGCTCGTGCGACTGACTGGGTCCAAGTTGCTGAGGGAGTCGTACGCGAGACCAACACCATGCCCCAGTGGGCTGGGAGCTGTTGGTATTATCTTCGGTTTGTTGACGCGAACAATGAAAATGCTGCCTGGGACGAGGAAAAAGAGAAGTACTGGATGCCGGTTGACCTCTACGTCGGTGGAGTAGAGCACGCCGTCCTGCACCTCCTTTACTCGCGATTCTGGCATCACGTATTGTACGACTTAGGACTCGTCTCAACCAAAGAACCGTTCCAGCGTTTAGTCAACCAGGGGATGATCCTAGGAGAAGATAATCAGAAGATGTCGAAGTCACGGGGCAACGTCGTCAATCCAGACGATCTCATCCGTGACTATGGTGCTGATACACTTCGAATGTATGAAATGTTTATGGGGCCACTCGAGCAAGTGAAGCCTTGGAACACCAAGTCTGCAGCTGGAGTGTTCAAATTCCTCAACCGGGCCTGGAATCTACTGATTGCCCCCGATGGTTCAATCAAAAGTACTTTTGTCGATGATAGCAAATTTGAGGTCGGGCAGTTAGAAATTGAAAAATCTCTACATCGCCTTATCAAGAAGGTAAGCGAAGATCTCGATGCTCTAAAGTTTCACACTGCCATTGCTGCACTCATGAGCTTTTGCAATGAGGCCGCGCAAGTTGAGGAGATTCCGCTTCGCGTTGCAAAGACCTACACCTTACTGCTCTCTCCCTTTGCCCCGCATTTGGGTGAAGAGCTTTGGCGAAAACTCGGTGAAAAGGACACCCTGGCCTACGAGGACTGGCCGAAGTATGACCCAGAGCTTGCCAAGAAGGACATTGTCACTATTGCCATCCAAGTAAATGGCAAGCTACGCGATACGATTGATGTTGAGCCCGATACTGACAAAGAAACACTGCTCGGTCTGGCCAAGGAACGGGAGAAGGTTCAGGGCTACATCAGCGGCAAAGAAATGCTGCGTGAGGTAGTCGTGCCCAATCGCCTCGTAAATCTTGTAGTTCGTTGAGGTACCCGCGCCACAAGTGATCTCGGCATTGGGATCTAGGCATTGGTGGCGATATAGCGCCTTGGTGGCTATCTGATGGCTATCCGGTAGCGCTCTAGAGCATCGGTCGCCTAGCCACCGTAGGCTCATCCCAGCCTACGCTGCTGTCGTCGGAAAATGATACAAAATCGCGAAGCTCTTGTTAAGGTTTTGCAACGTTTGTCTCCTATACCCTTTATAGATTACGAGAGGGCACTCTGAACGCGAAGTATTCTAGTTCGCCTAAGGACAGCCAGATCACTACTGATGGAGGGTAAAATGCTCACTTTGGCCTACTTGGCGTTCGCAATTATCGGATTTTATGTGTTTGTCGTAAGCGCACTGTAGTCTCACCACTCAAGTTCTCACCAAAATACACCGAACCGTAATATGGGGTCTGATGCTGTCTTTGTAGGTTCATCAACAGGTTGTAACGGGGAGTACCTTCCATTGAGTAGAGAGAAATCGAGGTCTGTTGATACACAGGGCCTAATCGCTATCGCAGTGTTTGTCGTTGGAATGATCGCGAGCCTAGGTGTTCCAGCGCTCTACCGTCTCGAGCGAGGAACAGTCGATCGTCCGGAGTTTCTCGTCGACCCTGTCTCCGGCCGACAGATTGCATACTCCTACGACGATACAAAAAAGCTCTACTATATGTATGAAAAAGATGTCGCAGCTCGCAAAGCAACTGTACTGACCTTCTCCTATCGGCAAGACAACAAACCCATTACCAACGACGATAAGCTCCTCAGTGTCAAAACGATTCACGAGGACGGTACTGTAGTTCATACGAACATCGCCGGACTCTAACTCGAGTAGCGCGCAAGGAATTATAGACAAATTCTGAGATCAAAATGGGCCCCTGCACAATCAACCGCACAGAGGCCCTTCGAGTACAACCTGGTAGTACTACACTACGTGCAGCAATACCGTAGTACCTACATCGGTCGCACATTTACAGCGCACGGCCCTTTTTGGCCTTGGCCTACTTCAAACTCTACTTCCTGACCTTCAGCTAGGCCGTTGCCGTGGACTTCGGAATGATGAACAAATAAGTCGTCACCGTCCTCAGGCTCAATAAACCCAAATCCTTTTTGCGCATCGAACCACTTTACTTTTCCTGTTGCCATTTTTTACTTTCTCACTGTTACTCGCCACAAGCTGTGGCTATCGTTAAAACGAGTATCCGCCAAAATACTGGTCGATACCCACATCGGAGGGCTGCACTCCTCGCACGTATTCACGAAGGACGTCCACGCCGAATATTTTAAAAATCTTACGCTATGTCGTTGAGGTTCCTCTTTGAAGTGATGAACAGTGCTCGTTCTATCTAATCAGAGTATCCAGAAGAAGCGGACTTTCGCTTGGGCTTTGCATATCTGTAATGAGAAGTCTGTACGAGGGGATGTTCTAAAGTACCAATCAAATGCAAACGTTATTTCTACGCTTATAGTATCATCTTTCATCCTCAAATTGATGATCTTTATCGACCTCTTTGAACTTATTGGGTATTATCGGTAACTTATCTCCGCATTTTTCGCGCTTAGGCGAATTTTATCATCAGCAACCCAAGCAGAATCGCGGCGATCCCGATAAGCCCAGCCCTTCTCATCGGCTCGCCAAGAATGCGAACTCCGAGTACCGCACCGATGACAACTGAAAATTCTCTGGCCGCGACGATGTAACTCACGGTGCCCAAGGTGAAGGCGTACAAGATTATCAAGTATCCGACCATACTTGCAGACCCAACAAATACTGCAGCCCGCCAATGCTGCTGCAACTCGTCACAAATCATACCCCGATATCGATGCAGGACATACGGCGTTATTAGTAGGCAGGCGAGTGCATCAGTTGTCCCTAAGTAAAAAACGGGATGCACTAGATTTGCACCGCGACCATCGAGAATCGAATAGGCTGCGATGGAGATGCCAGTCGCCAGAGCAAATCCAACGCCGCGATTTTTGGCATCCTTCATGCGAAAGCCGCGAATCAAGACTATGCCCACAATAATCGCTACTATTCCGAACACACCCACCAAAGACAATTGCTCTCCAAGAAAGCTAGTAGAGATCACAGTGGTAAGCGCAACTCCCGTTCCTCGAGCTACCGGATATACTACCGAAATTGCACCCTCCTGGTAGGCCCTTGCCAAGAGGATGAAATAGAGTCCATGCACTATGCCGCTGCACGCTATATAGGAGAAGGCCTCCATAGTAGGAATCGCCGATTCGCCCGCGGGAGTCATTGCATAGCCAATCGGAACTATCGGAACCGCGATCAAGAACATACCAGCCCATAACAGCGGCATATTCCCTGTATGCTTCCGAAGTACGAAATTCCAACTCGCATGGAAAATCGCTGAAAAAAGTACTGCGAGTAAAACCGTAAGTGTCATTCTTCCTCACTTCTGTAGTCACATTCGTTTTAGAGCAGCTCTCCTTCTAACAGACAAGAGTGCGTCGAATGTGAACCGGGGAAGAAGTCGAAGTGAAAAAGACTGAGCGAATGAACATCGCTAGTTTGACCAGAACTCCCGAGTAAAAAGAACCAGCACAGTTAGAATCTCCAGCCTCCCTATTACCATACAGCAACCGAGCAACAACTTTGCCAGGTCTGGTAAGGCAGCGTAGTTCGAGATCGGCCCAACTCCACCCAGCCCCGGCCCAATATTCGAAAGCGCCGAGACTACGGCAGAAAAGGAAGTGATGAGATCTACGCCACAGGCGGTCAGCAACAACCCCGAGAGAACACAAATAAAGCAGTAGAGAAAAAAGAAGCCGATTATTTTGCTTGATACAAGTGGCGGCACTTTTTTCTTGCCAACCTTCAAGGCAAGAACTGCTTTTGGGTGAATCAACCGATACAGTTCCCGCTTCCCTTGCTTGAACAAAATCAGAGCACGTATGCACTTCATTCCACCGGCGGTAGAACCGGCTGAACCACCTATCACCATTAGAGTAAGCAACAGCGCTTGCGCAAAAAACCCCCAGGTCAAATAGTCCGCTGTTGCAAAGCCCGTTGTGCTCACGATGGAAACAACCTGAAACGAAGCATAGCGGAGCGCCGTAGGCAGATCTCCGTAATTCTGCCCCCAAGTTACAACCGTCAACAAAATAGTCGCCGAAAAAGTAATGAGCACATACAACTGAAACTCGCGGTCCGTAAATTGGCGAATTTCCTTCCGTGCGAAAAAGCGGAAATGAAATAGAAAGTTTACTCCCGCGACAAACATAAACAGCGTGCAGATTCCCTCGATTGCCGGACTATTAAAACTAGCGACACTCGCATTCTTAGTCGAGAAACCTCCCGTGGCCATCGTCGTCAGCGCATGGTTTATCGCATCGAACATAGTCATGCCGCACATCCACAGGAGAATTGCTTGGCTGAGCGCAAATAATACGTAGACAAGCCAAAGTGCGCGTGCGGTCTCACTGACTCGAGCCGTAATCTTGTCCGAGGTTGGGCCAGGAGCTTCTGCTCGGTACAGGTCCATTCCACCAACACCGAGTAAGGGCAGTACCGCGAGTGACAGCACGACTATCCCCATGCCGCCAAGAAACTGCGACAACGAGCGCCAGAGGAGAATTGAAGGGGCCAGAGCTTCGATGTCGGTAATCACCGAAGCACCAGTTGTGGTAAACCCAGAGGCTGATTCGAACCATGAATCTACGAGCGAAGGACAGGCTCCACTGAACCAATAGGGCAAGGCCCCGAAAATGGTCGCTAGAAGCCAAGCACCAGTAACGACGATAAACGCACCTTTGGTCAGCAGTGGAGGTTGAGCATCTCGAGCTCCAAAATACATCACAGCTGAAACGAGTAAGGTAATCAGTGCCGACTGCATAAATGAGGCCGCTGCACCGTCATTGGTAATGAGAGCGTACAACAGCGGGACCATCATGCTGACCCCAAGCAGAGCAAGGAGGGCACCGAGAGTCTTGACGATTAAACGTGGATTCATCTATACCAGCACGGTTTTCCTGTTAGAGTTCTAAACGCAACGAAACAGCGGTTTCTTGCATCAAGATATAACATCGGACAATCGAGAGTTAGACAAGAAATTAATGGCCTTTTTAGGGCCCAAATCGGTAGGACTAGTATCAATGTATCAAGAGAACGGTTGGGGTCTTGTTCAAAGGTCTGTCGAATCAAAGACTGAAGAGATCGACGGTTTTCAGCTGACCCGGCTAAGCCTACGTATTCCAAATCTAGCGCCACAATTCGATGGGTATAAGATAGTGCAACTCACTGACCTGCACTATGGTCCAGTCACCAGTGCCGAGCACATCCGTCGGGCGGTGAAGATTTCTAGCAACTGTAACCCAGATGTTGTAGTACTCACGGGTGACTATCTACAACTCACCTCAACTGGGTTCTATAATTTATTTGCAACGAAAGTCAGCCCCAAGATGTTTCGTTGGAAGGAGCATCGTCGGCAAACGAGGCATCGAACGGAAGAACTTGCGCAGATCCTCGGCCAATTGCAGGCACCAGATGGAGTTTTCGCGGTCGTAG
>CBDUGV010000087.1:0-15250 GCA_965366815.1 uncultured Bdellovibrionales bacterium | reverse complement strand
GGCTGAACGCGTTCCTGGATACATCAATCCGGCACGTGAAGTGAAAAGTCCAGTATTGCAGCAGACTCGTCCTCACGGACTAACTGCGGAGGAGATTGAGTTACTCAGGCAAGCTGCGGCAAGTGAAACCGAGGGGAGGAAGCAGAATTTTACTGCCGTACGAAACCAGGCTTTGTTGGAGCTACTGCTGGCAACCGGCTTACGTGCTGATGAGGTCCGCCTGCTTTTCCTCTCACAAATAAGCGATGATGGCTGTTGGCTCAAAAACGTCAAGACCAAGGGCCGCAAGTTTCGAAATGTCTATCTAGACTCGGATATTCGCGATCTACTACAGCGATACCTGGAGAAAAGGCGCAGCGAATTGCACAAGCGCTACCCTGCTCTCTCGCAGATGAAAGCAAACGAGCTGGGAAAGTACCCGGTCTTTGTCAGCACCTATAGCGCCGAGCTGGGCCTGCCATCGAGCTTTGGACTCTCCCCAAAATCAGTGTGGCGGATAATTTCAAACCTCGGGAAGAAAGCTCAGGCGATGGCCGAAGGCCAATCTGTAAGCCGACTTCATCCGCACAAACTTCGACATACCTTCGCTCATGGACTACTCGATAGCTCCAAAGATGTTCGATTGGTCGCACAGGCACTTGGCCACAGCGATGTTCGCACTACGATGCGATACACCGAGCGGACAGAAGAAGAGCTGGCCAAAGCGATAGAAGAAAAAATCAGCAGAGAGCGGTAGTTAGCTAAAATTGGAACTTTCCTCACCTAAGCGGGTCTAACGTAAACCTAGGACCCGAATAGCAATACATGCTATGATTTCCACGAGTTAAAGAATGGTGCCCATGAAAAGATACTTTTGCTACCTATTCTTCGCGCTGCTTCTGTGCCCACTGAGCATTTGCCAAGCAGAGAGCGGTTCAAAAGAGCTCTTACGAGCCTCCAAGCTCTATAATGATGGAAACTACAAGGATGCCTACGAACTCTATCGCGAGGTTCTCCTTTCCGCCAAGCAATTGCCCCAGAGTGCCCCAAAGGAACTGAGAAATGCAGTTCATGCCTTGAATCAACTCGGCCGTCAGTCGGAGTTTGATGAGTTTGTAGAGGCGGTTGTTGATCAGCGTGAGAACTCCTGGGGCATATTGCAGGAGGCAGCGAGGCTGTATCGAGAAGTTCAGAGGAACGGAGTTATCATTTCTGGAAAATTCACTCGGGGATACTTTGAAGGAAAGGGAAAGGTGGTAAACACCTTCAATCGAGATCGAGTTAGAGCGATTCAATTGACGTTACAAGCAATTGAAGCAGCTAAGTCAGAATCTGCGGCACAACGATCAGAATTGTATTTCGACCTCGCAGAAACAATCGAGCTTCGTCAGAATAACTATCAGCCTTGGAGAATGCATTTTCTCAGTGATCTAAGTACCCTTCCCGACTACGAGGAGTTTACCGGCTATAGATACTACGGAGCAGCAGCTCCTGGGGCCGCTGTCGACGAGCAAGGAAATCCGATCTACTTTCGCATTCCGGACAGCTTTGCATCAGCAGAGAACGATGGTGAACGTTGGCGCTGGGCGCTTGAGCAATCGGCAAAAATATATCCTTCCCGACGGGATCAGGTGATCGTCCATCGGGCCCAGTTCTTACAGCAGCAATTCGGCGTGAGGGGTATTGGAAACTACCTTCAGCAACCTGCTTTTCAAGGAGAGGCGAACGAGCATGATACGGCTTCAAGCCTCTTCTCAGTTCAAACCCTGTCTGAGAAGGAAACGATAGCTCGGCTTGCAAGTGGTATTAAGAGATTCCAATTGCCAGATGAGCACAATTTTATACTCCTCTACAAAACCGTTGCTGACTCTTCGTCTGGCTACTCGGACACGGCGCTTACTTCCCTAGCAACTATTTTTGAAGATCGCCGACAGTACGTCAGAGCTGCGGAATTCTGGCAGGCTGCCGTTTCCCGTTCCAACCCGAGCGCCAATGATTTTCGAAGGCAGCGACTAGCGCAAATTGTTGGTGCCTGGGGAACTTTTCAGCCGGTAGAAGTTCAGCCGAGCGGAAAGAATGCGGTTATCAACTACCGTTTTCGCAACGGCACGAGCACACGGATCGAAGCGCATAGCATTAAACTCGATCTACTCGTTGCAGACATCAAAAAGTACCTATCGTCCAACCCCAGGCAACTTGATTGGCAAAAGATACAAATCAACAATGTTGGCAATCGGCTCATTCACGAGAATCAAGCAAAGTACTTGGGAGAGAAAGTTGCTGATTGGGTCACAAAGCTCAAGCCACAGAGTGGACATTTCGACGAGGTCTCGAGCATTGAAGTTCCGATCAAAGAAGCGGGAGCCTATCTCCTCAAAGCGCGAATTGCTGGAGGAAACCAGAGCGCAATTGTTCTATGGCTCGAAGATATTGCTTTAATCGAGAAGCCTTTGCACAACGCCAGACTCTACTTTGTGGCTGATGCAAAAGACGGTAGGCCGATTCCAAATGCAAACTTGGATTTCTTTGGCTATAGAAGAAACTACAAGGGTAATGGTGCCATCAACCAGGATGAAATCCTAACCAAGAAGGTGAAAGCACGTAGTGACAAAAATGGTTTAAGCGAACTAACGAATAGCGAGCTGGATGGCTCCTACCAATGGCTGGTCACTGTGCGAAATGGTGAGAGCACTACCTATCACGGCTTTTCGCGTATTTGGTATTCCCAGCGTTCCCAGAGTACATTTGCTCAAGTTAGAGCGTTTGGGGTTACCAACCAACCTGTCTATCGACCAGGGCAAACCGTGCAGTATGCGCTTTGGCTCAAGGAAGCTCGCTATGACAAGAAATCTGAGAGCCTCTACGCGGGAAAGGATTTTACACTGGAGATTCTCAACCCGAGATCTGAAGAGATCATAAAGACGAAGGTCCGCACTGATGATTTCGGAGGGATTCAAGGAGAACTTGTTCTACCCGAAGACGCGGCGCTGGGCGTCTATTCTATCAGATTGAAAGGAATCCCCTACAATCAAACCAATTTTCGCGTCGAAGAGTATAAGAAACCAGAGTACGAAGTCAGTGTTACGGGTCCTGTATCTGCGGTACAACTGGGGGAAACTATTAAGGCTACAATAAGCGCTCAGTACCTCCATGGTGCGCCAGTTACCGAAGCTGAGGTCCAGTATCGGGTTATGAGAAGGGTCTCAGACCGCACCTGGTTTCCGAGCGATCCCTGGAACTCATTTTACGGAAACGGCTATTGGTGGTTCTGCGATGCCTACGAATGGTATCCGGGCTGGAGAACATGGGGGTTTCGACAACCCAATTCTCGTTGGTGGAACCACAACCAAGAACCACCAGAGCTCGTACAGCAAGGCGAAGCCAAACTGGATGCGAATGGTAGCTATACGATCTCTATCGATACAACGCTGGCCAAGGAACTCTATGGTCACAAGAACCATACCTATGAAATTTCGGCTACGGTTACAGATGCGTCTCGACGAGCAATAGACGGGACAGGCAGCGTCGATGTGTCGAACGGTAAACTTGCAATGCTCACTTGGCTCGACCGAGGGTTTTACCAGATTGGCGACGATGTGCAGGTCTCAT
The DNA here is from genome assembly GCA_965366815.1 of uncultured Bdellovibrionales bacterium. Taxonomy (GTDB): domain Bacteria; phylum Bdellovibrionota_C; class UBA2361; order SZUA-149; family SZUA-149; genus CBDUGV01. Next base: position 11,662 of record CBDUGV010000087.1, on the reverse strand, counting down.
TCAACGTCCAAACCGGGAACGGCAAGGCAGTGAATAAAGAGGGCGAGTTGCAGCTGTATCTGATTACCTACAACTCTGAAGGTGTTCCGACTGAGAATCTCGTGCGGAAATGGAAGACACGCACTGATGAAAACGGATTGGGAACTGAGAAGTTCCAGGCTCGAAAAGCCGGTCAGTACAGAATTACCTACGTTGTCGAGCAGGATGGCCGACAGGAGAGCGGCTATGTGTTTAGCGTCTTTGGTGATGATTCCGGCAAGCAAGCATTTCGATTTAATGATTTGGAACTGATTGCCGAGAAACGTCACTATGAACCAGGTGATAAGCTGAGACTCCGAATTAACTCGAACCAAGCTGGGAGTACAGTACTACTATTCCTACGGCCAGAGAACGGAGTGTACCTTGCTCCAAAGGTACTTCACCTCCAGAGTAAGTCCCAGACCTATGAAGTGCCGATACATATTGGCGATATGCCGAATTTTTTCGTTGAAGCCCTTACCGTCTCTGGTGCAAAAGCTCACTCCAAGGTGAAGGAGATCTTTGTTCCGCCAGTAAAGCGTGCAATTAAGCTAGAACTACTCGATGTACCTGAGCGAATTAAGCCGGGTGAGGAAGTAGAGCTTCGAGTGAAGCTTAGCAATCCCGACGACACACCTTTTGTCGGCTCTACGATACTAACCGCCTATGATAAAGCACTCGAGTATATTTCTGGCGGAGATCGAGTAGAGAATATTTTCAATTTTTTCTGGAACTGGCGTCGAAATCATAGCGTATCGCATCAGGTGGTTTCCAATCTGGTTCGGCATGCACAAGTCTTTGTTCCAAGAGGCGAGACACAGATGAGTTCGATAGGTGTGTTTGGCCATCATCTCCTGCGCCAAGGAGGCGTAGCTGGTGTATCGCGGCGACTCCAAAAATCCGGAGCAGAAGCCATTCCGCTGGCTGATTCATTGCAGATGGAGGAAAGTCGAACTGAAGGTTTTTCAGAAGCTTCTTTTGACGCTGAAGCTACTGCTAAAGTTCCGACTCAACAGGCGACTGCCACCGCAAAACTTCGATCTGATTTTGCCGACTCGGCCTATTGGCATGCTGGAGTTACGACTAACGAATCTGGGGTGACCACTGTTCGTTTTAAAGCGCCGGAGAATCTAACAACTTGGAAGATTCGAAGCTGGGCAATGGGTCATGGCACTGAGGTGGGCGAATCGACGGCTGAGTTTATTACAACTAAGAATTTGTTGCTTCGTCTGCAAGCGCCACGGTTTTTTGTCGAAGGAGACGAAGTGGTGCTCTCGGCGAATGTACATAACTATCTCGCCTCCGAGGCTAGGGTAACTGCTCGTATTGAACTTCTTGGCGACACACTTTCGTCGACAGAAGATCTAGAGCTTCAGTCAGTTATTGAGGCAGGTGGAGAGAACCGCTTTGACTGGCGCGTCAAGGTGGCAAAGGAGGGCCAGGCAACTATCCGGATGTACGCCCTCTCGTCAGAGGAATCAGATGCGGTAGAGATGAGTTTTCCAGTCTATGTACATGGTATGGAGAAAGTCGATACCGTCAGCGCAATGATTGCAGCGAATAGTGACAGCACGAGCTTTAGCTTTACGATTCCGGAGAAACGAAGACCTGAGCAAAGTCGGTTCGAGCTTCGCTACTCGCCGAGCCTGGCGTTCGCGATGATCGACGCCCTCCCCTATCTTGTCGACTATCCCTATGGATGCACCGAACAAACGTTGAGCCGATTTCTTCCAACGGTTCAGGTGCGACAAGTACTGCAGAAACTCGGCGTTCGACTACCTGATTTGGACAGGGATTTAAGCCTGCTTAATTCTCAATTGCGTGCCCCGATTGAAAGACGCTGGCGCGAGTATCGCGCTAACCCGGTGTTCAATGAGGCAACCGTTGCCGAGATGGCGAGAGCTGGCTTGTCGCGTTTGCAGTCTATGCAGGTGAGCGATGGCGGTTGGGGTTGGTTTTCAGGCCCTGGTGCCCAATCCTACCCCCATACGACTGCCTATGTCGTACACGGTTTACAGATGGCAGAACTCCAAGACCTACCAGTTGATGCGAATGCACTGAGTCGAGGCATTGCCTGGCTCGAACAGTATCAGGCGACCGAGCTTCAAGAGTTGCGAAATGGCGCAACATCGACGAAGCCCTACAAAACGCAGGCCGATAATATTGATGCCTTTGTCTATCTGGTTTTATCCGACGCTGGAAAAGAGAATGCCGAAATGGCCCGATTTTTGTTTCGTGACCGAAAGGATCTCTCGGTCTACAGTAAAGCAATGCTCGGTTTAGGACTCCATTCAGTACTGAAAGAGGACCCTACGCGCCAGGCCCAGTTGGATATGCTTCTGAAAAACATTGGGCAGTATGTTGTTGAAGATGATGAGAACCAAACCGCCTACTTGAAGCTCCCAAATAGTAGTTACTACTGGTATTGGTATGGCAGTACGTTTGAAGCACACGCGTATTATTTGAAATTATTGAGTCGCACCGCCCCGAAATCGAAGATAGCCTCTGGGATTGCGAAATATCTGATCAATAATCGGAAAAATAGAAATTACTGGAGTTCGACACGAGATACCGCCGTCGTCATTGAAGCCCTCTCCGAGTACATTCTCAACAGTGGTGAGGCGACCCCCGATATGACAATCGAGGTTCTGCTCGATGGAAAGAAAATTAAGGAGGCTCAGATTACCCGTGAGAATCTCTTTGAATTTGATAACGCCGTCATTCTCAGTGGCGAGGAGCTTAGCGCTGGAACACATTCCGTAGAGATCCGAAAAACTGGAGAAGGAGCTCTATACAGTTCGGCGTACACTACAAATTTTACGCTGGAAGACTTTATCAAAAAATCGGGATTGGAAGTTAAGGTTGAGCGTGCCTATTACCGGCTTGAGCAACGCGATGCCACACAGACGGTGAGTAACCAGTACGGGCAAGCGAGTTCACAAAAGAAGCTTGCCTACAACAGAATTCCAATTGAAAATTTAGACGAGATTGCGAGTGGTGATTTGGTTGAAATTGAGTTGAGTATCACTACGAAAAACGACTATGAGTACTTGATTTTTGAAGATATGAAACCCGCCGGTATGGAAGCCGTCGAAGTGCAAAGCGGGTATACTGGGAACGAACTAGGTGCATATGTAGAGTTTCGTGATAATCGTGTAGTGTTCTTTGTTGACCACTTGCAGCGCGGTGGTCATAGTGTCTCCTATCGAATGAGAGCCGAGATTCCCGGCATCTTCAGTGCGCTCCCAACGAGAGCCGCCGCAATGTATGCTCCCGAAATTCGCGCGAACTCAGACGAGATTAAAATAGCCATTGAAGAGTAACGAGGTCTTGAGATGAGAGTGGTTTGTCCTACCCTACTAGCGCTTGTCGTAGTTTCTTTAAACGCCTGTTCGGGGGATTCCTTTGGCGTTGCAACCGATAGTCGCGCCACAAATCTCGCAGGAAATGGCGCAGATATCTCAGTTTCTGCTCAGGCCGCCGATGGAAGCCAAGCGGTCGAAGTGAATAGTGATGGCACCAGCACCCAGACAGAAGGCAGTATTGGCAAGCGCTACACCTACAACGCCATCAGCTCAGGAATTAGTACTATCTGTCTTGATGCAGTTGTCTCAGCACGCTTAGTTGTAGTTAATGAGTTTGGCAGCGAGGTTTTTACTACCGAGCAAGCGAGCTGTTCTGAAATTGAATTGGCTGCTGGCTTCTATCAATTGAATGTTTACGAAACAGAATAGGCTGCTTTCGCCGTTAGATGATGACGGGCTTGATAGCCTCAAATAGCTTGGTCGGTCCGTAGGGCTTTTGAATGAATCCAGCTATTGGTAGATCCTTGATTTTCTCCAAGGCATCCTGCTCACTGTAGCCGCTGGACATAAGTATCGGCACATTCGGATTGATCTTATTCAACTCGATAAAGACCTCAACCCCACTCATCACCGGCATGGTCATATCTAGTAGGACCGCTGCAAGATTTGCTTGATGCTCTTGAAATAGTGCAATGCCTCTCTGACCACCTTCGGCCAATATGACATCGAATCCAGAGAACTCAAGCATCTCTTTCGTAGCGCTTCGAGTAATCTCTTCATCGTCGATAACGAGTATTAATCCTTCAGCGACCAAATCCTCTTCGTCCTTGCTTGAGTTCTTTCCCTGCGCTTCAGTAACCTGCTCGAGTTGATGGTGATGCAGCAATACACGAAATTTCGTTCCACATCCTGGCATGCTTGAGACGCGAATTCCACCCTGGTGGCTTCGAATTATCCCCATAACAACTGCCAATCCGAGTCCACGTCCAGTAAATTTAGTGCTGAAAAACGGATCGAAAATTTTCGCTATCATCTCATCAGAAATACCTTCTCCTGTATCCTCTAAATCGATGTAGGTATAAAGCCCAGCCGGTAACTTATCGGCAAGATAGGTAGTAGAAAGATACGTTCGATCCGCATCGATAACACCGGTCGATATGTGAATCTCTCCAGGCGACTCACCGATAGATTCAGAGGCATTCGTAACTAAGTTGAGCAATACTTGCTGCATCTGCGTTACATCAACCCGGGCTGATGCGGGAACTTCGGAGGGAACAAAATGAATCAGCGCACTATTGGTAACTGCCGTCTCAAGCAATGGCATCATGTCGCGCACGACATCCGAAAGGTCGACAGTCGCAATATCAAAACGGCCCTTCCCGGAGTAGGCCAATAGCTGCTCGGTGAGATCTGCAGCTCGTTTCGCAGCCCGGTGCACTCTCTCAGCCAATTGGTTTTGCCTTGAGCGACTTGGTAGGATTCGCAGCAGCAGCTCTGCATTGGCGAGCATCCCCATGAGTAAGTTATTGAAATCGTGAGCGATGCCTCCAGCAAGCACACCGAGACTCTCCAGTTTCTGTGTATGCTGGATTTGGGAGGTGAGTTGCTGTTCGCGGTGCTCGGCGCGACGACGTTCCTCAACATTGACCAACATACCACCAGCTATTTTTAGCAATGAGACAAAATCTCGTGACCAGGTTTTCTCTGTTTGCACAGAATCGAATCCAAGAAAACCAATTGCTTTCCCTCCGCTGATCAAGGGAACACAGACCAGAGATTTTATTTTCTCTCGAATCCACTCAGGCTTCTCAAGGTACAGGCCATCTGGAAGTCGATGTACCTGCGGCACGTGAACAATTTCTAAATTGGTAATTTTTTGAACAAACCGCGATTCGTAATTAACGGCGACACCTTGCAGCAGGTCCTTATAGCTTGGGATACCAGCAGCACACCACTCATACCGATTGTCCATCATTTCGCCATCTTCTCTAAAAAAGAATAGATACGTTCTATCCACGCCTGAAAACTCACCCAAACGTGCCAGGGCTTCGTGAACACCTTCGTGAATCTTTTCGGCATCAAGATTGATGAAGTGTGTGGAGAGTGAAAGTATGAGCTTTTCAAATTCGAAACGAAAACTGAGCTCCTTCTCGTATCTTCTGCGTTCACTTGCATGCATTGCCAGGGCAACCATGTCGGCAATAGAACTTACGAAATATTGCTCCTCAACGCTCCATTCGCGCGGGAGTCCTGTCTGCAAAAAAGAGACGACTCCAAACAATTGCCCATCAGCCCAAAGTGGGGCATCGAGTAAAGAAGCGACGCCAAGTGGCTCCAAGCGCTCCGTATAATACTCTCGGGTAAGCTGATCTCGTTTAGTATCATTTACCACAAGCGTACGTTGAGTGGTGAGAGCACGATAGTAGGCGCTGATCTGCGATGTCTTTAGTGTGGGGCCTGGAGAATGAGTCCCAGCAACTCGGTCATAGATACTCTTACATTTGAGTTCGGTATGCCCTTCGTCAAAAACCCAAATGCTGGCAAAGCTGACATTGAGCGCGATAGCTGCGCGCGAAGTGATCTCTTCAATGGCGGCAGTAAGGTCATCACTTGAGCGTATGCGACGACGGCTCAACTCAACAATAATTTGATTAAAGCGGTCTAATGCCGATGATGCTTCTTCAGCGGGCGGAGATAGGTTGACTACATTTGAATCGCCTGAAGACATGGTGATTGAAAGTCTCCCTGACCTAGCTTGCGAGTCTCATTCCTTGGACCAAGCTGCATGGTTGATACAAAGATCGTACTGCGGGACGCCCAGAGGATAACTTAGCTGAGTAAAAAGCTCAAATTTACCCGACGATATTATAGCAGTTATTTTTACCCTGTAATTTCTGGCTATTACAGAGATGCGGCAGTTGCCAATATCTTGTCGAAAGCTCGTGAGACATGTTCCGCTGCGACGTAGGTTTGAGCTGGTACGAATCGAAGTGCAAATACATTGTGAACTAGGGTTCCACTCAAATACAATTCACCACTCTGGTTGAGCCTTCGAAGCAGCTTCCGATTCAGTTCATCGAGCTCGGTATCATTTTTTGTACTTCCAGACGGATGAAATCGAAAACAAATCACATTGAGCACGGGCTCAAGTACTAGCTCAAAATCGGGATGTGAATCGATTGATTCGCGAAACCATTGTGCGAGTTGAATATGCAACCGCAGTTTTTCTTGAATTCCCTTTACCCCATAGCTGCGCAGCACAAACCAAAGTTTCAAGGCGCGAAATCTCCGGCCAAGCGGAATACTAACATCTCGATAGTTCGTGACCTTCTGCTCAGTTAATGGCTTGAGATACGAGGGCTCAATGCGAAGCGTTTCACGCAGAAGCTCATACTGTTTTGTGTAGAAACAAGTGCAGTCGAAATTGGTAAACATCCACTTGTTCGGATTAAAGGCGAACGAATCAACGAACTCAATGCCATCCGCGAGATACCGATATTCGGGGAGTATCAAAGCAGTGCCGGCATATGCGGCATCTACGTGCAGCCAAAGCTGAGTATCCTGACAGAGCGCCCCAATCTCCCGGAGTGAGTCGATTGCGCAGGTACTGGTTGTGCCAAAAGCAGCAACGACAGCAAAAGGATGAAGCCCCTGTTTCTTGTCCGCTGCTATCGCGTCCCTGAGTGCTTGCACATCCATGCTACAGTCGGCACGCACCGGGATTTTCCGAATTTGCGACTCGCTAAAACCGCTGACCTTCGCAACCCTATCGATCAGCGTATGGAGCTCTGTAGAACCATACAAACACAGTGTGCTACTCAAAACGTCCTGAGGGACACGGGTCCGAGCAACCGCCAAAGCAGCGATAGTGGCAATGGAAATGCCTTCATAGATTGCTCCTCGGAACTCTTTGGGCATTCCAAGGAGTTCAGCAACCCACTCGAGCATACGCTCTTCTAACTCAGTAGCCGCTGGTGATGTTTCCCAACTCATGCACTGCGCTCCTAAAGTGGCAGTAAGCATTTCCGCTAGTAAGGACGGCGGACTAGAGTTGGCTGGGAAATAAGCAAAAAACGAGGGATGCTGCCAATGAGTCATTCCTGGAACGATACAGTTCAGAAAATCTTGAAAGATGTGCGGGAACGCCTCGCCTTCTGTAGGTGGATGCTGGGGAATCTGTGCTGCCACCTCCCCTGGCTGAACTTGTGAGCGAACCGGTAGATCTTCGATCGACTCAAGGTAGTCGGCCATCCAGTCTACTAATCGATGCGCCTCTTCGCGAAACTCTTTGCGATCCATCTTCTAACGAGCTGAATGGTCTCTGGGGGGATCTCCAGCAACAACATACTGGTTTTTTACATTGATTGCCCAAATCCAAACACCATTTCGATCCTCCTTGGCATCAATCAGATACTCGGCATTTGCCTCAGCCTCGAACGTGAGTGAAGTATCGGCTCGGGTCACCAATACTTCGTCCGTAGAGCCTGGGCGGTCCTTGCGCAATTCGACTCGCACTTGGATTGTGTGTGTCCCCGGAGATACGAATATCTTGTTCTCAAGGTACTTTGCCGGCGTTCCGTCAATAGAGGTTATCTTTATCAGGTCCTTGCCATCTCGGAGGATCGGCGATGGCGTTTTGATCAAGGCAGCCCCGATTAGCTCCCCTGGCATTGATTTCGGTTCAAGGAGACTACGCTTTGGGGTACATGCGAGATTCCAACTGGAGGCCAAAAGAAGCGCTGATAGAAACAGTACTCGGTATAACGTTTGTCTTTTATTCATCAGCATCTCCATTGGGTATCCATAGACAACTATCTACTTCCTTGACGACAAACAATTGCTATATTTCAATTATGGTATATATTCCTAACCATAGGAAAAATCAATCGCTATTAGGCGTGTCGCACAATGGAAATACAGCAGCTTCGGGGTTTTCATGCAGTAGCAAAGCACAAGAATTTTACTGTTGCAGCAAAGAAAACCCAAAGAACACAACCAACCATCAGCCTACAAATCAAAGCGCTCGAAGACGAACTGGGCGTGAGGTTGTTTGAACGGCTCGGCCCCAAGAAGGTCACTTTGACTCCGGAGGGCAAGATTCTACAAGAGCTTAGTGCGCAACTGATTCAAGATTTTAACGATCTTCCGATGCGTTTCAACGAAGCTCGGGGCATTTATAGCACCAGCAGTCTGCGCATCGTAACCCATAACTCTGTTATGCTGTATTTGTTACCTCCGGTAATAAAATATTTTAAATCGGAGTTCCCCAATTGTCAGCTTTCGATCCTCAATCGGCGTCGACAAGAAATTGTCGCTATGTTGGAAAATGGGGATGCTGATCTGGGTATCACTTCGCTCGAAACGGTTCCCGCCAATTTAGACTACAAAGTATTCTCGCGATTCAATCGAATACTAATCGCGAAAAAAGGGCATCCGCTCTCCAAGAAAGCCACTGTGACCCTCGAGGATGTGGCGAAATATCCCCTTGTTTTACCAACGAGTGATTCGAACACTCGGAAAATTATCGATAAACAGTTTCAAGCTGCTGGTTTAGAGTATGATCTGACTATGGAAGTCGTCGGGAGATCTGCGATAAAGACGTATGTGGGAATGGATCTGGGTATTTCAATTCTCAATGAGTACTACGTGACCGACGAAGACAAGAAGCTCTTGTTCGTAAAGAACATGAGCCGACACTTCGGCAAATCCCAGACAGGAGTGGCATTTCGGAAAGGAAGAAGTCTTTCACTTCCAGCCCAGCGTTTTCTCAAATATTTTCGCGATAAAGAGTTTGCCGAGTCTTAAACTTTTGCTGAAAGTGAAACGCTTGCGAGTTTCGTGTTGCAATCAGGGCAGCGAAATTCAGAGCTACAGGGATCCGCTAGTGCATTGTCTGCATGACCCATTTCCAAAGCACCAAACCAATGACAGAGCGGACAACTCAGCGTATTGGCTTCGCCGTTGTCGTAGTATTTTACGACTATGGTAGTACCATATTCGTAGGCCTTAACGGTTGGAGTGTAGTCTGTCTTTGAACTCATAAAGTCTTTCTCCGCCGAAAGTTCAAGTAAGATGTAACAGTAGCATCGGATCTGGGTGCCCCGTGTATTAAATACTTCAATTGATGAAATTGGTCGAATTTATGTACCTGGTTGGGAAACCGAATAATCCACCAGGGTGATTCGTGACGGGCGTAATTAGCGAATAATATTCTGTAGATTTTCCGAAAATCGGATTAATACCTAGGATAGTAATGAAAATAAATGGGAGTCATCATTTCAAGACACCGATGTATATTCACACCACAATACACTAGCTATTTACTCAGAGATGTGAAAATATGTTACATTTTAAGCCCTTAGCATGGTTTTTCGAAATCTGTTTCTATCCAGCAAGTATCGGGATATCTACTACAGAGGAATTGGCAGCAACAAGGCGCAATGGATAAGACATCGGAGCAAGAGAGCAAGGAGACTCAGGGTTCCTCTGACATCTCTACACAGGCTAGATCTCTTGTCGGGGAGATCATCGGCAAGAACTACAAAGTAGTGGAGCAAATAGGTGCCGGTGCCATGGGTGCAGTCTACAAGGCTGAGCACACGTGGATGGACCGAATCGTTGCGATCAAAGTTCTCCATTCTCACTTAGTGCACAGTGAGACCTCTTTAAAGCGGTTTCAAAATGAGGCACGGACCGCCAGTAAAATAACTCATCCCAACGCTGTCACCTTGTATGATTTTGGTATTGATGGAGACATGCCCTATCTGGCAATGCGCTTCACTGCCGGTGAAACTCTAAAGCATGTTCTAAAAAAAGAAGGACCTTTAGAACTGGGACGCGTAAGGACTATACTGTCGCAGGTTGGTGGAGCGGTGACAGAAGCTCATTCACTTGGCATTATCCATCGCGATCTGAAGCCTGACAATATCATGATCAGTACCGCCTCTACCGGTGGAGACTGGGCTGAAGTGCTGGATTTTGGCATCGCCAAGATGACCTCGAACATTGACGATGCCAATGCCGTGACGCAAACTGGCATGGTAATCGGCACTCCGCAGTACATGTCTCCAGAGCAAGCCTCTGGCAAGGATCTGAACCACACCTCTGATATCTACTCGCTTGGCATCATTCTCTACGAGATGCTCTCAGCAAATGTTCCATTTTCTGCCGGCTCACTGATGGAAGTGTTGATGGCGCAGATAAATGACAAGCCAATTCCCCTGCGTAAGGTGAATCCAAGCGTAGACATTCCCAAAGAGATAGAGCGAGTGGTGATGCGTTCTTTGGATAAGGACCCCACCCGACGTCAATCGAGTGTCGAACAACTCGTTGAGGAATTTAATGCGGCAGTTGAGCTACTTGAGAATCGACGCTCCGCAACTTCTCGAACCAAAATCTTGGCGGCAGGTTTGGGAGTTACTGCGGCAGTTGCGGGGGGTACGGTTTTCGTCATGTCGAATTTTGACCAAGCCCCTTCTGGAGTTGAGGAGCTTGCTGAGAGCGAGTTCGGTCAGATCAGCATTAACTCTAAGCCCACAGGAGCTGAAGTTTACATAAAAGATGTGTTGCGTGGCACAACACCGCTCATGGTCACTGATGTTGAGCCAGGAGACTACAATATAACCTTGCGGCTCGACGGGTATCTCGATCGCAGTCATACCCTTGAAGTTTCCTCGAGCATGACAACGCAAGCGACCTTCCCCTTGAAGCCAGAGGCGACCATGCTGGCTACGCTGGACCAGCCCGAGCGAATGACAGAAGAAGAACGTGATGCCGCTCAGCAGGCTCTTGAAGACCTCGAAGCACAAGCTCGGGCGGAGCAGCCGACTCCAAGTCCGGTCCCGGTCCCAACTGCTGAACCAACACCAGAGCCGACGGTCGAGCCTTCAGTAGAACCCACTGAGACACCTAAGGCGGTCGGCACGACGCAAGAGCCAACTGAGGTTCCAAAGACTATCAACACCACGGTAGAGCCTGCGGAACTATCCGCTGCCGAGGAAGAAGCAAGGCTAAAAGAAGCCGCGAAACAGGGAGTGCAACTGCCTCCCCCGACTCCTGGCCCGACGCCAGAGCCCAGCATGGAACCAACCCCGCGCCCCACCCCAGAAGCGGCAGCTGACGAGGCAATCGTTATTGTGCAAAAACCAACTTCGCTCTCTGAGCAGCCGAAAAATATTAATGTCGCAGCCCTCTCCACGCCTCCGGAAACTGTAAGTGGACCGCAGGGGCTATATGAAGAAGCCAAGCAGCTCTATCAGCAGGGTCAAACAAGCCAGGCAATCGTAAAACTTCAAGATGCGCTCAAGAAAAAGAAACAATTTACGGCAGCCAATCTTTTA
>CBDUGV010000086.1:0-15427 GCA_965366815.1 uncultured Bdellovibrionales bacterium | reverse complement strand
AGCTTGTCTGCTTGGGTTTTCGAAATCGCTCACTGCCCTAGGCAAAACAAGCGCCGCAGACGATTACCGCCGACAAGCCCAAGCGCTGCTGGAAGCCGAATTCGAAGATCGCCTCCACTAAGCCAGCTGCCACACCTCAAGTAAGCACCCCCCGCTACACGTAGAAGTTTTGTCGCCTATTTCCTCGTACGCTCAAGGAACTGCAAGGGTGCAGCCAGAGCGAGGGGAACGAGCTCTTGACATTACTTAGGAGTCCGAAGTATTATGTCTCTATGGCAAATCCCCTCGAACAAACAGACCTCCCTTTGGTAAAGAAGCTGGGCTTCGCGCTCAATCGCGTGCAAGTGGCTATGCGGGCTGATAGCTGGGAGGTATTTGGCGAGAACGACCTCAATCCGACACAGGGGCAGATTCTTGTTCTGCTTAGCGAACGAAGCGGTGGTCTACGCCTGGGTGAAATTGCCGATGAACTTGCAGTCTCTGCCCCCACAGTCAGTGATTCGGTCAAGAGCTTGGTTGAAAAAGAGTATCTCCGCAAAACGAAAGCGGTAGAGGATGCGCGGGCACTGCAGATTCGCTTAACAGCAAAGGGGAAGCGTTTAGTCGAGCGGCTTGACGCAGTCGGAAGCACTATTGAAGATGTGCTTGCCAGCTTACCCGAAGCTGAACAATTGCGGCTCTACAAATCGATGTTGCACATGGTTCGCGAACTTCAACGTGCGGGGAAGATACCCGTAGCAAGAATGTGTGTGACCTGTCGCTACTTCCAACCTCATGCGCACAAGGACGATTCCAAACCACACCATTGTAATTTGATCGACGCGGCATTCGGAGATCGAACTTTGCGATCCGATTGCCCAGAACACGAGCAGATAGAGGAGTCGCTCGGTGCGGTGAACTGGGAGGTGTACTTGAACGGCGCGAGCGCAAAGTAAATTTTTTTGTTCGCTCTCATTTGTTAGGAGTCCTAATAGATGTGAGCCGGCGCATTGTAGCGGCCAACGACAATGCGCATCTGTAATTGGCCGAATGAAAACGAATGGAGAGGCAACATGTCAAACAAAGCAATCTTTTATCACGCAGGGTGTCCGGTATGTGTTGAAGCAGAACAGCAAATCGCACTATCGATCGATCCGGCCAAATATCAGGTTGAGATCGTCCACCTTGGCGAAGCCAATAATCGTCTGGGCGAAGCCGAATCGGCTGGCGTAAAATCAGTGCCAGCCCTCGTGCTCGACGGTACGGTGTTTCATATTAACCACGGTGCAGATCTCACCGCGTTGAAGGCCTAGGAAGCCAAACGCTCATACGATGAGCCGGCTCTGTTCCCTCAGAGTCGGCCGATTGAAATAAACCGGAGTACCGCCATGAAAGTTGATGTCTACGATACCTACGCCACCTCCCCAAAGGGAGAAACTATTCACTTTGACGTACTGGTCCAAACAAAGACGAGTCCTGAGACGGCATTCGAGTACGCCCGCCAGTGGCTGGCATCAGTTGGCCTGCACAATGCCACATTAAAGCAGTCTCGCTGCAACTTCTGTCACTCAGAGAACGCCCGTCAAGAGACAGTCGAGGACATTGAGAAAATTGGATACCACATTATTCAGATGGAAGGCTGCCCCGACCCGAAATAAACCTTCAGGGCAGCTCGAGTAGAATCACGCCGTCATCTGTCGTTTTAACCGGAAACGTTTCTACGTCGGTGCAGGAGAGACCACCCACACAACAACCACTCCTGACATCAAACTGTGCTCCGTGGAGTATGCAAGTGAGAGTTGAGCCACTCAGCTCACCATCATGGAGCGTGTAGCCAGCGTGAGGACAGCAATTCTCTATGGCAAAGAATTGCTCGTCGATTTTAAACAAAGCTATTGCTATCCCGGCGACCTCAATCGACTTCGCCTGACTCTCGGCGAACTCAGCGACTGTTGCAACTTGCACAAAGCGGCTCATGCTCTTTTCTCCTCAAGAACGTCTCGCAAGATGCGTGCATGATTGTGCTCTGTGTCTTTCGCAGCATATATCAAAAGAAGTGAGTCCGTTTCGGTTTCACTCAGCAGCGATCTCAGCGAATCGCCTTTCTCCTCCAATTCCTCACGGTATTTCCGCTGAAACTCATCCCACTTCTTAGCGTCGTGGTTGAACCATTTCCGCAGTTCATTACAAGGGGCCAGATCTTTGACCCATCGGTCCAGTCGAAGCGATTCCTTTTTCACTCCGCGCGGCCACAGACGGTCGACTAACACTCGGTAGCCTTCAACAGAGTCGTCAACGTCATAGACCCTCATTAGTCGAATGGAATTTTTTCGTTTCTTGCCCATCAAAGTGATACCATCGGTACATGACTTGCGATCTCGACAACACGCTGCCGGAATGGCTGATGCAACACCCTGAGACAGAACAGACTCTGATCGAGCTGGGACTTGATCCGACCTGTGGAGGAAAATCGCTGGAGTATCAGTGCCGTCAGAATGATTTTGACCCCTATGCTGTCCTTCGCCGTCTACAAAAAGTGATACAAGAGAACTCCGCCAATAAGCGTGACAGGTAAGCACAACAGACCAGTGCTTCGTCATTAGTTCGACTCACAAAGAGGCACGATTGGATTGGTCGATTCGATAAGCTCCTTGATCGTTACTGCTGCAAAAGCCGCCTCGGTTGCCGCGTATGCTTTGTCGAGCTCGGCATGAAGCGGGCAAAGCGATGTGTGCGACTTCAATCCCAACGGACAGCTAGTTATCCGCTTCAGAGGATCAACCGCGTTGATCACGTCCAGAATGGTCAACGCGCCGGTGTCGCGATCTAACAAATACCCACCCCCCGGACCGCTGCGCGAGCTGACTAATCCGCCAGAGGCCAGATCCTGCATCACTCGGGTCAAATACCGCCTAGGCACTTTGGTCTTCTCTGCCAAGGAGTCAGCCGATGCCGGCTTCTCAGGCCTGGCTGCCATCGATGTTATCGCTCGTAGCGCATACTCAGCTGTCTTTGAAATCATCGTCGTCTTTCCTGAAATCTCATTTCCCTACTCTACACCTTGACGTGTAGAATACAATTCTATACGTTCGCATGCAGAATTCCCAGCGGACCGTCGCCACAGCAAATTTGAACCGGTAGCCAAATGGACAATACTGCCATGCTCAACACGCAAACTATTAAAATCATTAAACAAATCGTCCCAATGGTCGCCTCCAACGCCGAGGCTATCACCCGCTGTTTCTACCGAAGAATGTTTGCTGGAAATCCCGAGGTCAAGGAGTTCTTCAACCAGTCCCACCAGCACAGCGGGGGGCAGCAGAATGCATTGGCAGGGGCAATTTGCGCCTATTTCTCGCATATCGACAACCTGGAAGCTCTGACCCCGGCAGTTGAGCTGATTGCCCAGAAGCACTGCTCTCTCGGAATACAAGCGCAGCATTACCCAATCGTCGGCAAGCACCTGCTGGATGCGATCAAAGAGGTAATCGGAGAAGCGGCAACCGATGAGATCATTGAAGCTGTGGCCGAAGCGTATGGCGTTTTGGCGGAAATCTGCATCGAACGCGAAGCGAAAATTTACGAAGAGCAGCGATCGAAACCAGGTGGGTGGAATGGATACCGTACGTTTGTTGTTGAACGCAAAGTGCCGGAGAGCGAGATCGTCACATCGTTCTACCTCAAACCAGTCGACGGTGGAGCGCTGCCCGATTTTCTGCCGGGGCAATACATCACAGTCCGTATAGATCATCCGAATACGCCGACCTCACCGCGAAACTACAGCCTCTCTGATGCACCGGGACAGGAGTACTTTCGCATCAGCGTAAAGCGCGAATCGCGCCCAGTCGAAACTGCCCCGGATGGTCTAATCTCAAACTACCTCCACGGAGAAGTGCAAGTTGGAGACACCATTGAGGTAGGTCCACCCTGTGGTGAATTCACGCTCGACCCTCAAAACACCAGTGGTCAACCGGTTGTCTTACTGGCAGGAGGTATCGGTGTGACGCCACTGCTGTCCATGGCCAAGTCTCTCAACCAATCGAACGCTTCTAGTCCAGTCTACTTTCTCCAAGCGGCCAGAAATAGCAGGGTACATGCACATGCCGATGAAGTCCGGAAACTGGCGTCGAGCGGCATGCCCGTAAAATCACAAATCGTCTTTGATGAGCCGCTTGATGATGACCTGAGGTTGGGCCGCTGCGACCAGAAGGGTACAATCACAACGCAGTTGCTTAAAGATTTGACCCCGTTCACCGAAGCGAAGTTTTATCTTTGTGGCCCACCCCCGTTTATGGCCAACGTTATGGGGAGCCTCCGCGAATTGGGAGTCGATGAATCTCGGATTCGACATGAATACTTTGGGCCAAAGCAAGAGGCCACCGGGTAGTATGATCATTGCAGGGCATGGGTCAGAACCAAAGCACTGAGTGCGGTAGGCCCATGCGATTCGCTAAACAGCATACAATTAGCACGACATATAGGAGATCGAGATGACGCTTAAAATTACCAATACCGTTGGCGACTGGGTCAGCCAGCATCCGAAAACCTCGCGCGTATTCGAATCGTTGCAGATAGACTACTGCTGTGGAGGGAAGGTTCCTCTCGACGTCGCATGCTCGAAGCGTGAGCTCGATTCCTCGAAGGTATTCGAAGAGTTATTGCTGGTCATCAACGACGATTCGAAACCATCCAACGAGTGGCTGCACGCGCCTCTGAGCAAACTTTGTGACCACATCGAACAGACGCATCATGCATACCTAAAACGCGAGCTCCCCCGACTGACTGCGATGATCGCCAAGGTACTTAATGCGCATGGGGCCTCCCGCCCGGAACTCGCTCGTCTCGCGGAAGTCTTTCAGACGCTTTGCAAAGAACTTACACCTCATATGTCAAAGGAAGAGCGCGTACTATTTCCCGCCATTCGGCAAATGGAGCAATCCACGGAACAACACGACTTCCACTTTGGCTCGGTCTCCAACCCCATCCGCGTGATGGAACAAGAGCACGAGCATGCGGGAGACGCATTGTCAATGATACGTTCTGTCTGCAATGAGTTTGTCATTCCTCCTGACGCCTGCAATACCTACCGTGCGATGCTCGATGGCCTCCGCGAACTGGAGGAAAACATGCATCAACACGTCCACAAGGAAAACAACATCCTATTTCCACGAGCAATTGAGCGCGAAAAATCTCTCGCGTCATGAACAATGCCTCGACCACCTGACCATCCAGGCCATTCTCAGGGTCGGCGTTACGAAAAACGCGTCATCCGCCCCGATATGACCGTCCGCCAAGTGGCTACGGATTATCCCGTGTGTCGAGAGGTCTTTGAGTCACATGGCGAAGTGGCACGTCAGGGAACCGCGTTTGGTCATTTTGAGCCACTAACGGACTTTGCCCAGAGACGTGCTATCTGTCTCGATAGCTTGCTGCATACGCTGTCTGAGAAAGCGGGCATGCCCGTTGACCGCGATGGACAGAGCGCAGACCAGATTCATCGAGGATTCATGGTTTCTGCTCTGGTCATTACGCTAACCCTAGGAGCAGGCTGGGGGTCCTGGCTCCTTGTCAAGATAGGCCAGTCAAACGACTTCAGCGCCGCGCCGGTGAGTCATATCGTGGCGCACGGAGAGGCTCAGCTGTGGGGTTTCATTGGACTCTTTATTGTTGGGGTGTCCTTGAGAACGGTTCTTCGAGATGCAGTTCGCACTCGAGTTCAACAACGGGCCTGCCACGTTCTGCTCACAGTAACATTGCTGAGCCTTGCCGGCGGTTTCATCTGGTCCCTGACTCCGATGAGACTCCGAGGACTCGGCCTGATAAGTGGAGCCACTCTGCTCGCTATGTGCATACTACTGTGGGGAGTCCAGCTGCAGTTGCTACGCCGCAAATGGCCAGTGACCTGGGCGCGTGCGGTGATGGCCTCTGGATTCTGGCTCACAGCGTGGGCAGCGCTGACTTGCTGGCTGCGCTGGAAAGTCGGAAGTGATGGACCCGCAGCCTACTCAATGCTCGAGCGACGTCTATTGATAGAGTTTGCCATTTTCGGCTTTGCCATGAACTCCATCTATGGATTTGGGCAGATGTTGTTGTCTGGCTTCTTGGGAACTGGGCGACCACGTTTCTGGGCGATTGAATCAGCGTTTTGGCTTCACAATATGGGAGTGGTGACGCTTGCCTTGGCTGGTATGAAGATATTGCCCGAGCAAGCAATTCTATTTGGTGCTGTTTCCATTGCAGCCGGCACCTTCAGCTTTGCATTTGGTCAACACGCATTCATCAGCAAACGCCGAACGACACGAAGCCCAGAGAAGGGACACTGGCTACTCGATGCGTACATTCCGCTGGCATTCTTTTGGTTGGTCACGAGCGTGTTTTTGTTGGTAGGCGTTCATGTCTATGAAGCATTATCTGGAAACCTAGCGCCTCATGCCATCATCGGAGCAATACGGCACGCCCTGACCGTCGGATTCATGACGACACTGATTCTCGGTGTGGGACAACGCTTGATACCAGTGTTCGAGCACTCTGCGCCAACCACTCCAGAACTTGTCGCGCCAATTCTCCTTTTGATTGCGATAGGCAATGCTCTTCGATTTGTCGCTGAGATTGCAACGTTGTACATCCCGGTCGCGTTTGTCATCATGCCTCTCTCGGCTCTCATGGAATGGACGGCACTACTTCTGTTTACAGTTGTTATCAGCGTGCAGATACGGCATCGCGACTCTCTTTCTCGTTCAGGCCGAGTCTCGACATCGTCTTCGCTCGCGGTACTCCTCGCCTATGCCCCCTGGATTGAAGAAGTACTAATTCGAGATGGCTTGCACTATCTCGCTCGTGCTCGCTCTATTCCGCAGGAACTCACAATCGGCGCCTTCGCGAGAAGCGAGCATCGGGACGCTGGCGCGCTTGTCGATCATCTCAACGACTTACTGGCCAGTCATGTCGTAGATGATGCGGTAAATAATGAGTTACGTCACCAGGTTAGCTAACTTTGTGATACATAGCATCAGGACGTTCGAGCAGGATCTCAATCGTCCCATCACGAAATCATGTTGATCTCCGATCTTTGACGAGTCAGTTGACTGGCAAACGGTCTGGACAGAATTTTGAATGCCAAAAAAGAGACGGGGGTTCCCTAATGAACTGGCCGGGATCTTTTGAGGGGAAGAAAGGGGGCTATCTTGCTATATTTCGATATTATGTGATCCGGAGGTTTGAGATGGCTAAAAAATTAAAACAGCGGAGCCGACACTCATGGAAAGCGGTGGTGGCAGTACTTGCTGTTGCGGTCTTCGTGTACTGGGTGAAGTTTTCCCCGGTCCCCGTCACTTCACACACTGTCAACCGGGGAGTGATCGTCGCCGAAGTTCTGGGTACAGGGACATTGGAAGCCCGGGTAGCGACGACCATCAGTGCAGAAATTTCAGGTCGAATCGTAGAAGTGCTGCACGATCAAGGAAGTCGAGTTTCCAGCGGCGATTTACTGGCCCGGCTCAACGACGAAGAATTGACACAGCAAGTCGCAATCGCCCAAGCAAATGTAGAAGCTACGGCCGCTGCGATAGTTCGAGTGACGACAGACAAAAACCGAGCTGCTGCAGTCTACGAGCAAGCAAAGAGGAGCTACGACCGGACCCAAAAACTTTTCCAACAAAATGCTACAAGCCGCGAAAATGCAGACAAAGCCGTCGAAACATTAGCTATCGCCGAAGCAGGTGTATCGCGCGCAGAAGCGGCCATCACGGAAGGACAAAAGGAGCTAATCACTGCGGAGAAGACTTTGGAGTATCACCGTGCGAGATTGAACGACACAACAATTGAGGCCCCATTCGACGGGCTGATTGTTAAACGCAGCCGAGAACTTGGAGATGTCGTGGTTCCCGGCAGTTCAATTCTTACCCTGATCTCAACTGACGAGCTATGGATTCGGGCGTGGGTTGACGAAACCGAAATGGCGGAGTTGAAAATAGATCAATTGGCAAGAGTTCTGTTTCGATCTGAGCCAAACCAAGCCTATCCCGGCAAAGTCGTCCGGCTGGGTCGAGAAGCCGACCGAGAGACTCGTGAATTCATCGTCGATGTACGCGTGCTGGAACTTCCGACAAACTGGGCGGTCGGGCAGCGGGCCGAAGCCTACATACAGATAACCAAAAAAGAGGATGTTGTATTACTGCCATCAAGATTGCTTATCGAACGAAACGGTATAGCAGGTGTGTTCATCAACGTCGATGGAATCGCCACCTGGCGTCCGATTCGCATTGGTATACGCAGTCGTGACAGCTTGGAGGTGCTAGAGGGACTAGCGGCGGGCGAGTTCGTAGTCGCACCAACTAATTCGTCGACCGAACTGACTGACGGACAAAAGATAGTGGTGCGATGAATCTTGCCACCAAAGATATTCGGCACAGCCTCGGTCGTTTTGCTCTCACTGCAATCGGCATTGGCATGTTGCTTATGGTCGTAATGGGAATGGGTGGCATCTATCGAGGCGTTGTTGAAGACGCAACGCTGTTGATTGACAGCATCGGTGCTGACTTATGGATTGTCCAACGCGACACGCGCGGACCGTTCGCCGAACAATCTCGCATTCCCTCGAATATAGTTTACCGTGCAGCAACCGTTCCCGGCGTACAGACGTCACGGGAGTTTGTGTACCACACAATCCAACGGCAGCGCGACGGCAAACCGCTCCGAATGGCGGTACTTGGATTGAGTTGGCCAACCGACAAAGGCGCTTGGGTGCCACTGACGGCTGGGCGCCCGATAAGACATTCGCACTACGAGATGATTGCCGACGAAACACTCGGTATGAAGGTCGGCGAGCAACACAAGCTCGGCAAAGAGACATATTCCGTCGTTGGCACGACAAGAAACATGATTAGCTCCGGTGGCGATGGAATCGCATTCTTCACAGTAGCTGATGCCCAGGCGATTCAATTCGATACTCCCGGCGAGGCCATACGACTGGAGCGCGCCGCAAGAGAATCACGTGGTGAAGATTTCGAGCAAGCGATTCAGCAACCGAGAATGCTGGAGAATGCCTGGCGCCCAACAGCACAGCTCCCCGCCGTTGCACGACCACATATTAGTGCTGTAATGGTTACGGTTTTGCCTGGAGCTGACTTGAAACAGGTGGTCGAAACGATTTCCGGATGGGGCGATGTGTCGGTGTATTCCGCTGACGGACAACGCGAACTGCTACTCAAAGGCAGCGTTGAGAAGGTGCGTAAGCAAATTGGCCTGTTCCGTGTTCTGTTGACAATCATCGCGGCTATCATCATGGCTCTCATTCTGTATACGTTGACGCTCGATAAGATTCATTCAATTGCGTTACTGAAACTTATCGGCGCTCCCAACACAGTCATCCTCGGGCTCATATTGCAGCAGGCATTGATTCTAGGCGTCGTTGGATTTCTGATAGCATATCTCGTCGGGCAGCAGTTGTTTCCTAAGTTCCCGCGACGCGTGATTCTTGCCGACATCGACTTGATACAACTGGCAGGAATCGTACTGGCAATTTCGGTACTTTCCAGCCTACTTGGTATCTGGAAGGCATTAAAAGTTTCTCCAAACGAGGCACTTTCGTAATGACAAGCTCTACGACCAATGCCATTGAAGCGGATGCCTTGACGAAGATTTACGGTAGCGGCAATACCGAGGTGGTTGCCATGCGCGACGCCACGATGCACGTCAAACAAGGGGAAGTCGTAGCCCTGCTGGGTCCGAGTGGTTCCGGTAAGTCGACGTTTTTAACTGCGGTCGGACTGATCAATCCGCCAACCTCTGGTCGAATCACGATTGGCGGAAAACTGGTACAGGACGGAGAAACACCTCAGACCAATCTGCGCTCGTTTCGTCGCCAACACATCGGCTTCATCTTTCAGAAATCGAATCTGATCCCGTTTCTTTCAGCAGCAGAGAATATTCAAATCGCGATGGAGCTAAACGGAGAGTCAAAACATGCGGCTCGCAACCGCGCGATGGAATTGATGGACTATCTCGGCGTAGCTGATCGAGCGAACAACCTGCCGTCAATGCTCTCCGGCGGACAGCAGCAGCGTATCGCCGTTGCTCGGGCAATTGCAAACCATCCAAGCGTTTTACTTGCCGACGAACCAACAGCGGCACTAGACGGTCAGCGCGGCAGGCAAGTTATGGAGCTGTTTGCCAAAGTTGCGCACGAACAGGGAGCCGGTGTCATCGTCGTAACTCACGACCACCGGGCACTTGATGTGTTTGACACGATCTACGAAATGGAAGACGGCCTGATGCACAAGCAACTACAACCCACTCTGCCGACGACGCACTGACCAAACAGATAGTGATAGCAACAATCACTTTCGACTTTAAACAAGAGTACCCTTTTTGAGAAACAGCAAGCTCATATTGATTTTACACGACTTGTCTTCAAGTGTGTGTCCTCCTAGTTCATGCTGCTGCGATAGGCGAGCCTCTTAACTCAGTTTGCCCATACGGCCAGATTGATAATCCTGAATTGCTGCACGGATCTCATCACGAGTATTCATTACGAACGGACCTTGTGCAACGACAGTTTCGTTCAAAGGTTCACCAGTCAGTACTAAAACCCGAGTTGGTGACGCAGCCTTGAGATCGACGGTATCGCCCTCTCGCGTCATGAGCAGCAGTTCTCCCGAACTGGCAGACTCTCCACAAGCAGATAGCGAACCATGCTGAACAACCAATACAGATGTCTGACCTTCTGGAATCTCTAGTTGACATCCAACACCTGGGTTTAATTGAAGATCCCAAACATTGACCGGCGTAAAGGTGTTTGCCGGACCGCGGGCGCCTTGGAACTCACCGGCGATTACACGAGCCGTGCCTGCGTCATTCGCCAGACTGACCTGCGGGATCTGAGAATCCAGGATACCCTGATACCGCGGAGGCGATTTCTTTTGCGCCGCAGGAAGGTTCACCCAAAGCTGAACCATCTCCAGTGTACCACCTTCCTTTGAGAACTGTCGGCTGTGAAACTCCTCGTGAACGATTCCGGAGGCAGCGGTCATCCACTGTACGTCGCCAGCACCTATCACTCCCTGACTTCCAGTGGAATCACGGTGCTCCAATTCTCCCTGATAGACGATCGTGACCGTCTCGAAGCCTCGGTGCGGATGCTCACCCACGCCGCGCTTCTCCTCAGTTGGAGAAAACTCGTAGGGGCCACCATAGTCGAGCAATAGAAAGGGATCGAAGTCATTGCCTTCATGATACGAAAATAACGATCGCACAGGAAAACCATCTCCCACCCAATGTGGTTTCACATCTCGTACAACCCTTTGAACCTTCTTCATCGCTTTATCCTCCAGATGAAAGTCATCTCAATGATTCCTTTGACATCTAGTCACGTACTCGCAAACAATCAAGTATGGGCATTTTTGTAACCTACTGTCAGAATTGTTACTCTTAGAGACTATGGCCAGTTCAACAAGAAGAAACGGGAAAAAAGAAGTCAGTTGCCCGGTCGAGTTTACGATCGACGCCATTGGTGGACGCTGGAAGGTGTTAATCATCTATTATTTGCTAAAAGATACGCAGCGCTTTGGCGAATTGACACGTCTTCTCAACGGCGTCTCTGCCAGGACACTTACCCGGCAGTTGCGAGAGCTTGAAGCTGACGGCATCATTAACCGCCAAGTCCACCAGCAGATACCTCCCAAAGTCGAGTATTCCTTGAGCGACCTGGGTCGAAAATTGGAGCCAGTCTTGCTCGCAATGCACGACTGGGGCGAGGAATTGTCGCGGCTACAAAAGAAATAGTGCAAGAAAACGGCTGAAAAAGGAGGTGCGCCCTTACCAATAGCCGTCACTACTTTGGGCGGCGGGCGAGAGCCTTTTCCATTTCGCTGTATTCGATGCGATACTCGGCGCGGCGTAGGATCACATCGAGAATTGGTTCCCAAGCCTCAGGTGATCTGGCCCATCGGCCATTCTCTTGTCCGAGGAGTTCGCGACCGAACTCTGGCACATCCAACTTCTCCTTGATCAATTCGCGGACTTCCAAGAACTGTGGGGCACTCACATCTTTGGCAAGGTTTTGAATATCGGCCAGTCGGGCCTTCAGGCGATTCGCAACGCGTTCCGCATCCCGGACAAATGGCTCAACATCCGAAGAAAACCCGGCGCCATTCACTTTTTGTGTGAGTCGTTGCAACCGATGCTCGACTCGACCTACTACTCCAGACAGTCCCTGGCCAAAGTGGTACACCTCTTCGACTAGATCTGGAAGATTCACATCTGCTTTACTCAGATGACGAAGCTCTCGACCAGTCCCAACTTCACGGGTCGACGGCGGCATCGGAGCAGTTAGCAGAAGCGACGCCCATTTTGAAATCACGTTTAGTGTTGCCATAAAGCCCTCACTCGCTGTGTAACGGAGGAAAAGCCCTGTTTGCAACATTTAAATGTAATGAAGTTACTGCAGTTTATCGACTACCAGTGAACTTGCCTAAATGAACACAAAGTTACCTTTATGTAAGATGAAGAGAATAGGCGCATGCAAAGAAAACAACTATTCAGTCGACCGTTCTTTCTTTTCGCTAAGATACAATCTTCCAACTTTCGATAGGTCGGGTCGTGGTGCCTTGTCCGTTGGGTAGCTGATCGCCAATTCGCCTTTGTGCCAAGACTCCTGAAGGTAATAATAATGAGGCAAGAACGGAAAATTCTTTACCTCACTCTCTTCAAAGAGCCTCAATCCACCACCAGCATTGAGCACAAGACAAACTAAGAAGAGCAGCATGAACCGCCCTTCCACAACGACCGCACGCATACGAAGCTGCCTCGGTGCAGTCAGCGAGATGCAGTGCAGCATCAGGAACGAGAGTATAGCTACCAAGGCGTGCCATCGATCGGTATCACTGCCGAAAAAATACAGAATAAATGGCGTTAAACATGCGAACACTGACGAAACTACCAGCACTCTTGGCAATGAATTCTCGCGGTAACTCCGAATTGCAGTTAAACCCAGGAACACAACAGTAGGTAGAATTCCGAGAAACGAAAGTACAACCAAATACGGCGTATGCCCTCGTCTCCAATACGAAACCGCCTCGCGAATATTATCTGTGGTAGAGTTCACCAGCACATCAAATGAATCCACACGAAGTGCAAAATCAGCCTTGGTCTGAAGCGTTTTGTACAACTCAAAAGCCTGGTCGGGAGCGAGTGGTGCGCTATTTACGCCGATAGTCAGCAGCAGAAGCCCTGCAGAGAGAATCCCAAGCATGAATAGCTGTATTGCTTTCTTGGTAGCAAGGTATTCGCTTAGGAAACTGCAAAAAATCACCGGATAAAAAAGTAGAAAAATCGCCTCGTGAATGAGGATTGCTATTGGAAACGAAACTGCGACAAACAAATATCGGTGACTCACTCGCTTGATTCGAAGTGCCAACAAGGTCAACAGCAGTCCAATATGATCGTGATAGCCAATGCTATGGGCTAAGAAAACGACGGCCGGGCTGCATGCAAAAATTATCGCGCCATACACGAGTAACTCGTTTTCGCTCTCCACCCACTGTCGCAGTATCTGGAGAAGTAGCACGACATTGGCAATGAGAAGCGCCGACGCAATGAACACATGTGTGGGATACTGAAAGAGCGATGGCCAGCCGAGAAAGTCGAAGAGAGAACCGATTAAAGCGCGTTTGGTAAAGCCAAACGAGTAGTTAAAGAGATAATGCGTTGCGGTCCATGCTCCAGGAAACCTGATTCCACGGAGAACCGAGAAGAGCAGGAGGCAGGACGTAAAGAAGCACAGCCAGCGAGGAGAAATGGCTGCCCGAAAGTCTGGCAGCTCGAAGGTATCCGGATCTGTTCGCGCAGTATTTTCCAAGATTACTCTGCGTTGCTAATGCCAAGAGGGACCAGCGAGTTTCGACTAATGAGTATGCAACTGATTGCGAAGGCTGAAGTCCACTCGTCCATAGACAGCAGCACCGTATCATATTCGCCCAACAGACGGAGAAAAGCACGTTTTAAATCGCCACGGAGAAATAGCGCGCAAATGCCTAGGTAAACATATATCGCCGAGCCGTAAATCCCACGACAATCCCAAGCGAAGCTAGAACGGCAACCAGACTAGAGCCACCAAAACTAAGCAACGCCAGGGTCAAACCGACCACCGGTAAAATGCCTACGACCATGCCAATATTGATAATCACGTGCCAAAAGAGCATTGCCGCTACGCCAAACGCGACAAAGGCGGGAAATGGCTCGGACGTAGCAGCCGCGATGTTTATAAGCCGCAGTATTAATAAACCGTAGAGAATCAAAATGGTAAGCGTGCCCAAGAAACCCCATTCCTCAGCCAGAACCGAAAATATAAAGTCGGTAGTCTGCTCAGGAAGAAAACTCAGTTGCGTCTGTGTTCCTTGCAGAAACCCCTTCCCGGTCATTGAACCGGAGCCAACTGCAATTTTTGACTGAATGGCATGATACCCGCTCCCAAGCGGGTCTGATTCCGGCGAGAGGAACGTTAACACCCGTTGCTTCTGGTAATCCTTGAGCATGAACGTCCAAGCCACGGGAGCAAGTACAGCCCCTACCAACGCCAATCGAAAAATCGTCTTTAGACGAACCCCAGCCAGCAGGAGCATCGAGCCGCCAATAAGGATGTGACAAAGCGCGGTTCCAAGATCCGGTTCAGCAAGGATCAATACGACTGGGATGGCAAGAAGCAGGAACGGGAAAAACATTGTCCAGAGGGTATACCCATCGCGGGGAGCTTTCTCGCTGCTAAACAAGCGAGCCAAGGCAAGAATCATTCCGACTTTCATTACTTCGGACGGCTGCATACGCAGGCCACCCACTTCAAGCCAGCGACGCGCCCCGCCTGCTACCGATCCCTTGAACAAAATCGCTAAGAGCAACGCACAACCAATAAAATACAGTAGGTAGGACCAACGACGCCAAAAATTGGCGTTACATAGAGCGCAGGCTACAAACGCAACGACCCCAACTCCAAGCGACATCAATTGACGTCGCATCGGTGGGCTATATCCCAATTCGGCGTTAAATCCAGCGCTGTGGAGAATAACAAGACCAACCACACTTAAAGTCGAGACAAGACCAACCAACAACCAGTCAACATGCGCCCATCGCTTGCTTACCAAGGTAAATGGCATTACCCCACCCCCTGTTGCGTAGCATTCGTTGTGACAGCTGGAGGTGCGACTTGTTGCGCTACCGGAGCCACTTCCTCTGGTATTGAGGTGTCTTCAATAGCCCAATCTTCGTCCGAGAGAATGCCTTTCTTCCGAAAAAAGACCCGCATCACCTTTCGAGCAACTGGTGCAGCATGACTCCCACCATGACCAGAGTTCTCAACGATTACGGCAAGTGCAATCTGCGGATCTTCGACCGGAGCGAAACCGATAAACCAAGCATGGTCTTTAAATCGCTCCTGCTTAAACTCACGCGCTCCGGC
>CBDUGV010000085.1:0-15498 GCA_965366815.1 uncultured Bdellovibrionales bacterium | reverse complement strand
GTTTTGACATTAAATAAGTGGCGGTTTAGTCTGTTGTAACAAGAGCCGTGTGGTGTAGATAAACATAGTAAAATCAATAGATTAGCAATGTCTAAGATACGTGACGGTGTTGCTGAATTCGAGCTCGTTTTGGGAAAGAACAAGGAATTACAGGGCAAGTCAGGCCGCAAGAAAGGAGCCAACCCAGCGCTGGGACGCAAGGCGCTTGGACGAGGACTCTCGGCCTTGATGTCTTCGAGCGCGGTTCAGGTCGATACTTCGATTGGTAACAGTGCCGTTGGCAACAGGTCAGTTGGCAACACTGCCTTGGCCGAAGCGCCAGAAGAAGGTTCGGGCACAACAGTGGCCGGTCGTAGCTATAATGCCGAACTACAAGATGAGCCGCTCGAAGGTGGGCTTGTCTATCTCAGTATTGATCAGCTTCAAGCAAACCCGGATCAGCCACGACAGCGTTTTTCCGAAGAGGAAATCGCAGAGCTCTCCGCATCAATTTCTCGAACTGGTTTGTTGCAGCCGATTTTGGTTCGCAAAGTGAGTGGGGGAGCTGGGGCTCTGGCGTCCTATCAGATTGTCGCTGGGGAACGGCGATATCGCGCTGCAAAAGAGGCCGGACTTACAAAACTTCCCGTGCAGGTTCGCCAGTTAGATGACCGCGAAGTCCTAGAAATATCGATTGTAGAGAACGTACAGCGGGCGCAACTCGATCCTATGGAAGAGGCAGTCGCCTACCAGCGGCTGAAGGTAGAGTTTGGCCTCAGCCAGGAAGAGATCGCCGAAACGGTTGGCAAGGATCGCGCAACGGTAGCGAATGCGCTTCGCTTGTTAAAACTTTCGAGCGATGTCCAGGCGGCTTTGATTGAAGGGAAACTCTCTGCGGGGCATGCGCGCGCGCTTCTTGGTTTGAGTAACGAGAAAGCGCAGGCAGCAGCAGCAAAGCGAGTTTTGCTCGGCGGGCTCTCCGTGCGGGCGACCGAAGAACTGGTTCGGCGTCTGAGTGCGACGTCCAATGGAGACGTTCCAGCTCGAAAGAAGAAGCCAACCCCAGGGACTCCCGCAGTCACCCAGCTCGAGGAGCGATTTCGTCGAGCGCTTGGAACGAAAGTCCAGTTGTCGCTGGCGCGAGATGGTTCCGGAGAATTGAAAATCAGCTTTTTCTCCGAAGAAGAACTCGAGAAATTGCTAGAACTCATGAATGCCTAGAGCTCTATTCGCCAATCAATGAGCGATCTTGAGCTACCTATCTGAGATAAACTGACTTACTGAATTGGCGTACTCGCTTGGGTGGTTTGGCACTCGAGGAGGGCGTCCATAAGGCGGGCGCGCAGAGCTTCGGAGGCGAGTTCACCCTCACTGCCATCGAGGAGATCTTTGGCGACTCGGTTTTCGCTCAGTGATCTGCTTAGTGATGCGCGGCTGTAGCCAGTCGTGGGCCTAGTTCTGCGGCGACTTGCTTTAGCGAGCTGCCGGGGCATCGGCTTGCTGCGATAGATCATCGTCTCTGGGATTCGGACTTTCGAGCCAATCTGAAGCTGGCGTGGCGCTATACCGTTGTGCGTGCTGAGCAACTGCCAGTTGTTAACGGATCCAGTATACCAGAGTGAAATAGCGCTCAACGTCTCGCCAGAATAACGGACCGTGTGCGTGTAATCCGGCAGCTGGGCTGGATCAGCACTCTTGGGCGAGGTCCTGCTGAGTATCCCGCAACCGGAAAATAACGCAATAATTACAATGGCTTGTGTTGTTTTTCGCATCTCTTTGAAAATACAAGGCTTCCAATTCTTGATATTATAACAGCACTAATATTTAATACAACAAACCGCGCTTTTGTCTACCAGCGCATGAAGGAATTTGTTGTGTCACCTTGCAGTTTATCATCTCGATCAATTCGAGTTTTGTTTCTGATTTTCTTCCTACTCGCCGTTGCTCCTTTGACGGCTCAACCACCTGCGGTTGATCTGATTGAACCCTTGCAAGATGCAATTCGCGATCGCCGCGAATACACGGGCTTTAAATTGGCTAGTGTTATTCGGAGCGATCCCCGAGAGAACGTTCGGGCAGAAGCGGCAGAAAGCTTGCTCAGCTTGGCCGGCAACTCCAATACGCAGGTACGGCTTAATGTAATAGAGGCGATTGGGATCATTGGTATCTCCAGTGATCCTCTGCTCGAATTTTTAGCTGATGCGCTCGAGAGCGAGCTTCTCGTGGAGCGCTATCGAACTGTTGTTGCACTGTCGCGCATTCAAATACAGACCAATCGCGCAGCCCAGCTGCTACAAGCAGCGACCGATGATCACTCTCTTGTTGCTCGGCGCGCGAGCGAGGCATTGCAGCGTATCCCGCGCTTTGGTGAGCAGGGTGAAGTTGTAGACAAAGTGACGAACCTCGAATGGGCTGAAAAAATTCTCAATGCGACTCAGGCTGATGCTGCCGGCACCTGGGATCTTGTGATGCTCGGCAGGGCGCTTGAAGATGAAGACCCGCGAATTCGTTTTGCCGCGGCTCACACTTTGGCGAAACTTGGTGAAACTGGAGTATCGCCATTGGCAGCTGCATTGAACCACAACAGCGTCGAAGTTCGCTTAAATGCGCTTTCTGGATTGCGGGCGTTGGAGCCCGCAGGCCCAAGTGCGGTGTTGGCAATCGAGCAAGCCTTGAGTGATGAGAATAAGGCGGTCCGACTGTACGC
The DNA here is from genome assembly GCA_965366815.1 of uncultured Bdellovibrionales bacterium. GTDB lineage: Bacteria > Bdellovibrionota_C > UBA2361 > SZUA-149 > SZUA-149 > CBDUGV01. The sequence continues at coordinate 12,812 of CBDUGV010000085.1, read as the reverse complement.
CGCCCTTACGTTGAGCGGTTTGCCTTCTGATCGGCAGAGGATCCTTCCCGCATTGATTGAGGCATTGGAGTATTCAGAGCAAGGTATTCGAACCAGAGTTACGGCGGCTTTTGAAAAAGTACCACAAGACGTTGCCCTGCCGTATCTTCGAGAGGGGCTAGTGCATCGGAGCCCAGTTGTTCGCTCTGGTTCGGCTGAAGTTATTGCTAAGCTGAAACCAACTGACCAAGTCACCATTAGTTCTCTTAAGATCCTTCTAAAAGATGAGTTTCCCTTCGTGAGAAAAAAAGCAGCCCTTGCGCTTGCCGCACTCGGTAAATCCTAGAGCCTCAGGAGCTCTCGCCAATTTCACTAGATAGAGAGTACTGGTAGTTGCGGTTTTAAACTCGTTGACAGCACGCTCCGCTCTGGCAAATGTTGGGACCATGTCTCGAAACAATACCCTTGTCTTTGCAGCCCCCCGCTATCGCTATCTACAGAATGTTATCTGTCGTGGTGGCCATTTTCTACCCGGTAGCTACGAAGAAGGCAGGCACCCAAACGGTGAGATTTGGCGAGTTGTGTCTAAAGAGTCAATGGAGCGCGCCCGAGGCACAAAGGTTCTCGTGATCGGCAGCACAGATCTCGAAGATTTCGACTCTATGCTGGCCTGTGGCACTGAGCTTGCACGCGTTGCTTCCGAGATAAACTATGGCGTTATCTTCTCTCGCTATGCGACGCAAGAGCGCCGGCGTCAGTACGGTGAAGTGGTAGCAGCCAAGAACATGTGTGAGCGGCTCTCCGATGCACCGGCTCCCGGGATTCGCAAACGGGCCTTCTTCCTCGATCTGCATGCAGAGGGGATGGAATTCTACTGTGACCGTCGCCAGATTACGACAGAACATATTCGTTGCCATAGCCTGTGGTCCGACCTTATTCGCCGAAATGTCGGACCAAAAGGTATCCTTGGAGACAAAGTCGCGATTGGTTCGGCGGATCTCGGGCGAAAGGACGCCGTGCTCTCCCTTGCCCGTTCGCTCGATGTCCCATGGGGACTTGTTGCAAAAGAGCGAGTTTCGGGGGAGGAAACGCATGTTCTGGGTGGGGTGATCGGCGATGTAAAGAATCACACCGTTGTAATGCTAGACGATATGCTGCGCGGTGGCTCGACCGCGATTGAGGGAGCGCGCAGCCATCTCGCTGCCGGAGCTACCGCGGTCTGGGTTCTGATTACTCATCCCGACTTTGCCGGAGATCCTTTGGCGAAGCTCAAGGAGTCAGAGGCGGTCAGTGGAGTGATTTTTGGTGATACCTATCCCAACTTTAGGCTCGCCGAGAAATACGAGGGCTTTGCCCATGTGATCCCGACTGGCCACTACCTCGCAGATATCTGGGCAACGCGCTACTGCCTCTAGCTACTCAGTTCGCACTTCTTTTCTTCGGTAGCCGTCGATGGTGTAGATCGCCAAAGCAGTCCAGATACAGGCAAAGCTGATAAAGTGCGCACTGGTGAATTTCTCGCTATAGACAAAAACAGCCAAAAGAAAGGAAATCGACGGCGAGAGGTACTGCATGATGCCAATGGTGCTCAGCGTCAGGTTTCTTGCGGCGTGGGCAAAAAGTAGTAGGGGAATGGCCGTTACCGGCCCGGTCAGAATCAAAAGCAGCATTTTAAGCGGTGTCGCGCCAAGAAAGCTCCCTTGCTGTGCGTATTCCAGAAAGCCGATAAACACGAGCGCGGGGAGAAACAGCAGCAGGGTCTCAATGAGGAGTCCATCCAAGGCGCCGATAGTTGCCGTCTTGCGCAGTAGGGCATAGAGGCCGAAGGAAACAGCCAAGAAGAGTGCAATCCACGGAATTTCTCCATAGCCGAAGGTCAAGTAGCCAACCCCCAGTGTCGCAAGCAGCAAAGCCCAGAGCTGCGCCGTTCGAAGACGTTCGCCAAGAAGCAGCACTCCGAACAACACAGATATAAGCGGGTTTATGTAGTAGCCAAGACTTGTCTCAAGGATAAACCCCGAATTCACGGCCCAGATAAAGACAAACCAATTTCCAGAAACCAGTGCGGCAGTAAGCATGAAGATCTTCCACGACTTTGCTCCTCGCAAGGTGCCGATCAAATTGCCTCGTAGACCAACGATCAACAGCATAGTAACCGCCGACCACAGCGTTCGGTGCGCAATTATTTCATAGGCGGGGACATCTTCCAGCAATTTCCAGAAGACCGGAAGGATACCCCAGAGCCCAAAGGCGCCAAGACCGGATAGGATTCCCGGGTTAAATAGTCTCATTCTCTCGCGGTGTTCTTGGTTGGAGAAACGTCTCTGAGACTTAACCACGAGCTGCCGCTCTGTCACCTAACAATCGAGTTCGGAGACGCAAAAGCATATCGGTGCCAGGGGCCACTGCATATGAGCCAACGTGAAACCAACTTGTCGACAACCATGTCGGATAACCAATTTCACGAGCACCGAGTTCAGTTCCTACTTGAACTCGGTGCTGAGCTATAACGTTCTACGAGCCGCTCTTCAGCTTGATCGCGTTTTGCGCCAGGGCAGCGACGAGAAGCAAGACGTGAACGAGGGCGAAGAAGACCACACCACCAGCGCCGATGAATTCCTCACCTTTGAACCACCATGTGAGCGTCGGAGCCCAGAGCATGATAGCTGTCGGGAAGAACGCCATCACCATCGGATCGATCGTCGTGCTTCCATCGTCTCGTTTTGACATCGTCGCAAGCGCAAGACATCGACCCGAAACACCGGTTTGGAAGAACCCCAAGCCAATGGCCACGATGGCAATTGCCGACATCGAAGGGATTGTCAGCGGCTGCCAGATACCGGCCCATTGCTCAGACCCACTTGGGTCGAGTGATGAGATGGTTGCGGCAATACCAATACCAACAACAGCAAACACCGCGGAGAGGATATCCCCGAGCATGATGTTGCCAGGAATAAACTGACCGCCACCGCGCGGATCGCTTTTGATCTTCTCGTTCGCAAAGAAGAATCCCGCGAAGGTCAGGTTGCCAAGAACGCCGGCAACGCCGCCGATCAGAGTGATTTCCTGGGGTGCTGCACTGAAGTACCCGTAGCAGGCCAAGCCAACCGCCACGGCGATCAGAGCTTGCCAGCGATTCGGCAAACGCCGGTCGACTACCAGCTGCCAAACGAGGATGCCGATTGGAGTCATGTTGCAGAGCATGAATCCAACTGCGGTGCTGTTAAACATCAGTGCAACGATGAAACAGGGTGCATTGAGCGCACGGCAGACAGCGGAAACCTTCTGCCAAGGACTTTCGCACCCTGGATACAGCGGCAAGCTGCCTCCAGTGGTCTGAGAGCGAGCCCAGAACCAGCGGTTGGTCAGAAACGCGACCAAACCGCGTACTGCCACCATCGTCAGGGCGGCGACTTCAGCTTGGACTTGCAAGACGATGAGTCCAGCAGTTCCAAGCAATGCTCCGGCAAAGCCGAGCAAGCTGTACGCGAGTAGCGTACGGTAGCTAGAATCTCTCAAGTGGATTCTCCTTTCAGTTGGGAACGGGTGTTCAGAATGTGGGGGAGGGATCTTGAAGTACGGGAGAACGAATTTGTCCTAAGTTTTGACCTATAGACAAATTGGATTCGCGTTGACTACGCTCTGTTGAGCGTATGCAGAGACTATTCTACTCATCAGCGAACTAAGTTAAAAAGCTTAGCTATTTCAAAGAATTAGCCCCAATTTGCGGATTGTCGAGCAGTTTACTAGTTAATCTGAGGTTTGGCAAACCCAGGCCACGCACCAAGAGAAAGCAGTTCAAGCAGGAGCCACCGCATTTGTTGGATATCTCAGTCCGATGCCGGTATACAGAGGTGTTAGATAGGAAATAGGTGCCAGGCTCCTTAAGTCGGGAGTTCTGCAAATCGCTATCAGCTTTTTGGGCGCTAGGGAAAACTAAGCGAATATCATGTCGAATTTGAAAGTGCTTACATCTGGGTCGGAAGCGCCGATTGGCGAGGATCTCCGATCGGCAGCAGTTGAGTCGCGCTTCCTCTGGTTGAGGGCCTTGCTGGTCCTAGCTGCGGCAGTAGTGTTGGTCAGCTCACTCATCGCTTACTTCCAGAATCCGATCGAAGATGTGCTTCGCACCTCAGTCACCCATCTCGATAGCTTTGCGGTCTTGCTTGCGTTGCTTTTTGCTGCGTATTTGCAGCCACGACTTACTTTGCTCGTCGCCACTCTCGCATTCTGCGGCTATCTACAGCTCTACCAAGTCCCCCGGCTGGGGTTTGCCAGTGTGCTCTATCTCATCTGCTGCGCTGCAACATCGCTTCTCGCAGCGCGGCGCTTGATTCGCCAAAGTCTGCCATCTCTGCAGGATGTCGAAGGAGCAAATGTCATGCTGGGCAGCTTGCTGTTCTTCTCGCTGATTTTTCTCAATAGCTATCTGCTACTTGGTTTGGGGGCGTATTCCTCAAAATATCTGTTTGGGATTGCTGCTGGGTCTGCTGCTTTTATGCTTTTTCTTGAAAGAAAGCAGTTGTTTCGCGCCAGCATACCTCGGACCAAGACAGTTGGTCCGCCCGATGTCCTCGGTGATTTTCTAGCCACTGCCACAGGTCTCTTGCTGCTGTTTGCTGGATTTATGTATCTCTATCCGGGCGCACTGACGAGTGATGCAAACAAGGGATATCTGGCGATTGCCAAGTTCTACGTTCTTAGCAATTCACTGTTACTAGAAGCTCCAGCTTGGAGCATGATGAATATGAGGGCCTTCCCTCATATGCAGGAGATCATTCTTTCCGCCGGGTATTTGCTCGGTCAAAATATCGGCGCAAAGTTGCTTGCCTGGTTGATCGTGGTAGCCAAACTGCACGCGGTGTATTTCCTCGGGCGACAGACGTTTCGCTTTTCTCGGTCAGAGGCCTACCTGAGCGTTCTCCTCTTTGGCTTGGCCCCCTTGATGCTTGAACTCAATTCTGTGGTTCGGCCAGAGAACTTGCTCACCGTGTTTACGCTGTATCTTGTATTTGCACTGGAGCGAGCAAGTCAGGCGATCAGCATCTCCGATCAAGGTCCAAGCAAGAAAGCTCAACCCTCAGTTGAGGCAATTCGATACATCGTTTTGGCTGGCGTGCTTGGATTGCTTACGGCGAGCGTAAAATACACAGCTTTTTTCGTGTTGCTCGCATGCACATTGGTCTATTGGCGAGTCGCACTCTATGCGCTTCGAAACCTCTTGGCCTGCCTACAGCGCGGTTGGATTCCATTGGCCCTCTCAGCGGCGATAGGTGGCTTTTGGTATTTGAGAAACGTCATTCTCTGGGATCAAATAGTCTGCATGGTACCCCGCGGAACCTACCATTTAACCGTCTGGTTTCCCCCTCTGCGTTCACTCTCCGAAGTTTGGACTTTCCTGCTCGAGGGCTTGATTCGAACCAATGCGTATACCGAATTCCCCGCCTTTGCCTATGGGCCTCTTGCCTGGCTGCTGATTCCGACTCTGTTAGTCGGCTTAACGGCCGATGCAAGACTGCGCCGGGTCTCCGCAGTTGCTCTACTGTATTCGGCGTTCTTGCTCTTTTCGACCCGACAAATTCGCTACTTGGCGATAATTCTACCGTTTGCCTATGTGGCGTTGGTTGCGCTGCTCGCTTCTTTCAATCCAGGCAAGCAACTTCGAGGCGCTGGGCCTCGCTTTGGAAGTTCGGTTTATTTTGTAGTAATCGCTCTTTCGGCAGCAATAGCCTTGCAGGTCAATCATGGCCACCTGGCCGTTGTTGGCCCCGGAGCGATTGAGCGTTTCGAGCTGGCTGAGAAGGATTTTAGCAAGGTTTCACGGCATTATGCGCCGATCAATGAGCAAGTTCACTATCCGAGTCTGGCAATGACTTCCTTGCTGGATGTGAACTACGAAATTGATGCACAGGTCTATCGCATTGATCCAATTCGTTCCTTGGGCCGGATGAAGCGCGCGCTGGATAAGTATTCTTTTAGCCATTTTCTTACCAATGACTATTTTTCATTAAACCCCAACGCCTACGTGTTTGGTGACCGTGAATTCATTCACGGACTGGGGAACAATAGAGTGGAAGCGTCTTCGCTGCATATGCTGGAAATTGATCAGCCTCGAGTCGAGCAGCTCTTTCAGAAGTTAGAGCGTCTGGGCTGGGACCTCGATCAGACCTTGCTCGTCTCTGAGCCACATTTTAGGCGGCATGCCTCTACTTTTGAGATAGGTGAGCGATTCGAGCTAGAGGGTTTTCCAGAGCGGCTGTATAGAGTGAACGGACTTTGGGAGCCGCGGGGCTACCATTCGTTTGGCAGAACCCCGACGTATGATCCGGGAAAGAAGCTGAGTTGGTATCTCGAAGACGTAGACCCTTCGAGTAGACTGGCTCAGCAAAACCTAGCAGTTGAAATTTCCTCCACTGGACTCCGTTCAACGGTCTCTGAACATGGCATTCCAGGGGTTGTGTTGGCCGAAGGATTGAGCCGCGGTCGTCGGCGATACCGATTTCAATTGCCTAGTGATCTGCCAGCTGGACCACTTGTCGCTGAGTTGCAGGTTCGAGCCCTCCGCGCTCTGCCAAGTGATCAATTGTGGTTTGTGATTGAGGGAAAGCGCTTTGAACAGCCCATACACAATTCGTTGCTCGTATGGAGAAAAGCAGCCAAACACGAATTTACCGCAGGGAGTCTAAGTGAATTGCTAGTTGATGTTGAACTCGATTCTCCATCGGCTGGTTCAGCTACCTTTTTTCGAGATCTACGCCTTGTTGTTCGTCGTCCTTCTTTTCAGAGTGTCGTGATTCAAGAAAACTTCAGAGACCTTCTGCACCATAGCAGCGGTTTAGTTTTTGCCTCGAGACGAGACGGCGTAGAGGTAAATTCGGAAAATGAGATGACGCTCGAAGCCGGTAGATCTACTGGCTATAAGTCATATCGATTTTTCTTACCGAGTAGTTTCGCTCAGTCCGTCGATGTGCAGGTATTGCTTCGAGGAGAAGCACTAGGGGAGGGAAGTCGGGTCAAGCTTGAGCTGCTAACTCCGTATGCTCCGGGTGGTGTTGCAACGACCCAAGAGCTGAACCAGTGGTCGGCCGTTTCGGAGCCTGCCGAAGTTCTGAGCTTTCGACTTGAGCGGGGCGAGCGCGATCTACAGATGAAATACGAGGTCGAACTTCGGGTAGAACTGCAAGGTCTCGAAGATCCACCGCGAGTTTCTGAGCTAGCGATTTATGCACGGTCGCGGATGTAGTTGAGCAAGAGTGCTCGCTGGGGGCTGCTTACATCACGTTGACCTGCGACTAGCAATCTGTATTAAAATAGTGCATAAATGAGATATATGGGTAGAACGAGCCTGTGTGTCTTCAGCCCAACTGGAGGCATCGCAGTAGAGAAAGGTTGAGTTATTTCTGTGCCTTACCTTAATTCGGCATAGCTCAATGCGCCATAGATTGGCCAATTGAGCTGTGTCGGAAATTCCTAGACCACCCCAGTTTGCCTCCCTGGCAAGCATCCGCTCAGCAGGGGTACTTCGTGAGAACAGAAAGCGAGAAGATGTTTTTGAAATCCGTAATTGCGATCACGGCTTTGACCGTGTCCTCAGCTAGTTCGGCTGGGGAGTTGCTGCTTCAGAAGTTGAGCATCAGCGCCGATCCGACTGGTTATCGCGGCGTCGGAGTCTACAACGGACTGCCCGATCAAAGCGCAGTCGATCGGCAGTCACAGTTGATGAGAGCGCTGGGAAAGTATCCACAAAGCCTCGAGCCAATGGTCTCGGCGACCGAGACCGGCGAGTTGAGTGTGATACTCGAAGCAGCAGCTCGACCGAGTGCCCCGAGCGTGAAGCTTCAGCGCAAGCGAGCTCAGCGAGGAGAACTCGTCCGGTTTAGCGCGGCGTTTCGAAGTAGCAATGAGGCCAATCGTTTTGCCGAGCAACTGGCGAGAGCACTGGCGATCTTTGTTGCTTCAGAGCAGACGACCGTGAACTCTGGACGAGGTATCAGCTTTCAAGTGATTGGCCGTCGAGGAAAATCACGCGACCTGGTCTTTTATGAGGTCCAGGCGCATCGCTGAGATGAACTTCGCGGGTCCAGGCGAACAGTATACTACCGTTCGAAATGGACTCCGCTAGCCATCAACCGGGAACTTCATCGAAACAATTTCATACACGAGAGGGAATTATATCTACTGCGAGCCCTCCGCAGATCGATCCGAACCCCGTCGCTTTTTACACAGCCGGATTTTTCTACTTTCGCAGCTCCCGAAGCATCGAGGTTCGTTGACGATTGAATTCCGCCTGGAAATCCGCCGCGGCGGGATTGTAATACCCCGACTTCTTCGAGTCGATCAGCCATGCCCCGCGGCGTTTTAGTTCACTCTCAACCGAGCTTTGCAGTTCTCGACTGACGAAAAGTGTCTGACGGGCCTGTCTCTCACTCCCCAAGCTTTTCTGGACCGAGGAGAACATTCTATCTCGCAATTTTACTTTCTCGAAGTCCTTTGAGTGCTGTGTCGTTGTGAGATCGGAGGTGAACATATAATGCGCGTGCCAGATAGGAATATAGACGTCCCAGCCCGTGCTATCATCTACCTGTCGATCGCCGATTCGGATTATCTCGTCTCGACGTTCCTTGAGTTTTGAGTAGCCTTTCAGTCGATGAAGTATTCCTCCGACCAGCTGATCTCTCTCAGTGTTTCGCATCCCAGATAGATCTTTCTCGAGACTCTTTTTAATGGTGTCCCAGTCGGGTAGTGCTTTCCCTTTGTTGCCGAGGTGATACGTCAGGGCGAGTTGGTCAATCAAATACTCAGTGGTGAGCGTGTCGTTGACCATGATCGTTGCAGCTTCCAAAGACAGTCCAGTAGGAGGAAAGGGGAATTCCTCCACTGGTCGTCCGGTTATCTTTGATAGTTCTGCAGCCATATTTTTCAACTGCTGGGGATTGGTCACGGGTAATCCGTTGTTGCCTTTGACAGCAGTTTGCACAGACTCCAGGAACGCACCTAGTTCTTTCTCTTGAGCGAGCGAGCCGTTTTTCAAGTGATTCATGAAGCCAGCGATACTGTCTTGTACTGCTTTTCGTCGCTCTGTCCATTCAACTTTCTTCATCGCTGCAGTAAGGCTTGTTCGTAGATCGGCCTGTAAATCTTGCGGTACTGCAATAAGAAGCTCTTCAGCTACCGCTGTTCGGATAAGCGCTTGCCCCTGAAGGTGTGTCACTGCCAATTTCGAAATCGCAATTGCTCTCGGATTGTTACCTTTAGCATCCTTCTCCGGAAGTGCGCCGAGCTCTTTCGAAAGATCATCGAGATCTTTTAAAAACTGTAATGAGACACGCATTGGAGAGCGTTGAAACAAACCTCTCGCCAATTCATCCGGGAGACTTTTTATGAGCGTTCGATGTTTGTCGATTAAGGCAACTGCTTCTTGCCGTTGTTTCTCTTCCGGACTTGGGGTTCGTTCAGTTCCACCGTCGAGCGATACAAATTGCATCCCGTCAGTGTGAGTACTTCGATCTCTGTCTCGTGGAATTGCCGGTAGTTCAACCTCGGCCATTTCTTCTGGGTTGGAATCAAATCCGCTTGGATTTTGGGTAAACGAACGCGAATGACTGGGAATAGCCATGAAAACCTCCTAAACGTAATTAACCCATCGATGCTGCCTACTATCGCACAGCTCAATGAAACATTGCCTACTGAAATTGTGACCAAATAGGAAGTTTTGTTGTTAACTTAATTGTAAGCAACTGGAAATACAAAGCTAAACAAGAAGTGTGATCACCAAAACATCTCAATTACGTATAATTTTAATAGGCAATGATGTAATAGGAGGTTTTGCAATGCAGTTACAAACGACAGGCGGCAGCGCGCCCGCCCATTCCCCGCGATCCGATATAGCGCCAGAATCATTGAAACAAAAGATTGGTTCTTTGCGATACGACCGCGCCGATCTTGCGGTTGGCTATGTCTATAGCGCTGCTGGAGAGTCTAGGGTTCACACGCTGGGCGGTACTGATACCAATGGCTCCTATGTTGCCCCATCCAGGGCGATTAGTCGGATGCCGGGACAAGCCATGCCCAAGGTTGCTGACCCTCTAGCTGCACCAAGCAAATCCGAAATAATTGCCAAGCTTGGACTCGAAGATAACGGTGATGGGACATTTTCGCGAAGTGGCGTTTCGGGCCGCTATACCGCAAGAGAGCATTGGGCAATCCATTGGCTTGACCTCAAGGAAGCATCGGGAACTCGAGGTGAGAAGGTCTTTACTCGAAACGGTTTCTCCGGTCACTACACGCTGCAAACAGAGGGCGATGATACCGTTTCAGTATTCTATACCGGGGGAACAGCGGCGATTCGAACAGGGAGCAAAACCCAAACTGTTGTGATGGCCAAACAGACCTATCATCACGGTGTCTGGGATATGACTCGGGTTGAGGCGATAGTTGGAAGCGGAAGCAAGGGGGGGTCGACCTCTCCGAGTGGGGGCCAGCCATCCACTCCTGATGCAGGACAAGCACCAGCTCCTAGTGGAAGCCAGCCAGCGACGACGCCCAGAACTCCAGCGGGACCAAAAGAGACGCCACCGCCGCTTACGTTAGAGCCGCTTGGTCCAAGGCGAGTTCAAAAGCCACAAACGCCAGTAACTTCTCCGAGCACGCCGAGCACGCCGAGCACACCGCCACCGGCCCAAGGACCGGTTACAGCTCCCAAGCCCGTCGAGCGGAAACCGCAGCGTATTCCAGACGGTCCACCGCCGTTGGAGATGACTCCACTATCGAGTCTGATCAAACAGCAGGGGTCTATGGCGGCAGTAGATGATCTACAAGTTGCCGAGCAAGCGCGGTTTGATGAATATGTCCGTTGGATGAAAAAGCAGCAGCAAGCCTGATTCTTGCAGAATATTGAGTTCGATAGGAAAGTGGCGAATAGAGTCTCTGCATGACGCAAAGTCATACGAAGACTCATTCACCATACTCAATATATTCCTGTATTGCCTTAGCTAGTGGTTGTCACACTGTCGTGATGGTGGTCGTTCCCAAGTAGACCAAAACAATGTTGACCACGATCATGAAGTATATCGCGCCTTTGACAATGTGTTCTAATTTTGCCGGTAGTTCCGCTTTGATCATTACTTTTTTCCTTACTATCCTGTTTGTTTCGAGGAGCTGCTGACTCCGAAAAGTTGCCATTCTTCCTTCTGAATCTTGCAAATTGTCTGCCTACCCCTACGACCTGTCTGGTTCGGTTCGATCTGTTCGCATCAGTTGGAAAGTGAATTGGAATTGGGTAATGAGGGTAATAGTTTTGTTGGAGGGGGTGAAAAAGTTTCACCCCCTGAAACGAGCAGAAATCGATAACTAAGGACGAAGTGGTCCGCCGAACTCAATACTTCCAGCGGCATTCTGTCGAACGACCTCTGCAACGAGTACCCCATGTACCGCCGATTCGAGTTTCACTTCTCCGTAGGCTTCTTGGTTTTCGTTATTACAAAGGTTGAGCTCTAGCGCACCGTTGGCTGGAACGTTGATGCCGAACTTGTCGAGCAACACTTCACCATCAAATCGAGTCATAGAGACCGCTGCCGATTGCGAAACGCTGGAACTGTTCGCGACCCTGGTTCGGCATGCTTGGGCTAAAAAGCTGTTGTATGAGCCACGAATATCGCTGCCGAGCGCTTCTTGTGGCGAACTCGGATTGGCGTAGAGCAGACTACCATCAAGCGATCGACCATACTCGATAATCGTCACGATTATGCTGTTGCTCGTATCAGCATCGATCTGAACATTTCCAAGTCCGTTTGCCAGATACTCATTGAGTACCAGACCCCGGGTACCTCGGGCCGGAACCCCCAACAGCGGAGGTTGTTGCGCACTCAATGTGCCGTTCGCATCTCGTACTTCGGTGCTCACGGTCACCGCGTTATCCAATGTGTTGGATATTTCAAGCGCAACAGTGCGGCCTCGAGTATCGAAGGGGGCGAAAAGCTTTCGACCGGTTCCGCGTTTTGCCGGAAGGGAAACGGCTTCAACTAAGTCAATAAGGCCAGCCAGACCGTAGAAGTAGCGATTCTGCCGCACACGAAAAGTGCCGGTAGAGCTATTCGGTTCCCAACGTACGAGACCAGAGCGTGAACTTCCGACACCGTGTAGGTCGACATCTCGACGCCCATTGGCGACAAGGATAACCGGCTCGGTTCTAATTTCATTACCTTCAAAATCGTAGTAGCGCAGAGTGCCTGATTGCGTAAATGATTCGTCGTTGACGATTTGGGCCCAATTGGCAACGAAGTTGCTCTGATCGAAGGGATCGAGACTCGGCTGAAAGGTATTGTACGTGAGATACTGCCTACCGCTTCTCCCCGTTAAGAATTCGGAGCTGAAGGCCAAGGTATAGCTACCTGCGCTGAAACGATAGGTTACAAGCTGGCCGCCCAAAGAGTTATCAGGCCCACTAGTAATTTTCGCACAAACAAGTCCATAAGTATCGGCTTCGAAGCCAGCCAAAGAATTTATAATAACGTCCTGCTGAATCCCTGGTTGAAGGGAGAAGGTTATAGTATCTTGCGGCAAAGCAGTGATATCAAATAAGGTCACTGCTATAGAAAGTGCCGTGCTACTTGTGTTTCGCAGCTCAAAAATCTGGGTCAAGAAATCGAGATAGCCATTCCACTCAACACATATCTCATTGCCGAACCGCTCTATGACACTTCCCGGATCGAAAGGATCCGTACCATCGGCTATCTCGTCATCATCGCCGACGCCATCACCGTCTGAGTCCAAAGCAATCAGCCGTTGGCCAAATATTTCGCGTTCAAAAGGATCCAACGGAGCTTTATCATCAA
>CBDUGV010000084.1:0-15505 GCA_965366815.1 uncultured Bdellovibrionales bacterium | reverse complement strand
ATCGGGAAACAGTGCGGCAACATGAGCATCTTCACCAACTCCGAGAAAAACAATATCATAGCGACCCCCAAATTCTGCGAGTTCAGCTTGATAGGACGCAATCCCCGCATCCTCGAGTGCAAGCTGAGGTCGAAAAGGATGGAGCTGACTCTCAACCAATAGTCCTTTGCTCACAGCCTTTGAAAGAAAAAGCTCGTGAACCAGGCGATAGTTACTGTCTTCGTGCTCTATGGGCACCACTCGCTCATCAACCATGAAAAACTGCAGTCGACGCCAATACTCAACTGGAAGGGTTTTTGCCGACTGCGCCATCGCCTCCAACAGGCCGACAATACTTCTCCCCCCACAGAGACCGAGGACAATCGGCCGTTCGGAAGTCGGGACCGACGATTTCTGACCTATCGGATCGGCGGGTAGATTCTGAATGTGATTGAACAGAAAAACCGCAACCTGTTCAAACAAGCTACTTTTATCCTGCTCAGTAATTGCGTGCACACTCATACCTCGTATAGCATCCTTATTAGAGGGAAAATCAATTGTGCTATGAAATCAATCTCAACACCACGAGTTTACTTTATTCAGCTTCTCTGCCTTGGCCTGATATCTGGCCTGATCTATCACAGCTGGGTTCAAAATTCTGCAGTAAGTGGAGCTACGGCCAAAAAATCTTCGAAAGACCCTACGACCGAGTTGGCGTCAACATACCAAACCAAAGCATTCTTGATAGAATCCCAGATAACACTCGTTGCCTTGGAGTGGATCAAGCGCAATAAACAAAGCGAAACAGCGCAACAATTGTCAGGGACTATTCGAAGTTCGTTTTCCCAATCAGTAAAGCAGCTGCATCCAGCATTTGAAGCCGAAAGTACAACTATCAGCGATCTTCAGCGGCAAAAGCTTATATTTAGTGAATGGTTGGGGCTAAGCAAGGAAAAAGAGCTATTTTGTGAGCATATCAGCAGGCTTCGATCCGAGGACTCGAAACTCGATACTATTCTACTTGCGACCTGTCAAAACAATCAATCGCTCGACAGCTCTGCCAACACAGCTTCGCTTTCAGAACAGCAGCTGCAACTCGTTGAAAAACAGCTCGGATGGTTCGGCAAGCTGCTGCGCAGCATGACAGTACCACAGCAGGATTCTCAAGAATACTTTAACAGAGAAGTATATGCACCTGCCATGGCCCGCCTAATCGGTTTTGGAAAGATCGCAGCTATTGGTGGTAGTGCGGCAATTCTCAGTTTTTTGGGCTTCGTGCTTCTGGTCTCGAAACTCGCCCGCGGCAAACTCAACATGCGATTTCGCAAAGCGGCATTTGAAGACGCCTATCTTCTTGAAGTATTCACGCTGTATTTACTGGCGATGTTTCTCGTCCCCTTTGGTATCAAGAGCGCGATAGGAATGGGGCTCAAAGTCAATGTCTTACAACTAAATATATTTGCGATTGGCAGTCTATCGCTACTCGCTTTTTGGCCGATACTATGCGGTAGAAAAAAAGCCAATCTAGAAGAAGCACTGGGACTTGCTGGCAGCAACTGGTCTAAAACGATCGGCGATATTTTGGCGGGCCCCTTTACGTACTTTTCCTCATTGAGTGCCCTGCTGATAGTGATGATGATCTATGCCCTATCTCTAACACTGCTTGGCGTCAATCCAAGTAGCGGAGCTCATCCGATAGTACCTATTCTTAGCCAAACAAAATCTTCAAACACCATTTACTATATATTCATTCTTGCAGTTATCGTCGCGCCCTTTGTCGAGGAAGTAATGTTTCGCGGTGCCTTTTACTCTTGGCTCAGAGAGCGGCTCGGTGCCTTTAGTGCTATCTTCATCTCCTCGCTCGTTTTTGCTGCGGTGCATCCACAAGGTGCTCTCGGTCTGATACCACTCACCTGCATCGGTATGGTGTTTGCTTTCCTGCGCGAGTGGCGTGGAACGCTAACGAGCTGTATGCTTGCCCACGCCTGTTTCAATTGCGGGACGCTCGTATTAGCAATGAATCTGCTGCGTTAACTACGTCCGGCTGTACCCGTATTTGCTATTTCATACAATTCCGATAGCCTAGCCCGGTTTGCCTTAGCGCAATACCGCTCTCTTTTTCTTAGCTACGAGTAGTTAGCTGTACAGTCTTTTGCCCCTGGAGCTTGCATTTCCGTGGGCGAAAGCCCCCTCGAAAGGATTTTACCGAGGTTACCTAGCGGTTGAACTCCCGCCTTATCTCTCCCACCCGCCCTGCCAAAAAGGAGGCCAACATGTCGTTCGGAAAATTGTTCCAATCGAGAAAATTCTGGGGTGTGGCCGCTGCTTTTGTCAGTGTCGCACTGTGGAGTTTCTCACCGTTTATTATGCTGATCGTCAATGAGACCCTCAGTCCGCTGCAAGTTGCGGGGCTTCGAGGCTTCATTGCGACGCCCGTCGTACTGATCGCCATGTGGGTGGTTCCGATGCTGCTTCGTCGGTTGCGAGACATCGAAGCACCGAATCGGGCTCCCTGGGAAGCTTCTGGCACGATTTGGCCGCATCTTTCCAAGCCGAAGAAGGCTGCGTTCATCCTTGTCGGGATGTCATGTTATGCCTTCTCCAGCCACTCGTTTGTCTATGCGACACGAACGGCGGAAGCAGGCGCAGCGACGATCTTTTTCTTTGGTGTGTCGCCAATCGTCATGGTGCTTGTGCAGTACTCGTTTCGCGGTAGCTTCGCTCAAGCGATTCCCTATGTACAGTCGAAGATAATTAGCAGAAACGATGTGAGGGTCTTCACCCTGCTCGTCACCCTGCTGATTATTTTCTCGATTGGCAAATTCGAATGGAATCACACAAGCTTCTACGCGGCACTCGGGACAGCTATTGGCTGGGGAGTCTGCGTGGCGCTAACCAGTGCAATGAGTCAGAGAGCCTGCTACGGCACCTTAGCTCTCGGCACTATTGCAACCGGCTGTATCGCCATCCCTTCCTATCAGGTGATGACACCGCTCGCATCGCAAGACGTGGGTATGTTGGTGCTGCTTGGTGTTGTTGCCCTCGGACTGCCCTTGTTGTTCTATGGAGCATCAATGGCGTTGGTGGGCAGGACTTCAATCACGATGATCATCATGATGCTACAGCCAATTGGAGCGATGTTCTGGATCTGGTTGCTGGCAAACGAGAAATACCAGCAAGAACAGTTTCAGTGGTGGCATTACCTGTCAGCGGTGCTGATTATCCTGGTCATCACCTACTACAACATCGTCGAAAGCCGTTCCATGACCGCAAAGGAGTGCTACGATTGAAGCCAACGTTCGCAGCAACCGCAATTTCAAGGACGATACTGATGGACGTGAGCTCGCACTTGTGCGACCGGTCCTCAAAGGCCTGGTTGTACATGTGGGGGCTTTCTGTCCATCACTCGAAGGCTACTTATTTGACGAATCCAAATCGAGGATTCTTGTGCCAGCAACATACTCTTCAGTTTGATTGACATCGACCGCTTTGAGCTTTGCTAGAACATCTTTGATGGACGTGCATTCTTCTTTGATTGCCTCGAGCGCTGTTGTCGCGTCGTCATTGCTTTTCACATCAACTGCACGCTCAATAATACGACAATTCAACAAAATGCTCGTTATCGGCTGACCCAAATTATGGGCGGCGGCTCCAGCAAATTGCATCCCGACAAGCTCTCGTTCTTTTTGCACAAGCTCTGCCTGCATTCGCGAAAGTTCTGCGTTCGCCTGCTGCAGCGCTTCCGTTCGTAGATACAACTGCTCAGTGAGAACTTTAATGCGCAAAAGGGCACGAACTCGGGCGATGAGCTCATTGAAATTAAATGGCTTAGTCAGATAGTCATCAGCTCCCGCATCAAGGCCTTCTACTTTCTGCTCAATTTCGCCAAGCGCCGTGAGCATTAACACCGGAACAAAGCAGTTCTTATGAGCATTGCGAAACTGTTCAACGAATTCAGTACCATTCATCTTCGGCATCATTACGTCGGTAATGATCAAATCCGGCAGACCCTCAGCACAACGACCTAAAGCTTCCTCGCCATCACCAGCTTCTGTTATTTGATGACCCAAGGCTTGAAGCGAGTGTCGCAGCATGGTCCGAGTATCTTGGTCGTCATCGACGACGAGAATAGCGGCCTGGTCCAACTCGGTGAGCATTTCCAACGATTGATCGTCCATAGAAATCCTTTCGATAGTTTCTCTTTATTAGATAGCAATTGCTGCAAAAGGATTTCAATCCTTCGAGCATGAGAATTTATGGCGTGATTTCGGCTGTTTATCGGAGAGAAAGAGGGGGCGAACCGGAGAAAGTACCTGAGCCAGGCAAGAGACGCTATCTATTGAGCCTGGCTCCGAGTGGGAGAGGCCATGTAATCTGAAACCCTACATCAGCCAAAAGCTCAGATCGAGCAGTCTCCCGGTCATCAGCGGATCGCGATACACCGCGTCAATCAGGTCTAGACGAGTCTCCTCTGAGACTGGATTTCCACATTGCTCCATCGCATAATCATCAGCTGGAGAACGGCGATACTGCTGGCAAACTATCGCAGCATCAACCAAGGCCTCAGCCGCCAGACGAAGATCTTTCTCGTCAAATGAAGCAACGGACGTAAAGTCAGATGATTGATTGTTCTTGAGTGGATCCACAACAAATACTACTCCTATAACAACTCGGGGCTACATCTTGATCTCTCGGCGTCTCCTTGCAGAGTATCGCCCAGGACAAGAATACCCGCCGAGTCTCCAAATTGGAACAGCGACAACCCAGCATTAGTATATCGAGCACTAACGGAAGATAGTATAGCAAGTAGTCGTAGTCTAGTCTCGCGACAGTACCAGCTATCCACTTGATAAGAGGTGACACCGACTCGTGACATCTGTAGACGAGAAGAAAAAAAATCCTAACTGTTTCTGGTGGCATGAGGTACTTACCGTGTTCGCCATCTCACGACTGCTGGTAGTCGGAATACTTTTCGCCCTCGCATTCGTCAGTTTCAGTACTGAAATCGCCTACGGTGGAGCGATTTTCCATGCCCACAGCACAGAGTCCCTCCAAGCGGCCTTGCAACGGCTGAGCCATGTGCTTCAGTCAGCAGATGCGCGTTGGTATTTGGAGATTGCGAGCTCTGGATATCATGAAGGTCCGTTTCGCACAGATGAGCCAAAGAATTGGGCTTTCTTTCCGCTGGTTCCGATCTTGATTCGCGGCATCTCCATATTGACCGGCTCGGTGTTCTCGGCTGGATTGCTTTTAAATTTCTCTATGTCGTTGCTCTCGATGGTGCTTCTGAGAAAATACGCTGCCTCAATCGGCTTCGAAGAATGTACACAGTCGCGACTTATCTGGGTGTTTGGATTTTTCCCGTTTAGCTATTTCTTTATCGCACCGATGAGCGAGCCAACCTTTCTGGCATGCACCATCGCCGCATTCTTGCTTCTTTCAACCAATCGGGTTCTGCCTTCAGCTTGCTGCATGATATTGGCGACAGCCTGTCGTCCAACAGGTGCCCTTCTGCTACCGGCCTATGCCTTAGCACTTGCCCGCAAGGGGATGCTACGAACACCTAGAGGAATTGCCGCATGTCTGCTCAGCCCACTCGGTTTATTCGCCTTTTGTGGATATCTCTATGCTCTCACCGGAAATGCACTTGCCTGCATAGGCATCCAGGAAGCCTGGGGGCGAACACCACTGAACATCACTGAAGTAGGCTCATTAATCCCACTTGCTGAACCCTGGAATTTCGGTCTACTGAATGCCTCGCTGGGCCTACTTGGACTTCTCGCAAGCATATATCTAGCCCGGCGCCAACTCTACGCCTTATCGCTCGCCCTAGCTTTGCCCATCTTGTTTGCGATGAGCACAGGTACACTCATGTCCCTATCGAGAATTTGTAGCGGTCTTTTTCCGATATACATCGCTCTGGCCCTTTGGGCGAATACACCAGTTCGCGAACGATGCTTGCTGGCAATTTGTGCTGGGCTGCTTTGCACACTTACCGTGGGCTATGCATTGATGCTTTCTGGGGCAATGACCTGAAGATACAATGGAGTGGTCGACAGACAGTGGCCCGTGCTGTAGTCAACCTTCCTTGGAAAAACAATGTGTTCGTTTATCTACTTCTCCAGACCAGCCGTTCTCAGAGTTGTTACGTCTGAGAACGGCGACAAAGTAGATGTACTAGTACCGGGTTCTCAACGTGCATACCCGTGATACTTGGCAAGAAACGGTTTCCCGAGTCTTGTCAGCATCGAGCACGTGAGGCTGTAATCTTGCCGCGCAAAGTTGGGTATGGCGTCAATCACAACGTCTGGGACAATGTTGTTGTCCTCCCAGAAGCGTTGCAATTCTACACTACCCCAACTGACCCCCATCCGTTTATTTGGACCGAGGTAGACCATGTTATTGGACCAAAACAGATCGTATAAGCTGGGTGGCAACTCAATTGGAGTATAGCCAGCCTCACGCAAATCGGCCTGTCCTTCCATCTTCTTACATGACCTTGGATCCACCGTCACACGGATTTCTCCGGTTTTGTCATCCGCATCGACGATCTCTCCCTGTGTGCTGAAGTGCAAGACGTTCGACCGCTCGCCGTCGTGGTTGATGTCGTTGTAGCGAACGACTTTCAAATCAACCGCGTAGTCGTCAAGCTGCCGTCGCACATACTCCAGCCCTTCCGGATTGGTTCGAGAGCCTTCTTCGTTGACACCGTACACTATCTCGGATGTGTCACGGCCAGTTGCTCGCTGGAGCAGAGTTTCCCCCGCTTCCGCACGAACCTCTGTGCCGCAATCGCATTCCAAGACGATGTCGAAGTACTCACGAACACGCTCCGTCATGGGGCGCACTTCCTTTCGGCGTCCCGGACTCGATGGAAGCTCCATCAAGACCGATTCACCGTCTTGGGTAACGAATGTCAAATGACAATCGCGTGTCCCAAGGTTGTCGGGAAGATTCATGTTCACCTTGAAGATCTCGGCGGGCACGCCGAGCTGTTGCAGCCCATCATAGATGAGCCGCTGTTCCGCACGACCACCCTCTGTGGTCGCGCCTCCAGGAAGCATATCTAAAATCCTTTTAGACGCTCCCTCCGTAGACATTCCTTGCGGAAAGGTCTTGCTTACGAGTGCACCGAACACTCGCAAACCTTTCGTGGTGCGCCCATTCTTCGTGTCTGGGGCAACCGCTGCTGACGTCGTGGTAGACAACTCGTCCTCCTTGTTAAGACCGTGCCGTCGAGTGACGGCTTCAGAAAAAGGGTTAGTGAAACGGAAGCAAGAACGACCCAGAGAAGGGCCGTACGAAAGCTGCAATCAGCTCGCGTACGACTCCTCCCGAATTACTCGTTCAGGTCCTATTTCTCACGGTTCTTGGAGGGATAGGTGCAGTCGACTCTCTCAATGGAGACGCGGAAGAAAACCTTCTACATTGGCCACTGCTGTCTGGTGACCCTTCGCAATCACGAGACAACAGGATGTACTACTCAAGATGTCATACTTCACAAAGAACGATGTCGCCCAAACTCATGTCGGGCAGCCTTTCATTCTCTCTAAAGTATGGGAAATACGGAAGTTCTGAGGCGAAACTAGGGCTAAAATATTGACAAATATCGGCTAATCTGTCTCATATAGGACGAATTGTTAAATAGCAGATGGCAGACTGTCATGAACATAACTCAAATTACTCACCAGTACGTTCGCCAAGACGGAGCGGTTCTTGATTGTATTTCTCGGGGATTGCTCAATTTCTCGGCCTTGGCTCGAGAGATTTGCGAAAGGAAAAATCTCGAAGCTTTTGATGCTGTATTAATGGCTTGTCGCCGCTTTCCGAAAGAGGCGGGCACGAGGAGTGAGCGCGATAGACAGATATCTGAGCTGATACGAAGTTCAAAAATTGTCCTACGAAGCAAAATGATAGTTGCGACGATTGATAAAGCTTCTGTTCTGCAACGCGCCCTCAGCTTGCAGCAGCTCATCTACAAACGAAAAGGCGATTTTAAGTTGATTGAGGGTGAAGAGACCCTCACTATTGTTACAAACGAGGAGTATCTGAGCACGATACGCGAGACCTTTGGCCGCAGTGTGAAAGACGTCGGCACCAATCTAGTCCAGATCACAATGGTATTTTCGGAAAAGCTTGTAACAACAGTCGGTGTGTGTGCCTACGTATACCAGCTCTTCGCCGACAGCGGCATTAATCTTCGAGAGGAAATGAGTTGCTGGACTGACGTGATGGTCGTCATTGATGAACACAATATGGCGAAAGCCATGGAGATATTGAGCCGTTAGCGCGCGAGTAAAAGAAAAACGACGGCCAATACTCCGCATAGATAACTTGGGATATCCTTTAGCGCGAAAATAACTGGATCTTCGTCCATCTCCCCTCTATTTGAAAGCAGCCAGATACGAGTAATCCAGTACAACATCAGCGGACAAGTCAACCAAAGTGCATCCGGGTGGGCATACAGCGTCTCTACTTTCGAAGAGCTGAAATAGAGGGCCAAAACCAAAACCGAAACAAAACCACTGGCAACACCGATTGAGGTAAGAAGCGACAAATCACTCGTCCTATAGCCTCTCCTCTTGCTCTCTTCCCTACCTTCAGCTTTCATCCGAAACAATTCGGCATAGCGCTTGGCGGTAGCGAGACTGAAGAAAAAGAACACCGCAAAAGTGAGTAGCCACTCACTAATAATGATATCGGTCGCGACCCCACCGGCCGCAATTCGAAGCGTATAGAGTGCGGCAAGTGTAAGTATATCGGCAATCGGAATGCGTTTAATAAAAAACGAATAGGACGTCGTTATGAATCCGTATAGAAGAATCACAAAGAAAAACGCCGGTGGGAGGAAGAGCGCAGCGGCAAGGCTCAGTACAAATAATACGGGCACAAGAACGCCGGCTAACCAAATAGGCATCGCTCCAGAAGCCAGCGGTCGGAAGCGTTTTTTCGGATGCTCTCGATCAGCATCAAGGTCGAGTAAATCATTCAACAAATACACGCTCGACGCACAGGCACTATAACTGAGAAAAGCAATACAGGCGGCGAGCACAACGTTCAGATCAGTAATGGCATGCGCCGTGATAGCTGGCACGAAAATCAATGCGTTCTTCGCATACTGATGCGGACGCAAGGCTCGAACCACGGCTCGAACTCCATTCCCACGCATATCAAATTGCGCTTCTTGCGGTACGGGAGATCCAATAGTCTGGCTGACTTCCGAGGCGAGACTCGAAGAGGCATTTACCAAAAGTACTTCTTTGGCCTCCTTCCAAATCGGCAAATCAGCGCTACTGTTGCCGGCATAGGCGAAATCGCCTCCTGCAAACTCTGTATCAATCGCTTTCAGCTTCTCCGAGCCTTTCAAATTCTCAATGCCATTGCTCGCCAGAGTTTTTTCGAAAATACCCAAATGTGCAGCAATCGGCTCTGCGACTTGCTCATCGCTGGCGGTCGTAAGGAAGAGCGAGCGCCCCTTTTCGTGCTCGGCTTTTAGAAAACTCAGAAATTCTTGATTATAGGGGAGCAGTGCTGGATCGAAAGTAAAGCGATTTGCCAATTCTGATTTCAACCGAGCCCGTCCCGAGAGCAGCCAGACGGGTAGTTGAAAGAGACAGCTCCATTTTTCTCGGATCACACCGACACAGGACTCGTATAACATATCTGTGCGCAGCAGAGTTCCGTCTAGGTCAACGCAGAGCGGAAGCGTTGAATTTTGCTGACTAGATTGGTTCATAAAGAGTCTCACTTGCTGGCACGACGTAAACAAAGATAAGATGCTACGGCAGAGCAGTCGCCGCAATCAATATAAATCGAACTATTATTGTCCGTGTCAGAAAAATATACCAGTTGGGGTAGGTATCCAAGCACTCCTCAGAAAGGGAGCCCGCTTTTTTGGACCTCAGACGCAGAAGCGATCCTCACCCAAGACTCATTGTCTACGAGCGAGGTACTCCCCTATGGGCTCGGACGAAGCTATGGTGATTGCTGTCTCAATGACCGAGGAGTTCTGCTTGCAACTCCTGGCCTAAATCATTTTATCTCATTCGATCCCGAAAGCGGTGTCTTGCGTTGTGAAGCTGGAGTTCGACTCTCTGACATACTTGGAGCCTTCCTCCCCCGCGGTTGGTTTCCACCGGTACTTCCCGGCACTCAGTACGTCACAATCGGTGGGGCGATTGCCAACGACATTCACGGAAAGAACCATCATGTTGCAGGGACCTTTGGTTGTTTTGTGCAGAAGATGGGAATTCTGCGGTCCAAAGACGGATACGTCGAATGTAGCCCGGAGGATCAAGCAGATCTCTTTGCTGCAACGATTGGTGGGCTCGGATTGACTGGCTTGATTCTTTGGGCCGAGATCCAGCTGAAACCAGTCAAGGGACCGTTTATCGAATCCGAATCTATTCGCTTTTCAAAGTTGACTGATTTTTTCACACTCTCAGCAGAGTCGGACAAGGAATACGAATACTCCGTTGCTTGGATAGACTGTCTCGCGAAAGGAGAATCGCTCGGACGGGGCATTTTCATCCGCGGCAACCACAGTAGCACTCCGGCGCTCAGTAGCCGGCGGATTCGCCAAGACCCACTTATCAGCATCCCGATTGAGGCACCTCCCTGGCTACTCAATCGGCACAGTATCAAAGCGTTCAACTGGCTCTACTATCACAAGCAACTCAGTGAGCGAATCAAAAAGAGGGTTTCTTTTGTCCCATTTTTCTTTCCACTCGATATCCTCGGGCATTGGAACAAACTCTACGGAAAAGACGGCTTCCTGCAGTATCAGTTTGTTGTCCCTCGTTCCCAGGCAGTCGAGGTGATTACTGAGCTACTCACCCGAACCGAGAAAGCCGGGCAAGGCTCCTTTCTCTCGGTGCTGAAGATATTTGGCGCGATCCCCTCACCGGGATTGCTTTCCTTTCCTATGGAAGGTGTAACGCTTACCCTCGATTTTGCATTTCGGGGCCAGGAAACCCTTCAGACCCTCACCGCCTTTGATACCGTGGTACGACAAGCTGGGGGACGCGTTTATCCGGCAAAAGACGCCCGTATGTCTTCTGAGAGTTTCAAGTCGTTCTTTCCAATGTATAAAGAGTTCCAACAAGCTATCGATCCGAAATTCTCATCGAGCTTTTGGCGTAGAGTTATGGGCGAGTCTTAGTCATGAAACATATTCTCATTCTTGGGGCCACTTCAGCTATCGCCCAAGCGGCGGCTCGAATCTGGGCTGAAGAGAAGTGCTCTTTCCTCCTTGTCGCTAGAAATGCACTGAAGCTTGAAGCAGTTGCAAATGATCTCAGCTCACGGGGCGCCCCGGCAGTGCACTGCATCACCAGCGATCTGGACAACATTCAGGGTCACTCGGCATTGATGCAGGAGGTACTGGAGAAACTCAACGATATAGACATCGCACTACTTGCCTATGGCGTACTCGGCAGTCAGCAAGAGGGGGAGGATGAGTTTTCCAAAGCGAATGAAGTTCTCACCACGAATTTTCTTTCGCCCTGCTCCCTATTGACGCATTTGGCAAATTACTTTGAATCGAGAAAGAAGGGTGCAATTGCCGTAATCGGATCAGTTGCAGGAGATCGAGGACGAGGAAGCAACTACATTTATGGTTCAGCAAAAGGTGGTTTGGCTCTTTTTACACAAGGAATTCGCAGTCGACTTGCCAAGGTCAACGTCTCGGTACTCTTGGCTAAGCCTGGCTTTACCGACACACCGATGACTGCACATCTTCCAAAAGGCATTCTTTTCTCTTCAGCCGATACGGTTGCAGAAGGCATTGTTGAATCAGTCCGACACAAACGCGATGTAGTCTATCTCCCCTGGTTCTGGCGCTTGATCATGCTGATCATCAAACTCATACCAGAATCAATTTTTAAGAAAACCAAATTGTAATTGCAATGTATATTGAATGAGCTCACTGTGACGGACACCCCCTTACTTAGATCTCTCCTTCGTCCATTCGCCGCACTCTACGGCTTGGGGGTCGCCCTTCGCAACACCTGCTACGATCGTTCATTGCTCAAGAGCAACCAGATACACCTACCAATACTTTGCGTCGGGAACGCAGTGGTTGGCGGAAGCGGCAAGACTCCGTTTACCTCCTATCTGGCAAGATCCCTCAAGGAACAGGGGCACACCCCAGTCATCTTATTGCGTGGCTATGGCGGAGTTGAGCGCGGGCCCCTTCAAGTTGATCGAGGATGCGCCGCTGCTGACGTCGGCGAGGAAGCCTTGCTTCATCTCGAACTACTGGACTATCAGACTCCCGTGGTGATTGCCGCCGATAGAAGCGCCGGAGCGCGGTTTATTCTGGAGAATAAACTTGGCGATGTCATCGTTCTCGACGATGGGTTTCAACATCGTCGACTCGAGCGCGATCTAAATATCTTGCTCCTCGATCTTTCATCACAACATGCGATGGACAAATGGAATAGCGGAGCTCTTTTACCAGCGGGTTTCTTACGAGAACCACTCAGCAGCGCGCTTGCACGTGCAGACAGAGTTGTGTTTGTGAGGAAAACGAGCGGCACAATGAGTCAAGCCGATCCGCTTGAGTCGGTGAGCAGCCTTCCCCAAGAAGTGCCGACACACTCCTTTGAACTGAAGCCCTCTACTTTAGTCGACCTCAATTCGAATGAGCGAATCGAGGCAACACATTTCCTAAAGAAAAATGTGACTGCGCTCACCGCGATCGCTGGTCCAGATTCGTTTCATGCAATGCTCTCTGCCCTCGGTTTTTCAATCAGCACCCAGAGCAAGTCATATCGGGATCATCACCACTTTACTCTTGAAAACTGGAATCAGGCGCGCAGCGTGCAACTGCCGATAATTACTACAAGCAAAGACGCGATAAAACTTCGGCATTTTGTAACTGAACCAGGACAAGCGTTTGCACTTGAGCTCAGCGGGAGTTTCAGCAGTGAGAGCGATGCAACTGCATTTTGGCAGGCTGTGCAAAACGTGGTATCAGGAGCGGGTAGGAAGTTTGGTTAATCTCACACTGGTATCAGCTTAATTGGGTTTACACGAATGACCGCCTCTCGATGCTCAATTGCGCAACGCCACATACCATTACCCTCTACGATTGGCGCTTTCCTAGGCTTATTGCTTCTGACCTCGATGCTGCAAGCCTGTGCTTCAAGCACAGGAAGTTCAACTTCGACGATACTCAGCAAATCCTCCAATGAGCTGCTCGACGAAAAATCGGTACAGCTTCGATGGTTCCCCGTGAGCAATGCGACAAGCTATCGCGTTGAAATTGAATCACCGACTGGAACCACGATTCACCAGGAAGAAGTACAACCCTCCGGCTGCACGCATCAACAAAACGACGGATTTACTTCAGGTGTTTGCACACTTTTGTATCAGTCACCGAAACTGAGTGGAGACTACGTCCTGCGATTGCGAGCACTGAGCAAGAGTGGGGTCTCTCGCGCAGCAACCATTGAACCTCGACCAATTTCTCAATAGACTTCGATGCCAGCCACCCCTGCAAAAGCGAAAGGTAGTGCAATTAATATCGTCTTCGTGATGTTTATCGCGGGCAGCATTCTTTTTGCGGCTGGCACCGGAAAGATGGAGACGATTACCGAAGCGAGCTTTGATTCAGCGAAAGGTGCGGTAACACTCGCCATCAATTTAATCGGAATCATGGCTCTCTGGTTGGGCTTGATGCGGGTCCTTGAGGCGGGCGGTTTCATGTACACGCTGGCAACTTGGCTCCGGCCACTGATGACCAAGTTGTTTGCAGACGTGCCACCGACCCATCCAGCAATGAGTGCGATGATTCTCAATATCTCGGCAAATATGCTCGGGCTTGGCAATGCGGCAACCCCATTCGGCATTAAGGCGATGGTGGAACTCAATCGCCTCAATCCCCTCCCCGGTATGGCAACGAATGCTATGTGTCTTTTCCTCGCGATAAACACTTCGAGCGTTTCGATCTTTCCACTCGGAGCCATAGGAGTTCGTGCGGCAGCCGGCTCTAGTGACCCGGCCTCTATTTGGGGACCAAGTTTCCTGGCAACCCTCGCGTCAACCTTTGTTGCAGTTACAGTAGCCGTTTGGCTCGGCAATCGATCGCGAAACTATGTCGAAGAGGCAGCAGAAGAAGAAGTGGGACAGGACGCAGCAAAAGAAGAAGCCGCGGCTATATCAAAGCAGGATGACACTCCCGACTATAGCCACCTGAAACTTGAAGCTAGTTTGCAAAACAAAATTGTGGCTTGGACGATAGCTGCTGCATTCTTTGTGATAATCTTGGTGAAAACGGCTACCGCCGCCACACCGACAGATTTTCTAAATAAAGACTTTATTTCCTTCTGGCTCATGCCCGGTCTCATGCTGGCTATTGTCTTGTATGGCGTCGGTAGCGGGGTTCGAGTCTACGAAGCAGTTACCGACGGGGCGAAGCAGGGGTTCGATATTGCGATACGAATAATTCCCTTTCTCGTTGCCATTCTCGTTGCGATTGGCATGTTTAAAGCCTCTGGTGCTATGGAACTTTGCAGTTATTTGCTCAGTCCATTGACTGAACAAATTGGAATGCCCGCAGATGCGCTACCCATGGCACTTATCCGCCCTCTCTCTGGTAGTGGAGCCTTCGGAGTAATGAGTGAAGTAGTAAAGTCAGCTCCCGATTCGTATGAAGCGTTTCTCGTCTCTGTAATGATGGGAAGCACAGAAACGACCTTTTACGTACTCGCAGTATATTTCGGTGCGGTAGGCATAGTTCGTATTCGCCATGCGCTCGTTGCGGCACTCTTAGCCGACCTTACTGGAATAATCGTTGCTTGCCTCGTCTCACCTTGGTTTTGGAGCACCTAAGCCGTGAATACGACGATACGCTTTCAGAGGGAATCGCTGAACTCGTTTGACACAGGCATTCGCAAAGAATGGTTGTTGACCAATGGAATAGGTGGATTCGCAAGCTCGACGCTTATCGGAACGAACACTCGTCGGTATCATGGTCTGCTTGTTGCTTCACTCGCTCCTCCTTCAGACAGAACGCTGCTGCTCTCTGGTATCGATGAAGAATGTGTGTACGGCAATGATCCCCAACTCCTCTCCTGTTACGAATTCGTAGATCGAACTGTCCACCCGCATGGCTACTCCTTGATGATCGAGTGCAGCGTTTCGCCAACGCTCATTGAATGGATATATGCATGGGATGATGTACTATTGGCGAAGAGAGTTTGGATGGGACAAGGAGAGAATACTACCTATATTCAGTATGATTGTATTCGTGCCTCAAAAAAGCTCGAACTGAGCCTCCGCCCTCTGTGCGCCTACCGAAACTATCATTGGCACCAACGAGGTGAGCAACCGTTTCAGGTAAACGCCTCAGGGAAGAATCTCAGTATCTGCTCCGATGAATCACTTCCGACCTTTACTATAGCCGCTTCTACCGGCACTTGTGAGGTGCTTCCCGTTTGGTATTGGAATTTTTTCCATCGCGCGGAAGCAGAACGGGGACTCGACACCGACGAGGATCTATTCATACCTGGGTTGATCAGTG
>CBDUGV010000083.1:0-15555 GCA_965366815.1 uncultured Bdellovibrionales bacterium | reverse complement strand
AGTGAGGACAGTCCCATTGAATGCTGTAGGACCCGCGCAAGTTCAGGGGCGATCTTCATCCCTCCTTCACGCCACAAGGGCCAATTCATTGAGGACGTAAATCCAAAGCGCTTTCCATCTCGCAGCATTCCGTTTCGATACCGCGCAAATGAGTCGAGAAACGCATTCCCCATGGCGTAGTCCACTTGACCTCTATTTCCGGCAACTCCCGCGACCGAAGAAAAAAGCAGAAAGAAATCCAGTTCAAACGAACTGCTTTCTCGGTCAAGATTGAGCGTTCCCGAAATTTTCGGCTGAATGGTCGATTGAAATTCTTCCGCTGTTTTCCCCTGAATAAAACGGTCCTGCACTACGCCAGCGCTATGGATAATGCCGTTTAGCGTTCTGCACTCTTCTCGTATATCAGCAAACAGCCGTGCAACGTCGCCTCTCTTGCTCACATCGACGGATCGATACTCCACCTGCACACCGCAGGAACGCAAAAACTGCAACTCACTTTTAATCGCTGGACTCTCTACGCTTCGCCCAGCGAGGAATAGCCGGACATTCGGAGTAGAGGCAGCGATATCTCTCGCCACGATTCGACCGATTCCACCCATACCCCCGGTTATGAGATAGACACCGCCTTCTTTCCAAGGCGCATGGAGCGCACTCGTTGTACTTGGAATCTCTTCCCAGCGACTAACGAACTTACTTCCCTGCCCGTGCCACACTATCTCATTCTTTGCCAGCGCCTCGTCAGATGCTAAGTACTCAGCAACTCCCCCCGCATCCAAATTTTCGACTACAGACAACTGCCAACTCAGACGCGGAATTTCTGATTCTGCGGTTCGGAACGTACCACTCAATGCACACAAGAGGGCAGAATCCGGATCTGAAGGGAACACCACTTCCACCGATGTAGTCCCCTTCAGTTTTTCTCGAGCAAGCTGTTGCAGGTAGGTAAAAACTTCAACTCCCGTCCGTTCAACTTCTTCGGCAAGTTCATCGAAAGTGGGCAGACTTCGCACTTCTAACTGAGTTGTGGTTTTCGTCCGTACAAGTTGTTCTATCTCAGCACGCTGTTTGGCAAAGGAGGAATGGAGATAAATAACTCTTCTCGTAGCAGCACCCGCTACCAACTCTTCATTCCGACTCTCAACCCAACTTGGCACAAAAAGCAATGTCGACTCATGCTTACGAACTTCCGACGACGTCTGAACCACTGGTTTCTTCTCACGCAGGACGCGACTCGTAAAACCCTTAATTTTGGCACAGATGTCACCTTGAGAAGTGAAAATCTCGATATCATACTTTTGCACTCGTCCAGCGCGTGCACTTTTTCTTTTTCTCAGTAAAGCCAAAGCTTGTGTCGGCATCCGGCCAAAGAACTCTAGAGAATCTATTGCATAGGGAACTACATTAGAAGTACTTTGCTCTGCCCCTGCTCCAACGAAATACGCCATGGTCGAATGAATCGCCGCATCAAACATACCAGGATGAAATTGGAAATCGCCGACAGAACGTCTAGCTGACTCGGCCAATTCCAAGTGAGTCAAAACCTGCTGATTGCTTCGAAACACTTCTCGGACACAGCGAAACGAATCACCGTAGTCATATCCCAGATCTCTTGCGAAGGCATAGAGTTCATCCGAAGAACAGTGGAGACTGCTTTGTAGTTCCTGTTGAAGCGAACTATCCAAGACCTCTCGCACCGGAGCTTCGACGAGGAAGGCTTGGCCATGGCAGTGCACACTGCGCTGTTCTAAGGCGTTCGATCCGAGGTGTTCAGGAGTAGAGGTCTTCTCAACAACCGAATATATCTCAAAAGCACACTCTAGCTCACCACTTGGCCCTTTCTCGGGCTGAGTGACTGAAATATCCAAGTCGACAACGCCTTCTCGAATGATACAAGGCTGTAGCCAAACCACATTTCTCAGCAACAGCGAAGATTCAGCATTCGCAGTCAAACCAAAAGTACGCGCGACTGCTTCTCGGGCCATTTCAAGAAAGGCAGTTCCAGGCAGCATCAACGCTCCGCCAATACAGTGTTCCTTAAAGAAAAATTCCTCACCACTGAACCGGCTGCTAAATACTCGCCCAAAGCCATTCGCAGTTTGCGCCTGCACAAGCGGGTGGAGCTGTTCCGACGGATTTATTTCTGGGATTTTAACCAACGGTGAAGCATGTTGTTGCTCGGTTATCGGGACTGGACCAGACACCACAGATTCGGCTTGAGTGCTGATCAGGTCAGTATACCAACAGCGCTCTTCAGCAAATGGGTAGGTCGGCAAAGGAATCCGCCGCGGCAAAGTATCTCCATAGAGAGTTCGCCAATCGATGATAGCACCAGATACCCATTTCTCAGCCAAGAGTTCTAGCTGCTCACCGACCGAATCATAGGAAAGCAACTCATTGCGAATTGAACCGGCGCCCGCTTTGCCGAGAAACACTCCGTTGTTAGAACCCGATGTCAATTGGAAGCTGGCAAGCACATCAATAACTTCTTCAAGACTCGAGGCAACAAATGCTAATCGCTCAAGTCTCGCATCTCGTCCAACTTGCAGAGTGTATGCGACATCGGCCAGACGCATCGAATCCGTCGCCTGTTGTTCTGCCAGGTAGGTCGCGAGTTCGGCAGCACTTTCTACGAGGGTATCGCGCTTACGGGCCGAAAGCACAATGACCACTGGCCCCTGGTATGGTCGATCATCTTGCATCGGAGATGCATACTCTTGAATCACCACATGCGCGTTTGTTCCACCAGCTCCGAAAGAACTGACCCCAGCAGTTCTAAGCTCTTCTCTTTGACCTTCAGGTGTCGATATAATTCGTCGCTTCCACTCTGACACTTTCTGCTGAATATGAAATGAAGTGTCTTCAAGACCGATTTTCGGATTTACTGGATCGCAGTTAATTGAGGGAACCAAGGTCTGATGCTGCATCTGTAGGAGAACTTTCGTAATTCCCGCAAGACCCGCAGCGCTCTCACAATGACCGATATTCGACTTTACAGAACCTATCGCACAGGAATATTCCGACCCCACACCATGGGAAAACGTGCTACTGAGCGCAGCAATCTCGATCGGGTCGCCGAGCGAAGTCCCAGTACCGTGCGCTTCGACGTAGCTCACTTGCTCAGGCGCTACACCTGCGCGTTTAAGGGCTACTGCAAGGAGTGACGCTTGGGCTTGCGGATTCGGCACCGTATAACCATTTGCCCTGCCGCCGTGATTGACGGCTGAGCCTCGCACGACACCATAGATCGAATCACCGTCGGCTTCCGCCTCGGACAATCGCTTCAATACCAGCGCACCGACTCCATCACTTGGCACATAGCCATCTGCTTCTGCTCCAAACGAATGGCATTTCCCGCTCGGGGAAATAAATCTCTGCTTCGATAGACTTAGATACTTGATCGGATGCAGACTGATATTAACTCCACCTGCAATAGCCATGTGACACTCACCGCTTTGAATACTCTGACAGGCGAGGTGTAGCCCGACCAAAGAAGCCGAACACATTGTGTCAACTCCCATGCTTGGTCCAGTAAAGTTATTGAAAAACGAAACACGATTCGCAATGGACGACCCATTGAAGCCAAGCAGCAGGCCTCGATTCATGAGTTCGGGCTCAAGACCATAGAGCGAATACTCGTGGTTCGAAACCCCCACATAGACCGCTACATCAGTCTTTCCGAGGAAGGTCAGCCAGTCCTTGCAATAGCCGGCATGCTCAAGGGCTTCATTTGCACACCGCATAAATAATCGTTCTTGGGGATCCAAGCGCGCCGCTAGAGTCGGAGGGATGTTAAAGTAAAGTGGATCAAACATCTCCACGCCATCGATGAATCCTCCCCATTTCGAGTACGTCTTGCCTTCGGCATCGAGATCGGCTGAGAAATACTTCTCTATATCCCAACGAAGTTCGGGAACTTCAGAAATGCAATCTCTTCCCTCGAGGAGATTCTGCCAAAACTGATCAAGGGTTCGCGCTTTTGGATAGGTGCCAGCAACCCCGATTATCGCAATTCCCTCTCTGGACTCCCGACGGTGAATCAGGTCGCGTGGTTGATTATCAGCGTGGGCCAGCATATGAACAGGTTCTGATTCTACTTCAAGCAGTTCATTCGCCGGAGTAATCTCGCATTCCGCCAGCAAATAGTCGGCAAGCTCAGCAGTATCGCTACATTCAAACAACAGACTTGCATGAAGTGGTCCCGCCACCTTCTCGAGCCTTTGTGTAATAAGAGTTGCAGTAATTGAGTCGAATGCGAGTTGTTCATACGACGTATATTCCTCCACATCTTCAATATCGAGTTTGGTCAGCTCGGCAATAGTTTCTCGGATGAGTTGTACCCATTTTTGGCGCGAGGAGCTGCTCTCTGCTGATGGCGGCAGCTCCGGGGCAGATGGTTCTGGCTCGTTTCGTTGAACCGCTATCGCTTCGGTAGGCATTTCACTTCTCAAAGTGTGATTCGGGCGAAAATCATCTCTAATCCAATAGCGGTTTTTCTCAAACGGATAGGTGGGGAGACTTAGCCGTTGTGGTTGTTTGCCCTCATGTACTACCCGCCAGTCGACGGTGCCTCCACTCACCCAATAGCCGAGTAGCAGACGGTATTTCCCTTTCTGAATCCATGCTCGCAAGGTACTGCTAAAATCGCTATCATCAGCAAAGGCGTCCAACGTCCCAGTTTGCTCGCGGACCACGCCCTGAAAATCACAATCGCCGCTCGCCAGATACTGCTTGAGCTTTTCAAGAAGCTCTTCCATCGTATCGACGAGAAACGCGAGACGCACGTTTTTCGCTTCACGACCAACTTGCAAGGTAAAAGCTAGGTCTTGGAGTTTAGTTGTCCGTCCAGGAACTGAGAGGAACTGAACAATATCACTGACGATTTGTTTTAGTTGGTTTTCACTCGCCGCTGAAAACGGGATTACGTGCTGGGCGAAATCGGCGGTAGCCGGCGCTCGCACTGAATCGCTTTGATATTCCTCCACGATCAGATGCGCATTCGCACCACCAGCGCCAAAGGAGCTCACACCAGCTATTCGTGCGGTTTCCCTCTCCTGACCCCCATCGCGAATAGCGGGCGCTTTCCAGTCCATCAACTCCCGCGCGACGTGAAATGGACTGTGCGCAAAATCGATCTTCGGATTGAGTTCATCACAATTAATTGATGGAGCTATTGCTTGATGCTTCAACTGCAAGAGGACTTTCGTCAGTCCAGCAATTCCTGCGGCACTTTCGCAATGACCGATATTGGGCTTAAGCGATCCAATCGCACAGTACTGCTGTTTAGAGCCCGCAGTAGCAAAGGCAGAGGTGAGAGCGGCTACCTCAATCGGATCTCCCAACGCAGTCCCAGTCCCATGAGCTTCAACATAGCTCAGACTCTGAGGTTCAATCTCAGCTAAGGAGAGCGCCTCCTCGATCAGCGAACTTTGAGCCGGGCGATTCGGAACATGATAGCCACGACTTTTCCCGCCGTGATTTACAACCGAACTGCGAATGAGCCCATAGATGTGGTCGCCATCGGCCTCTGCAAAGCGCAGAGGTTTCAGTAAAACCGCACCCACTCCTTCCCCAGGAACAAACCCATTCGCCTTACTGCCGAACGCACTGCATTTGTCATCAGGAGAAAGCATTCGAAAATCACTGAGATTCACATAGTGCTGCGAATCACTGACGATATTCACTCCCCCCGCCAGAGCAGCAGCAATAGATCCGCTGCGGAGCGCTTCACAGGCCAGATGAATTGCAGTCAATGAAGAGGAGCAGGCGGTATCAACGGCGAGGCTCGGTCCGTGGAAATCAAACTGATACGACACTCGATTGGCGATCGACCAATAGGCTGCGCCGCTGGGATAGAAGCCGTTCATCACTCCGATATAGACACCAACTTTGCCACGCGCTGAAAGGTTCGAAGGGATATATCCAGCGTCTTCTAGGCAGGCGTATGCCGTCTCCAAAAACTTGCGCTCTTGGGGATCCATTCGCTCTGCATGTAGTGGGAGGACCTGAAAGAACTTTGGATCGAAGCAATCGGCGTCTGATAGGAAGCCTCCCCAACGACTATAATACGTGCCGGGCGCATCCACATCTGCATCAAAGCGCTCTTTCCAGTCGAATCGCTCATTTGGCGTTTCTCCAATACAACTTCGACCTTGCTTCAAATGCTCCCACAATTCATCGACCGTATTCGACTTTGCGTATTTCCCAGCCAAACCGACGATTGCGATTTCCTCGAGGGCCCTCGCTCGGGGGACCGTCTCAGCCAGTTTCTTCGAGGATTCGGAAAAAGAAGATTCCTTGGAAACTATCGGCGAATTAGAATACGCAGGAACTGCCCGATCCGTCTTTGATGGGTGCCGCTCTCCACTTTGCAACCCAGTTTTCTGATCAATTGCAGCAAGCAGTGCCTCCCGTTCAGTCGTAAAAAGATAGTCGACCAAAGACTCTATGGTATCTAACTCAAACAAGAGAGTGGTAGTTACCGAGCTGAAGTGCTCCTGTAAACTCGCCGCAAGCTGAACTATCAAGATGGAATCAAGTCCATATTGTTCAAGCGAAGCCCTTTGATCGATACGAGATTCAGGCATTTCAACCACCGCCGCAACCTGCCTTCTGAAAAAGAGTGTCGCACGTTCTTTAAGGGCTTCATCAGAAATGGCTGAGACCGCGTTGTCCAGACTGAGTGGCTTGTTGGGTACTGTCACTGGTTTGCTCGACTGTTCTACAGGAATAGATCTATTCTGCACTACCTGGCTACTCAAACTTCGCCGCACCCCATCGCGTTCGGCTATAATAATCTGCTGACCTAAATGATGAATACTCGCGACTGGAAACTGGACTCCTCGATAACCCTCTTCGCACAACACTTTCTCCCAACTGCTCGGAGCAAGCCCAGGCGAACCCTGCATTCGCAAACGGGGGTCATCGAACAGCCACCAACCACGGAGAAGTCCAAACGTAAGATGGCTATAGAGAATGTTCTGACTAAGTTCATTGAGGACAAGGAAGCCATTGGGCTTGAGCGCCGCTTTACATGCTCGAAGGGTATTTCTGATATCCGGCGTCGCATGAAGGACATTGGTTGCCAGAACAATATCGTATGACTCTTCGGATATGTCCTGCGTTTCGAACGGCTTTGAAACATCAAACAGTTTCGTGTGAACAAACGGATATGTCGGCACGAACTGCCGCTTAGCATGCAGGAGAAACGCCTTTGAAATATCGGTATAACAATATTCCTCAATGTGGGAAGAATACGGCGAGAGTCTAGGCAACAGATTGGCGGTTGTTCCACCGGTTCCAGCGCCGACTTCGAGTAGCGAAAGTAAAGTCTGCGGATCGAGGGCAAGACGGGACTGAATGTATTGCACGACCGCTTCGGAAAGCACGCTGTTATAGTAGTCCGCTGCTTTATTATTCTTATAGATCCCTTCGACCAACTCAAGCGAGGAGTTTGGAAACATCACATCGGTTGCAGGAAGAGTTCCTCGCAGTATCTCTGGGAGCGCACGTAGGGTTTTATCTATCAAAGTAATCTGCGCGGCCCGATCGGCAATCTTCAATGAGCGCGCAACCTCAGCATCCCACTGAGCCCAAACCTGTTGTGCACTCAGACCTTCTTTGAGTTTTATGACGCGTTCAGAGTCAAACCGCAGATAGTTCCAGTTCACAAGAACTCGAACGGTTTCATCGAACCAACGATGATACAACTCTGGAAGAAGTGACTTTGCGGCAAGCAGTTCCGAGGCCTCTTGGGAAAAAAGCCCAGAAGCACGAAGCTGAACCCAAAGTACTTGAACGAAGATCGGGTCGAGCACACTCATTTGCTGACCAATTTGCCTATCGACCTCTATAGGGTCTTTCAGGTGCCGAGGAAGTGCACGCCCAACTGTCTCTACGAGTGAAGGCAGCTCACCCTTCTTTTCTAGCACTACGCATTTATCTGAAAAGCCTTCGATTTTGCTAAAATCAGTTGATCGGGCATACGCCAGTTGGGTTTCATCGCTGCAGAGCAGTTGTTCGACCGCTCTCATTCCCTCATCGACTGTAATAGAGTCCAATGCCGCTGCAGACATTCGCTTTGAATACTCCGGCGCACTGACTCGACCGACTTCACCCCAGAACCCCCAATTGACTACTTTTATCGGTGTTTCGCTTTTCTGGCTGAGGGCGATCGCAACTGCATCTTTCACTGCGCAGCCAGCAGCATAGTTTGACTGACCGGCCATGCGTGAAAATGATTGTAGTGACGAAAAGAAAAGTATGAAATCGAGTGCCAAGTCTTCGGCGCACAGTGCAATGTGTTCTGCCACTTTGGCTTTACTCTCATACACCTCGAGAAACTGTTCCTCTGACATTCTCAAAAGGCTCTGATCGCGAAGGACAAGAGCAGAATGAACAATTCCGTGAATCTCAGTATGCTGTTGCCGTACTGTCTCAAGAGCCGCCCGTAGAG
The DNA here is from genome assembly GCA_965366815.1 of uncultured Bdellovibrionales bacterium. Taxonomy (GTDB): domain Bacteria; phylum Bdellovibrionota_C; class UBA2361; order SZUA-149; family SZUA-149; genus CBDUGV01. Next base: position 7,103 of record CBDUGV010000083.1, on the reverse strand, counting down.
AGCCCAAATCACTCGCGTCAGCTTGCAGATATTCTGGTGCAACCCCTTTTTCTCCTATTCGAGAAATGGCTGCTGCTATTTCAGTGTCGAGTTCCCGGCGACCCAACCAGATGACTTGTGCCTTGTAGCGACTCGCGACCCATTCACTCCAGGCCTCACCAATTCCACCGGCACCTCCAACCACTACATACACAGCGTTCTGTCTATACGCCTCCGTCCTGCGGGAAGTATCCGGTAGAAACTGAAGCAACGAGCGTCGGTACCACTCACCGTCGCGAAACAAATGAGACTCCCCAGGACGTCGAGACTCCATTGCTAAGACTTCGCGAAGCGGCCATGCCGCGTTACTGTCCAAATCAGCTAAATGCACTTGCCAATGAGGTAGCTCTTTGGCTAGGGAGCCAAACAATCCATGTACTGCCGCAGCAGGTGGATTAATCAAATCCCCTGCGTGCAGAGACTGAGCCTGCTCAGTGATTACGGAGATACGAAGGCGAGAGGTCTCTAGACCTAGCCCTAGCAGGGATTTAAGCAAACGAAATCCCTCTAAGGCAAAATCATCCGAGCTGGGATTCGTTGCCAAATACACGAGATGACCAAAAGAGCCTGCCTCAGAAAGCCGAGATTGAAGCTCGTCTTGTTTCTCAAAGGTTTGACAATCCAGGGTGGCAAAGCCCTCAGGCAGCACCTCAGCGAACTTGGCTTGTTGCTCCGCGCTCCCACCGTACACCACTGTCTTTGTTCGACCATCATTCATTCCTTCTCTGACTTGAGGGGTGAAGGCGTCCCAGTTCGACCGCAAGAAACGCGCAGTCGAACTGGGAGTGGTCTTTCGAGAGGTGTAGCGCTCAATCTTTAGCAGTATCCTTCCCAACGGATCACAGATGTCGATATCTAGGCTCCGGCTCGACTGATTGGGGCTATGGGCGAGAGACTGTTGAACAATCGCCCGCAATTCGCCAGTAAGCGGCGCGGCACACCAGATATGGTCTATGCTAAAAGGTACCCAAGAGTTTTCAGAGTCTGGCGCATCGAGCCCAAAGACCACGGAACTTTGCAAGGCGCTGTCGAGGATCGAGGGTGAAAGTAGCAGGTCATGCTTAAAGAACTCTCCCAAACTCGGATCTTCAAATTCAATTCTTTGTCGCAAGTAGGCCAATGACTTAGCATCTAGACGCTTGATCTGGCTGAGCCCTTGAAGGCTAGGTCCGTGAGATATACTACTGCGCGCTATGGTTTGATAACAGTCGGTAGCAGACACAACTTCTACTGAACTCGCATCGAACTCTCCAAGCTCGTGAAACCCGGCTAGACCTTGCTCTGAGAAACCCACTTTACCGTTACAGATAACCGTTGATTCTCGCCCAAGGAGAACCTCAAATGAAAAACTACCGGATGAATTTCTTCGATACTGCACTACAATTTCAAACGACCCTTCAGGTGTTTTCGCGGGTCTAAGCCAGGCGATATCAGACAGATGGATGCCTGCAGAAGACAGAGCGAAAGAGGCAGATGCAGGCTGCGCCAGAAACCCACGACGAACAACTTCAAGTAAAACCACTCCCGGCACAATAGACTCACCGCGCACTTGATGATCCTTGAGAAACGGCTCTGTGCCCGAAAACGCCTGGCGATATACATTTGAAGTCGCCCAATAGGACTCTGCCGCAAAGGGATAGGTTGGAAGTGGAATTCGCCGATGTTCTTCAGCAGTAAAAAGACTCGAGAAATCGACTTGCTCTCCTTGCAGAAAACGTTTGGCAAGCTCGATACAAGGATCTGTCGCTGAATACAGCTCTTGATTGATAACACTCAGCGTACCTTGGCGAATCGAATTGATCGCATGCAGCGTTTCTCGCAACTGTGACAAAGATTCGGCCACTATCGCCAATCGCACGGGCAGCTGACGTCGACCGTTGAGCAGGGTGAAGCTCACATCAACCAAAGGCAATTCGCTTGCCGAAGCAAGAAACTCTGATAGCTCAACAATCTGCCTCTGCAACTGTTCGACAGACATTGCCGAAAGAACAAACAGACGAGCCTTGCGACTCTGCTCAAGCTGACGATGAACGGGGCGCTTCTGACCATACTCTCGGAGCACCAGGTGCGCATTAGTACCACTCGCGCCAAAAGAACTAACAACTGCGCGTCTATGCTTCCCTGCGCCGGGCCTCCAAGGTTGCGAAACGGTCGGCAAATAGAATGGGCTCTCTTCCAGAGAAAGCTCCGGGTTAATCTGCTCAAACCCTGCAAGTGGGGGAATTGTCTGATGACGCATCGCAAGCAAGACTTTAATCACCCCGGCAACACCGGCGGCAAACTGCGCATGTCCGATGTTCGCCTTAACGGCTCCGAGCGCACAAGTTCGCTCACCCTGAGATACATGCGCTCCTGAAAATCCTCGAAAGGTATTCTTGAGTGCGGCAAACTCAATCGGATCGCCAAGGGGCGTGCCCGTGCCGTGCGCTTCAACTAGCTGAATCTCTGCGGGGTTGATCGAGTGGCGCTGATAGATTTCGGTTAACAGCTTCTCCTGAGAGAGAGCACTCGGCGCAGTAATCCCATTACTCGCACCATCGTGATTTAGGCCACTCGCCTCAATCAATGCATAAATAGTATCACCGTCTCGCTTCGCATCAGACAAGCGTTTCAACAACAAGACACCAACGCCTTCACCAGGAACGAAGCCATTGGCACGACTATCAAATGGCCGACAAAGTCCATCGTTTGAAAGCATTCCAGCCAAAGACGCAGTTTTATAGAGATCCGGCGTACATTGGACGAAAACCCCACCACTCAAAGCGGCATCGCAAGAACCACTCTTTAGTTCTTGGCAAGCCATATGAAGTGCGACGAGAGAACTTGAGCAGGACGTGTCTACCGCCAATGCCGGACCTTTTAGATTTAAGTAGTAGGCGATTCGCGAGGGAATGAGCGAGCCCATGGTGCCAACAAGCGACTGCGACGTTTGTTCTTCGGCAAGTACTTGGTTGTAGTCACCAGCCCAGCAACCAACATAGACCCCACAGCGGCTCCCTTCAAAGTCCGCTCCGGCATATCCAGCATCTTCGAGCGCGTGAAATGCTTCCTGCAAAAATAATCGCTGCTGTGGATCCATAGAACGAGCTTCTCGTCCCGAGATATTGAAAAACAGCGGATCAAAACGATCAATGCCTTCTAGAAAACCGCCGCGGCGACAGCTGACATCTACGAGTTCAGCCTCATCCCATCTTCTCGCCGCAGTCAACACACACTCACCTTGTTCGATTACTCGCCAATACTCAGCAAGGGTTGCAGCCGATGCAAAGCGTCCACTCATTCCCACGATAGCGATTGAATCCTCTGTTGGTGTAGTACTGCTGAACAGAGGTTTAGATCGGAGAGCCGTCCCTCGAGTTTTCCCTGCTTGGATTGACTGCTGCGCCAAGAAAGTAGCTAAGGAATCAACCGATACATAATCGAACAGAATACTCGTCGGTAGGTTTAAAGACAGCTTCTTGTTCAGTTGATGAACAAATCGAACCCCCAAAATGGAATCTAAGCCGTATTCCGAAAACGGACGGCTCGCATCTATTCGTACGGAACTTGACCCTGCTTCAGACAAACCAATACCGAGCAATTCGTTCAGTTGGTTTAAAACAATGTCCTTGAGATCGTCGAACTGTAAACTACCTGAGGCTTCAACTGCAGCCGGTGTGCTCTCTCCAAAGGCAAATAACTCAGGAAGCCAGTAGCGTTGTTGCCTGAATGCCGGCACGGCGACTGAAGCTGCTCGCTGCTTAGCAGATTCATGCCGTGCTACTATCAGGTGCGCATTCATTCCACCTGCTCCGAAGCTACTAACTCCGGCGTACTTCAGAACCGAATCACTTCGATCCTCATAGGTATGCGGTAGATAGAAAGGCGTCGCTTCCAGATCAATGTTCGGATTAATGGTTTCAACGTGTAAGGTCGGGGCAAGAGCTTGATGCTGAAACTGTAGGAGAACTTTTGTCAGGCCCGCAATACCCGCCGCTGCTTCAAGGTGGCCGATATTCGATTTCACTGAGCCCAAGGCACAAGTGCCTGCTGCCGAAGCATCAAGTCCGAAGGCTTCAGACAATCCAGTCAACTCTATGGGGTCACCCAATTCAGTGCCGGTTCCATGTGCCTCTAGATAATCGACCTGACTTGCATCGATGTCTGCCTTCGACAATGCCTGGCGAATCAACTCTGCTTGGGCATTGGGATTTGGCACGGAAAAGCCATATGTATTTCCGCCATGATTTACTGCGGTGGCTTTGATGACGCCATATATATAGTCATCCGAAGAAAGTGCATCCTCAAGGTGCTTGAGAACGAGACAACCAACCCCTTCACCCGGCACAAACCCATTGGCTCCCGCTCCGAAACTACGGCAGATACCATCTTCTGAAAGCATGTTGGATTCACAAAGCTCTACATAGTTTGAGGGGTGTAGATAAAGATTTACTCCTCCTGCCAAAGCGAGCGCGCATTCATCTCTCAACATCGACTGCACGGCCTCGTGTACGGCGACAAGCGATGATGAGCACATAGTATCGACCGGCATACTAGGGCCGTTAAAATCGAAAAAGTGCGATACGCGATTTGCCACTGCACTAAAGGAAGTTCTCGGTCGGGGTGCCGATGCTGGAAGCTCGGGGCCATACAGCTCATACCCTCGCTTAGTAATCCCGACAAACACCCCAACCCGGCTGGCAAACTGCTCGGCGGCTTTCGCACGTGACAACCCAGCATCATACAGCGCCTCTGTTGCCGATTGCAGGAACAATCGCTCTTGCGGATCCATTTGCAAAGCTTCACGAGGTGAAATACCGAAATACAAAGGGTCAAAATCAGCAAAATGCTCTAAGAAGCCACCCCACTTGGAGTAGCTGTACCCCGAGGCAGCAGCTTCAGCTCGATCCGCAAGAAAGAAACCGTCAAGCTGCCAGCGCTCAGGTGGTATCTCCGAGATGCAATTCTTACCCGCTTGCAAATTCGACCAAAATTGTTCGAGATTATCGGCCTGGGGATACATCCCGCTAAGTCCGACTATCGCGATATCTCCTTTCTCTGATCCTGGAGCAGGCTCAGCTCTGTACGCAGCACGCTTAGCTACCGGACGATTTTTAACTTTCCCGCTTTTTGCCGTAGAGGGGCTCGGCAAACTCCATTCGTGAGATGCATCCGGAAAACTATCAGCTAAGAATTCCGCTAAGGACTCGAGCGTCCGATGTTGAAAGAAAACTGTCTTAGAGAGACTTGGAAACTGCTTGGCAAGCAGCAGGTTTAGTTTGGTGATTAGAACGGAATCAATACCATACACCTCAAACGGTTCATCCGCCTTGAGTTCTCCGCGCGGTACCTTGCTCGCCTTCGAGAATACTTCGACCAACTTGTCCTGGACTTGATTTTTCAACTGATAGATCGAGATATCTTCTGATTTCTTCTCGAACTTCAGAGAGCCTGTACTCAGGCTTTTTCCAAGCGATGCTTCAAAACGTGCTAAGTCTCCGTACGCGACAAGGGCTGAGTCTTTTTCTAACTCCCAAGCACGATACAATGCCTCCACCCCTCGCTCTAGCGGCAGTGCCCGCAGTCCGCGTTCATTACTCAACTGCTCGATCGCCCCACCAGACAAGCGCATCCCGCCGTCATGCCAATAGGGCCAGGCGATAGAAAGCGTTCGACCAACACGACGTGCTTCTTTCACCAAGCGATTGCGACTGCGGGCAAACTCATTCTGGAACCCATTTGCAGCCGCATAGTCTGCCTGCCCCACATACCCCAAGGCTCCAGCATGAGAGGAAAACAAGATAAACAGGTGTAGGGGTTGATTCAGGCTGGCCGAATCGAGTAGTTCCGTTCCACGAACCTTGGCTCGAAAAACAGATTCGAGCTCCGAAGCATCTTTGTGTATGAGAAAGGAATCCTGATGGATGCCAGCAAAATGCAAAATGCCGTTGAGACCTTGTGATTCTTGTATAAGACTATGCCGCATCAAAGCATCGACATCGTCCTTACTAGAAACATCGCATTGCGTATAGGCAACACGAGCACCGAGGTTTTGGAGCTCGGATAGAAATCCGGCATCAGCTTTGGAGAGGGCTCGACGACCACTCAAAAGTAGACGAGTTCCCGAAGTCCGACGGGCGATCTCTCTAGCAAATACTCTTCCCAAGCCACCGAGACCACCAACCAGAAGATAACAAGAGTGATCGCGCCAGAGGTCCCGAGTGCCTGGCAATGTAGATTCGCTCCGCCTCCAGTCAACTGACCACATCTGATTCTGGCTTACTTCCAGTATCGGGGCGCTCATACTGGACGCAGCTCTGGCAGCATGGGTTGCCAAACTGGATGGACTTCCCAAACTATCCAATCGCAGCAACTGAACCCGAATCGCCGGTTCTTCAAGAGAGAGGGTTTGAAGCATGGCAAAGAGACCATCTGCCAATGACTCGTCTTTGCTTCCAGCGACACAAAGTTGAATAAGTAAAGAATCAGCACTTGGCTCGAGTAGTATTTTTTGAACCTCCCCTAAAAGCGACTGTGCAAGTTGCGTATATTGCTCAGCTGGAGTTTCTCCAAAACCACGCAGGCCAATCACCTGCACTGCGTTTAACTGTTTGGCGTTTAACCGATCGGCGTTTATCGAAGCGGCGCTGGCCTGTCCCGAGCTGGCCTGTCCCGCGCTGGCCTGCACTTGGAGAGCTTGCGAAAAACCCTCTGGAGGATTCGCTAAGAACAGATAGCGCTGAGGCAAGGGCTCTCGTTCATCGGACTCGCTCAAAGGTACGGCGATTCGCTCCTGGGCATACACCGCGAGAGTCTCCGAAGTCTCTTCTCGAGACAGCCAATGACGAAACTTCGCGAATGGATCGCTCGGAACCGCAATTCTCTTCGGGCGACTATCTCGGTGCAAGACACTCCATTCGACCAACTCACCGGCAATCCATCGCTCGACGCATCTGCGAACAGAATCGGCACTCTGGTCTTTGGTAGAAGCACCACGGCGAAGGTCAACTCGTGAAAGGGTTGCTTGAAATACTTCCGGCTGCCGAGCTCTCCGGGCCAGAAACGCCTCAAGCCGTCCTTCTAGA
>CBDUGV010000082.1:0-15615 GCA_965366815.1 uncultured Bdellovibrionales bacterium | reverse complement strand
GGCCGATCATGCCCGGCGTTATCCGCATGAATTTTCCGGTGGTCAACGACAACGAGTTGCAATCGCCAGAGCATTGATCGCCGATCCGAAAATCCTGATACTCGATGAGGCGACCTCAAGCCTCGATACCGAAAGCGAATCGCTTATTCAAGATAGTTTGTCGGTTCTGATGAAAGGTCGAACCACGTTTGTCATTGCCCATCGACTCAGCACGATCCGCCAAGCTGATCAGATTCTGGTAGTAGAAGACGGAGAGATTGTCGAGCGCGGTAACCACGATTCTTTAATTGCCCAACAGGGGCGATATTTCGAACTCTATACATACCAAGCTAGAATCTAGACACATATGCCGCTCGCACCATAGAACTGCGGGAAACAGTGCGCGACCATTGTTCCCCTAGGTGATGTTGTAGTCATAAACAGCGGGCCAACTCAGGAATCCAGCTCACAGCTTGGATTCGCTTTTCGATGTATCAGTCCGACGAAGTCTCTTGCCAACCGTCGAGCGGCCGATACCAAGTATCTCCGCTGCGGCCGATTGGTTTCCCCGACATTGTGAGACGGTAGCATCGATCAGCTTCTCTTCAGCGCTGGCTAGCGAATCGCCAACGCGAATTCCAGGATCGACACCAATGCGCAAACGGTTGAGGTTCTTCCCAAGCCGTTCCTGCAAGACGATGTGCTGGACGTCGATCCGTTCACCCTTGGACAAAACGAAGGCGCGTCGAAGCACATGCCGTAGTTCACGCACGTTCCCGGGCCAGGAGTAGTCGAGGAGCTTGTCACGAGCGTCTTCGGTCAATCGATCGAGACTCTCGCCTCGGTCGTGAAGGAAGGCTGAGCAGAGCAGTGTAATATCGTTTTTGCGTTCGCGCAGACCAGGAATGGTCAGGTCGCAGTCACAAAGACGGTAATACAGGTCGTTTCGAAACTTGCCTTCTTCAACAAGACCAACGAGATCGACGTTTGTCGCAGTGAACCACTGCACATCGATTTCGATATCTTCACTCGCACCAACCCGACGAATGATCCCATCCTGCGATGCTCGAAGCAGCTTGGCCTGAAGCGAGGCTGGAAGATCGCCGATTTCATCGAGGAAAACCGATCCCTTGTCGGCGATCTCAAGCGAACCAATGCGATCACTCGCGGCACCGGTAAAGGCACCCTTTACGTGACCAAAGAGTTCGCTCTCCGCCAGATTCTCGGCAATGCTGGGGCATTCGACTGTGGAGAACGCTCCGGAGCGCCCACTGACGTCGTGGAGATCAGACGCCAGAAGAGATTTCCCAACTCCACTCTCTCCGAGAATGCACACCGACATTCCCTCACGAGCAAAGGCATACGCCTGCTCAATCAGACGTTTAAGTCTCGGATCCCCGGTAAGGAATCGAGGTTCAAACGGTTTCTCCTGCAAAACCTGCAGTCGGCTTCCTTCCATACTCATATCGCAATTCTCCGTTCTAGAGCTCACTATTGGCTAGCGGCATTGGGACAATCCCTTTGCCATCATTTAGTTACAGTTTGGGAAACCGAGTAACCTTTAAGGTCGCGCATGTTTCCCACAGGGCCGTTCAGACCTGTGGGACCATGCAATCAATGGTGTCGTATTAATTTGAGAAGGAACCTTAGGTGAGAGGCGACGGACTATAGCAGCAGTACAAACCTACCGCGACCCTTGGATTGCGTTGTTCGCAAATAATTTCAACGACTTACCCTGGTAGCAGCGCAGCATGTTACAAGTCCATACAATTCCAGCATATCTTTTATAGTTAAAACTAGAAACCCCTCTGGAGCGCAATGAACCGCAACCTACAACAACTGGCTGTAATCACAGCGTTATTTGCTTTTGCCATCAACCTCGAGGTGGCTGATGCTGCTGAACCAATTAGTACGAAACTCCATTACGGGGGCACCGTGGTTACGCTTCCAAGCCCTCATACCCGAAACTCTGATGGCTATGTCAGACTTCCCTCAAAAGAAACTCCAGAATCTGAACTGTCCTACAAGGAACTAACTCTTAGAAAATTCATGGATCGCGGAACCTACTCGCGCGTGCGATCGATCGGACTAGGGTATTCCTCATCTGGTGGAGTCAGTTATCCCGTCACTCGCGCCCGCATCAGCCGTTCGGGAACTCGCGCTAGTGCAAAGCCCCGTGGCTTCGGTAAAACGGGAATTCGCGGACAGACCGGTATTCGTGGCTCAACTGGTATACGGGGCTCAACTGGTATTCGCGGAAGTACCGGAATCCGCTAATTCGGTTACGTATGGCTCCTCCCCCGATTCAACAAAAACATTTCTCCCTCCGCTCGATACCTATGAGGAGCCAGTCCCAGAGCGCTTCGGTGAAGATGCAAGACTCCCTACCGACGCAGCCTACACTCGGGAGCATCTGATCTCCGCAAAGAGCTATCTTACTCACCAAGAGGTTTGGAAGGATTTTCTCGGTGCCTGGTACAGCTCGCAAGACAATAGCGTTCGCGTTCAACTCTATGAACAGTTAAAAGAGCGTTCGCCGACATTTAGCATGCCGTTTATAAGCAGCGCCGACCTCGCCTCAACTTCACGCCTATTGGGTCGCGAACTTTCCGCGACCGAGATACGAGCTGAGAGCCCGCAGTGCCTTTCCGATCTGTTCAAAAATCTACAGGGACAAGGCGCGATGGAAACAAGCGACGAAGCTCCCTTTGAGCACAAGATCATTGTCGGTGCATTTCCGCCCGAGACAATTAAGCAAGACGGGCAATGGGAAGAAATCTCGAGTCAAATCGACTCGCTGATTGCACCCGGCACACTTGGACAGGTGCTCGTCCATGAGGAAATTCATATACGAACCGGAGAGCCACACGCAACGCTTTCAGAAGACGATTTTCATACTGCTGAGTCGGCAATGGAAGTACCCACCGTGCTCTATGACTTGCTGATGGTAACAGATGCCTATCACGATTGGCGAAAGAGCAATGACGCGAGTTATAGCTATCGGAGCAATCCAACGAATGTCGTGCTACGAACCCCGAACGGCAGCATGCACATAGACCCCTTGTATCAGGAAGCTAGGGAACGGTTCAAAGTGTTTGAAGACGACGGAGTCGACCGGTTCCTCGAGATGCTCGATCGACCTGAGACAAAAGCCTTTCTCAACAAGCTGATATGGGGGCATGCCGTTGCCCCAACCATTCGTTAGCATGACAGAAAACTAGTTGAGCTGAGATCCCTGCGGATTGAGAACCGCTGCTGCTCTCGAGCAATCTCGCTCTACTGCTTCAATCGTTTGGCGGCAGTAGGCACTGCGAAGTGTTCCCAATCCCTCTTCACCAAGCTCTTCGATTAACAAATAGAGCGCTTTTGTCATGGCTTGGCTCAGTACGATTAGCGAGTCCAGCTTTACGTTGTCATGGCCGAGCTCATCGAGTACCAGTGTGACCACTTCTTCTATCTTTTCAGAAAAAGGATCCCATTTTTGGACACCCTTCTCTTCACGCTCCCCTGGAGATCGCTCCATCCGTCGGGCAATTTGTCGATCAAGGGCCTGCATTGCTTGGACGATACCGGCTTCGAGTGGTGGTGTTTTTTGTTCTTTTTTAGTCATTATCTCTCATTGGTGAATGGAAATGAGCTTCCAGATGGTATCCGGGTCTCGTTCCGAATGCGCAGCAGTCGTTGGAAATCCCCCATACGTTTGATAAAACAAAGGCTGTAGCCCTTCGTACGGGGATCCAAGTCCTGCAAATGGAATATCCGTTTTCCCAGGCGTTCTGCCAAGTCGTTTATTCCAATCATCAAGTTGGTCATAATATATCTTGTTTCTATGACCATCTAGGGTGCGATCCACATACTTCGACGACATCGCGGTGCTGCTGTAAATATGAAACACTAGCAAAGCCGTGACCAGCGATGCAAAGGAAGTCCTGCGGATCGGTGCCCAGCTTGTCTCCCGAGAATGCCACCACTCTACCAGGTCAATGCAAATCGGGATAAGCATTACTGCTAAACCAATCATCGTCACGGTGTAATAGCGCATTTGAAACGAATAGGCGACGCCCCAACGAAGTCGGTGAAAAACAGTCATCGCAAAGGGCAAGACCACCAGGATCTGCCCCAAAAACCACACTGAAAGCCGCTTATAGCGATCTGGCTTGGTCTTGAGATAGTAGAATACCAAACAGAGATTGGCGACAAGCCCAAGTGAAGAGAGATAGAGATCAAAAGGCAGTACCCCGGGCAGATGGGGTTTGTAGACATTTGCCAAATACTCAAAGGAGATTGAGTTGGAAATACCTAAGCCACGGGCAATGGTCCCATACTGCGAGCCAAGAAGTACATAGCGAAGCGCTTCCCACATATCCGGAGTTTGAGCTTCATCGAGAAACACGCCACTCCCGCGCTGGAAATTCATATAGAGAATGAACTGACCGACAAAGAATACAGCGAGAATTGAAAGCAGTGTTGCAGACCGACGAATGATCACTGAGCGAAACAGCGCCTGCAGTCCTTCGCGAATACTCACTCGTTCACTCGAATACCAAATGACGAGAAACAGTGCTGGCAACTCAATGGCCAGAGCAAAGTTGCCCCCAAAAACAAAAGGGCCCAGTACTCCGGCAGCTAATGCACCCCAAAGCCGACTCCGCTTCCCATGCGATACATAATCCCAAGCACATATCATACAGAGAAAACGAAGGCTCATTGCCAACACCGTACTTTGACAGGTCAGCCATTGAAGAACCTGGGCGTGCAGTCCACAAATGATATAGAGATAAGAAAGTGTTCGAGCTATCGATTCGGCATGCCTGCGAGCTCCAATCAAGCGGCGCAGCACCGCTTCGAATAATAGACCGTTTGCGGCATGGCACAGCAGATTGAGAATTATAAACGCACTGTAATTATCTGCAAAGAGCTTGATCTGTAGATAGAAAAGACTCGAGAAAATGGGGATAAAGTGTTCATTTTGTGTAAGGAAGACGCTCATCACTCCGTGTTCAGCGATGCGTTCCAGATACTGCCAATCATCGACGTAGAAAAACGGGCCAAATCGAAAGTGTACAATGAAGGTGCTCAGGAAATACAAACCAAAGCGCGTCAGCGTTGAGGCGCGGGGCAGCAAGAGCAAAACACAAAATGCGAAACCGATGCTCAACGCGATGGGCACTACCCAATTGTGTCTCGATTGCTTCAAGCGATTTTGTAACTTCAGCAATCCAACTGGTACTTTATAGAAATTTACCCGACCACGAATAGAGACCCAGCCCATCGCAGTTGCCGCGTCTGTGACGCGAATGCGAATCGGCGATTGATCGCTTCGCTCAACTAAAGCAGCGCTTAGCTTCCAAATACCTCTCGGCTGCCCCTGGGGCATATACTTACGCTTCAGCACCTCCCCGCTCTCGGTCTCGATCGTCAGATAGACGTTCTGCCATTGGCTTTGATCAACCAATCCAGCAAACTCGACTTCAACCAAGTTACCTTGCGGCTGGATCCATTCGCTGACACATTCGGCTTGGTGAATCGGATTGGTATCACTCCATGTCACTGTACGTTGGATATGCTCAAAAGAGGCAACAGCGCTGGTCTGCTGTGTGCAGCCGCTCGACTTGGACCAGGCGATGTTGCTGAAGCTTTGGAATCGGACCAATTCAGGACTGTAGAGCAGCTGATAGGCCAGACCAGCGGCTAGTATGAGACCGATTACTACTACGGGAACTACCTTTCTCCCCACGAGTGACACCAATGTTTGAGATTTGATATAAAAAAAGGCTGAAATCAGCGAAGATTTCAGCCTGTTTTAAATAGCAAATCTTTAGAAATTGGGCTACGCCACCGGTGGATTCTCTGCGGCAGTCTGTTCAGCTGCCTCAGGCTGCCCCTCATCCCTGCCCTCGGCGCTTGCAAGGGAACTAAGCCACTCTTGCCGCTCTCGATCGAGCTGCTGCATTTGGTCAGCTGAAAGCTCAATATGCTCCCAAACCTCAGACTCTTTGGTTTCCTCTTCGCCTTTTTTGTTCGTTGAGGTCTCGTAGAGCTTCACACTGAGCCATCCAACCTGCTTGCAGGCGGGGCATCTATCGACTGAATAGTGAAGCTCTCTTCGAACTCCATCTTCGGATTCGCCTTCAGGGAGTTTCTCCAACATCTGGTCGACGTTTTCAGCCCGCTGTAATTGCTCAACTGGCTCGGTATTCGCGAGCGAAGACACTCGATTCACCTGACTCTCATCAGCCCAGGCATCGCAACGCTCACAATAAGGAGCCTTTGCAGCATTGACGCCTCCAAGCGTACTAATGACCAACAGTATCCCTGCTTCAATCGCCCAGATGATATAGAAAAAGGTTCCCTGTATCGGCAATCCATCGCCAGATCTACCAACTGACCAACCGAGCTGCGCCTTTAACTGCACGTATGAAGGAAAGGAAAGAGCAACTTCCGCAACAGCTGGTGCCTCAGCAGAAGGTTCCGCGCTATCCGCTTCTTCGACATTTTCCGAAAGTGCGACAGCAAATTGTTTGGAAAAACTAGTGTAGGCCCAGTAGTGACTCCCAGCGAGCGCTGCGGATCCAAGTAACAATCCGAGGACTGCACCGACTGCGACATTTCGGCATTTTCCATATTGCAGCGTGAGTCCAGCTCCAAGAGCCGCAGCAAGAGCGGCTCCAAAAGACAATAGGGCGTTAATGTAAATAAATGGGCACCACTCAACGATAAACTGATAGGCAACACCAATTCCCGCGAGAACGGCAAGCGCTGGAACAGCGGCAAGAAAAGTCCCGGCAGTAAATCTGCCTGAAGGTTGATACTTTTGAATCATCGAGTTCCCCTCCTCTGGGGTATTCTTGGCATAAATAGGTCGATGATTTAATCGGCAGACTAACTGCTTTTCTCGAGGGGAATTCCAGGGCCCGATTCTGCCAGAAAATTCCAGCAGTTAGCCGTTTGGGCGCGGTGTGACGGCGAAATGCACGAGGCGCCCTAGGAAGGAAGAAGGTGCTGGATCGATTCATAACCGCCGTCTCGCTCGAGCAAAATCGAAACGCGACGTCTTGCTTCGCTCAAATCACTGCTCTGACACAATGCTGCTTGCAACTCATCCAGAAGGGGTTGATACACCGCAATAAGCGTATCGTATTCCAGGAGGTGAAATGCAAGATGGATATGATTCCTATCAGAGACCAGTGGCTTGGAGTTCGCTCCCGAGCTCGCACCATGAAATGCATAGTGAGTCTTCTTGATACATCGATCATGCAACAATCGAACGAAACCGATACCTCGTTCCCGAGATTGGCAGTTCCTCAGCAGGCCTTGTGAGATCATCGACCAGCTTTGATCGAGTTCATCAGGCACATACGAGGAGAGTTCTGTGTAGAGAGATTCAATCGCATGCTTTGCCGCAGCCTGGAGCTGCATTGCATGCAGTTCGAAGTCGAAAGGCGTCGAGCCGTAATTTTGCAGATAGCGGTCTAACACAACAAGACCGAGTCGTCGCATATTCTTAAATCGAGTTCGCTGCTCAATGATCGATAGATCGCTGGGCAGTTCAAGATGAGAATCGTTCATCAGAAATACCCTATATCTGAGAAAAGAAACAAGGAAAGGACCATCCCAACCCCAAAGCCGTGAAAGCAGGCCACTGCCTTCAAGGCTTTGGGGTAGAACAATAAAAAAAACCAAATGCCGTCACACACGCCACAGCAAGATACCAAAGCTGGTGCTGTCGCCGAGACGCGTGAGCGTAGATGCTATTTACCGATGGTGAGAAGGATCTATAATTATGGATCGTAGCTAAGATTAGGAGAGAGCCAACGCTCTGCTTCCGCTAGCTCAATTCCCTTGCGTTTGGCGTACTCTTCAACCTGATCTTTCTCTATCTTACCGAGGCCAAAATATTTACTGGAAGGATGAGCAAAATAAAAGCCTGAGACCGCGGCGGTCGGGAACATTGCATAGCTTTCGGTCAAAGTAACACCGATCAATTCTTCAGCCCCTACTAAATCAAATAGGGTTCGCTTCTCAGTATGATCGGGACAGGCTGGATAGCCCGGCGCTGGTCGGATACCGCAATATTTCTCGCGAATGAGTTCAGAATTGCTGAGGTCTTCATCCGGCGCATATCCCCAGTACTCTTTGCGAACTTTTTCATGCAGACACTCCGCAAAGGCCTCGGCTAAACGGTCGGCAAGAGCTTTTACTAGAATCGATCGATAATCATCTAACTCATCTTGGTACTTCTTCGCCAATTCCTCGACGCCGATCCCGGCAGTCACTACGAAAGCACCCAGATAGCCTTTGACACCAGAGTCCTTAGGAGCCACAAAATCCGAAATAGCTAAATTCGGAATACCTTTTCTTTTTCGACTCTGTTGACGAAGCGTATGCAGCTTAGCTAACACGGTCGTTCGAGACTCATCCTCGTAAATTTCGACATCATCAAAATCAACTGTGTTTGCGGCAAACATCCCAACCACACCAGAAGCGCGAATAGTCTCATCGGCTTCGAGCAAATCAAGCATCTCCTGTGCATCATCATAGAGCTTCTGCGCTTCGGTGCCGTATTTCGGCGAACGCAAAATCTCTGGGAACTTGCCTTTCATTTCCCAAGCCATGAAAAACGGAGACCAGTCAATATACTCACGCAGGATTGCAATTGAAAAATCAGGAAGAGCGGTGACTCCAAGCTTCGGCGGAGTCGTCGGTTGATAGCTTTCCCAATCAGTCGACAAGCGATTCTCTCTTGCCTCTTGAATACTGACATACTCGCGTAGACTCTGTTGATCTTTGGCTGAATCTCGCAGCTTATCGTAATTCTCCTGTACCTCGGCAAGTAACTTCTTTCGACCTTCCTTCTCGATCAGGGAGTTCACGACGGGGACCGCTTTGGAGGCATCCAACACATGAATCACACCATGGGCGTATTGTGGGGCGATCTTAATTGCCGTATGCCGTCGAGAAGTGGTCGCACCGCCAATCAAAAGTGGAACGCGATATTCCTGGCGGGTCATCTCTTTGGCAACATACACCATCTCATCGAGAGAAGGTGTTATAAGTCCGCTCAACCCAATGACATCGACTTCGTGTTCTTTGGCAGCTTCCAGAATTTTCTGGCAAGAAACCATAACGCCAAGATCGATCACCTCGAAATTATTACAGGCAAGAACTACAGAAACGATGTTCTTGCCGATGTCATGCACATCGCCTTTTACCGTCGCAAGCAGCACCCTACCGGCTTTGCGCTGCTCCTCTAGACCCTTTTTCTGCTCTTCAATAAACGGGATCAGATATGCCACCGCCCGTTTCATGACACGCGCGCTTTTTACGACTTGCGGGAGAAACATCTTCCCTGCACCAAACAAATCCCCCACTATGTTCATCCCGTCCATGAGGGGACCTTCGATGACCTTCAGTGGATCTTTCAGCGTAGTGCGTGCCTCTTCGGCATCTTCCTCGATGTGTTCGACTATGCCTTTGACGAGCGCATGGCTGATACGCTCAACAACTGGAGCAGTCCGCCATTCATCGACTGTCTTATCAGCTACCTTGTTCTTGTCTCTAATTGACTCGGCAAAGGTTACGAGTCGTTCGGTCGAATCGCTTCGCCGGTTAAACAAAACGTCTTCAACGAGTTCGAGAAGGTCCTTTGGAATCTCTTCATAGACTTCGAGCTGGCCCGCGTTGACAATTCCCATATCAAGGCCAGCCTTGATCGCGTGATAGAGAAACGCCGCATGCATCGCTTCTCGCACCGTGTTGTTTCCGCGAAAAGAAAACGAAACGTTGCTTATCCCACCACTCGTCTTTACGCCTGGAAGGTTTTCCTTGATCCAGCGCACTGACTCGATGAAAGAAACGGCATAATCGTTATGTTCTGCAATCCCAGTCGCAACCGTCAGCACATTCGCGTCAAAAATAATGTCCTGTGGGGCAACACCAACTTCCTCGGTAAGCACTCGATAGGCTCGACTACATATCTCAATTCGGCGCTCAAAATTATCAGCCTGACCTTGCTCATCAAACGCCATCACCACCATTGCGGCACCGTATTGTTTGATGCGATAGGCTCGCTCTTTAAACGCCTCTTCCCCATCTTTTAAACTGATAGAGTTGACAATTCCTTTGCCTTGTAGACAACGCAATCCTGACTCAATCACTTCCCACTTCGACGAATCAATCATGAATGGGAGTCGGGCAATCTCTGGCTCAGCTGACATCAAATTGACAAAGCGCTCCATCAACTTCTCTGAGTCGAGCAACCCCTCATCTAAGTTGATGTCCAGTACTTGCGCACCTCCCTCAACTTGGTCGCGTGCGATCACCAAGGCAGTATCGAGATCGCCTTTGATGATCAGCTTGGCAAACTTGCGCGAGCCAGTTACGTTCGTCCGCTCACCAATGTTCATGAACATCGAACCTTCATCGTGTACCACGGGCTCAAGTCCACTTAACTCCAAAGCCGAACTAGGCTCTGGAATTGTTCTCGGGGGGTAGTTCTTCACCAGGGTTGCAACCTGTTCGATATGCTCTGGTGTCGTTCCACAACAACCACCGACTAGGTTGATAAAACCACTCTCTAGAAAATCTTCGATAAAACCACCAAATTCGAAGGCAGATTCATCGTATTCACCGAACTCATTCGGAAGTCCGGCATTCGGGTGAACGCTGACCGGAACCGGGGCAACTTCGGAGAGTTCTCTAAGAAAGGGACGCAATTGTTGCGCACCTAACGCACAATTGAGTCCAACTGAAAGCAGGTTTTTTGCATGAGAAACTGAAATCCAAAACGCTTTGGTCGTCTGACCCGAAAGTGTTCGTCCACTTTGATCAGTAATAGTTCCGGAAATCATTAAGGGCAGTTGTTTGTCCAACTCGGCCGAAGCCTGGTCGACTGCAATCAACGCAGCTTTTGCGTTGAGCGTGTCGAAGATAGTTTCGATCATCAAGATGTCCGAACCGCCTTCTATCAGCGCCTTCGCCTGCTCGGTATAAATCTCGACCATTTCTTGGAAAGTAACAGCCCGATACCCCGGATCATTTACATCGGGAGAAATTGAAAGAGTTCGGTTCGTTGGTCCAATGGCCCCTGCGACAAAGCGCGGCTTCTCTGCTTGGAATTCGTCGCATACGCTCCTTGCTAACTTCGCTGCTTCGAAATTGAGCTCATAGCTCAACTCTTCCATATGGTAGTCAGCCTGGGAGATAGCATTCGAGTTAAAGGTATTGGTCGAAATTATATCGCAACCAGCTTCAAGGAAACTGCGATGGATTTCAGCAATGATTTCGGGCTGGGCAAGGGTCAGTAGATCATTGTTACCTTGCAGATCGTGGGGATGATCACTAAAGCGTCTGCCGCGGAAGCTTGCTTCCTCGAGATCGTAGCGCTGGATCATCGTCCCCATGGCGCCATCGAGCACGAGAATTCGCTCTTTCATTAGTGATCTGAGTTCTTCTAATCGCTCAGACATTTCTCAATTCGGTGTTATCGGTAAAAGACAAAGGGTCCCACAGCATATAACCACGAGCAATAAAAATCAGCTCGTTCTAAGGGTTCTACGTTTGTGATTGGTTGTGTCTGCGTCTTTTGAGGAGCTAAACAAGCTCTTCCCCGTCGACCGGCTCATCGCTAACAGGATGCTCCAAATAATTTTCGGGCTCAGACTGCGAATCTTCCCCGGCCATCATCTCAACTTGCGGGCGCATGAGTTGCTCGAATATCAGACCCTGGTCGCTCATATGAGAGTCTTGGTTTGCAGTAGCTCGGCCAATTTTGGCTGCCTGGCTCTTGGCTGATCGGCTTTTTGTGTGTGCGTGCGGCATTACATCCTCTCCAACTCGAGCAAAATATCGAGCAAACGCCTTACCTTAGTCGGCGCATTGTTAACTTACTAGCTAGATTTATACATGAATCACCTAGGGAAAGCAAAGCGCTGTAAAAACTGGGTAAGAACTAGGAACGCTGCCACCCTATGACGACATATCAACCGTAGGGAAACTCTGCCGGTTATTAGGAGTTATGTCAAAAGTTCTGTGGATAGTTGCGGACAGAAAAAACGGGAAGCTGAAATGCAGCTCCCCGTATGATGGTGGTGGTAGGTGCTTCGCTCGATTTTTTAGGGAGATACGGGAACCTCCCTCATGCTCCATGGTGTTATTTGTGCAGTGACCTATGGCACCGAATGCGGTTGTGCAAGAGGTGTGCTCAGCAATAGTCTCTAATTCTCTCAACAATGTCAATCGCCCTCCGGCAAAAGATTGACCTTTTCATTTTTCACCAGTATTATAGCTAGATTATAGTGCCGACGACCCATCGACAACCCTTGCGACTAGGCCGTGCTAGACCTCCTATTTCAACAACTTGGTTTTACCGACAACGAGAGCCGCGTCTATCTCGTCTTGGCCGAACTTGGGAAAAGTAGCGCCACGCTAATCGCAAAGCAGTCCGGGCTCCCGCGCTCTACCGCCTACTCCGTCTTGGACCAGCTCAAACGCAGAGGTTTAGTTTCCGAACAATTGGATGCTGCACAAACGCTCTATCTTGTTAATCCACCTTCTGCACTCAATCACATGATTGAGGCTGAGCGACAAAGAGCAATCGAGGAGATTAAAACTCGAGAGAAAGCCGCGGAGGAACTCGCCGAACGAATAGAACCTTTCTTTAAACGACAGAATTTCAGCGTTCCCCATATCCAATTTTTTGAAGGCCAGGCGAATGTAGAATCGATGCTCTACGACCGCTGTAAGCTCTGGCAACAGAGTGCAATGCAGCACGGCAATGCATGGTGGGGATATCAAGACCACACCTTCGTTCTTCAGTATCGCGAATGGCTGGAATTTTATTGGTCGAAAGCGGGAATCGTCGAAGAGCAGGCATTTTTGTTCTCGAACCAATCCGAGGTTGAAACTTCGCTCAAGGATCAAGTGCCTAGACGCTATATCAAGCTTGTTCCAAACGAGTTTCGCTTCTCAAGCACGATCTGGGTTGCTGGTGAATATGTGATCACAATCATGACTAGACAGAAACCCCACTATGCGTTCCAACTAAAAGACGCGGTATTTGCCTCGAACCAGAGAAACGTATTTCAATTGCTTTGGCAGTCTCGTGAGTAATATGCTACCCCATTCTAAAGGACCAATGACGACAAGGCTCCAATGAAAATCGATCAATTCCAATCGCGCTTTAAACACGCGGTTAAGGAACGATACCAGTACGAAGAACTCCTCCTCTCAAAAGCCGCTCTTGTTTCCCGTAGAGCAAGTTCGACCGCGGCTGAAGTAAAAAAACACGTCAATACGCTGCTCCCAAAGAAGTTCGACACTCTGGAGTGGGAGGTGTTTGCCGAGAATGAACTGCACTCTGTCCAGAAGCTGGTTACAAAGCTCGATGAATTCAAGCCGGACCTGATCGTCACAGAACGCAACCTGGAAAACGTTGACGATACGCTTGTCTATGGGCTGAGCAACTATGTCGATGCGCTCACCCAAGTCTGTGAGGCCCCGGTGCTATTGCTTCCCGACGCATCTCCGGAAGACTTGCGAATACGCCTCAGAAATTGTTCCGATGTCATGGTCGAGACAAATCACCTCACTGGGGACAGTAGATTGATCAATTGGGCTGTGAGCTTTGTAGAAGAGTCGGGCACCCTCTTTCTCACTCACATCGAAGACCAAAGAATGTTCGACTACTATCTCAGTGCGATTTCGAAAATTGCGGAAATCGATACCGATATCGCCGAAACCACCATCCGCCAGCAGCTACTCAGTGAACCGGAAGATTTTATCTCGCAAGCCAAAGAAGTGTTGTCCAAGGAGTGCCCGAAAATCTCCGTCGAAGGCTTGGTTCGTTTGGGCCAGTCGCTCGAGGACTACCGCGAGATGCTCAATCAACATCAGATAGACTTACTCGTCATCAACACGAAGAAAGACGGACAGCTCGCCATGGGTGGATTAGCCTATGCTATCGCAGTTGAGTTTAAACATATTCCATTGTTGATGTTATAAGGACAACTGATGCACCACGAAGTTCCCTTCTCGGTCACCGTCTTATTCGCGATATTGTTGCTTGGAATGATCCTCGCCCTCGCGTTTGAGGAGAAAATTCACGCGAAAAAGTCTCTGATTACCGGAACTTTTGCAATAGTTTGTCTTTTACTCGCTGACATTTTTCACATTCTGCCAATCGGCGCAGTTGAGAATGTCTTTGATGAAAAACTCCGCATTCCGGTGTTCATTACTGGTGTTGATTGGGAAGTAATTGCGATCATCGTCGGCTCAAGCCTTTTCGTCGATGTGACATCGCGCTCAGGGCTCTTCACCTGGATAGCACTCAAACTGACGAAAATGTCGAAAGGCGATCCCGTCAGCCTCCTGTATTACTACGGCATTCTTACTGTGTTGTTTTCGGCATTTCTCAACAATGTAACCGCAATGGTGATCGTCGGCTCCCTTACCGCAGTCTCGCTTCGCAAGCTTGGGCGAGAAAAACTTCTCCTGGGATTCCTGCTGACAGAAGGTCTTCTGACCAATATCGGTGGACTCCTTACGCTCATCTCTTCAGTGCCAAACATTATTATCGGTAATCTCGCTGGCATTTCGTTCGTTTCATTCATGTTCAAAAGTACCCCTTTTGTGCTTCTCGCCACAGTGGTAACTCTCTTGCTCGGAAAGAGCTTTTTCAAAGTCCGAAGACTGGCGACCGAGGAAGAGCGAAGCGAGGCGCTTGAGCTAGTTGCCGGCTTCGATGAAAATGACGGTATTGAGAGTAAAAACTTTTTCTATTTCAGCTCAGTATCCTTTGTAATTCTTATCGGCCTCTTTGCAACGACTTCAAACCTTCCCTATCTCAGGGATCTGGGTCTAGGCTTCGTCGCTCTCTCCTTTGGTTTGCTTGCCCTCTGGGTCTACAAACACGAAGTGGACAAATTCTATTCCGGCCTTGACTGGGATCTTATCTGGTTTTTCATGACGTTGTTCGTAGTTATTAACACGATGGAGCATGCACAGGTGCTGAACTACATTGGTAGCGGCATTGAAAAAGTTATCGCACTTGGTCCCAACATTGGTTCAATCGGACTGCTTTGGGCCTCTGCTATTGCAAGCTCAGTGACTGACAATATCCCCTTGGCGACCGTCTTGGGAAAAATCCTCGCCGCAAAAACACCGGCACTGAGTTCTGACTCAGCACTTTGGTGGAGTGTTATCTTTGGCGCAAATCTCGGTGGTAATATTACTCCGATTGGCTCAGCCTCGACGGTTGTTGCTGTCACAATTATGCAAAGAGAAAAACTGGGAATGAGTTTTGGACGATTTGTGAAACTCGCCTTTCCTTTTGCCGCAGTTCAGTTGGTTTTGGGGACGATCATGATTTTGTTGTTTTTCTAACTTGCTAACCCAGTGAAAGGAAGCTGGGCTAGATAAGCAAGTCGTGGTCTCCTGCTGATAAGCGCTTGGCGAGCAATCTTAAGAAACGCAGAAAACCACGACTACAGAATCCCAGATTTGGGATAAGCGAACCGACTATTTGCCGAAGTCAGCCCACATACTACTAGTATCGTTACGGCAACTACTCAGCTTGAGTACTTCCCGCAGCCGTAATTGAGTGTATACCGAAGATCTAAAAGCACAGTATTTGTGCGC